>JBDHSQ010000092.1:0-13825 GCA_039808285.1 Paracoccaceae bacterium
CGGAGGGGCCAGCGCGGCGGCCGGCGCGGCGGCCAGCACCGCCACCCCGACCGCCTCCGCGGCGGCCGCTCCGGCGTCCGCGGCGATCAAGCGCGGCTATATCCAGATTGGCATCTTCAGCCAGGAGGCCAACGCCAAACGCGCGGCCGATCAGATGACGGCGGCGGGCATGGCCGCGGCCGTCCGGTCCGACCAGAGCAACGGCAAGACCTACTGGCGCGTGATCGTCGGCCCCTCCGCTTCGGTGGCCGAACGCGATGCGCTCGTCGCCCGTGTGAAGGGCATCGGCTATCCCGACGCCTATCCCGTCTCGAACTAGAAGGAGCCCTGACGCCCCATGTTCAGAGCCGCCGTCATCCTTGCCTTCCTCCTTCTCGCCGCGCTTCCCGCGCGCGCCTTCGACACGCTTGCCCGGGCGGCCTGGGTCTACGACCTGACGACGGACACGGTGCTTCTGGCGAAGAACGCCGACGAGCCGCTGCCGCCCGCGTCGATGTCGAAGCTGATGACGGTGAACATGCTGTTCGAGGCGCTCAAGGACGGCCGCGTCCGGCTTGACGACACCTTCGCGGTCTCGTCCCGGGCGCGGTCGATGGGCGGATCGACCATGTTCCTGAACGAGACCGACCGGCCGACGGTCGAGGAGCTGATCAAGGGCATCATCGTCAATTCCGGCAACGACGCCTGCGTCGTGGTGGCCGAGGGGCTTGCCGGCAGCGAGGAGGAATTCTCCAAGAAGATGAACGAACGTGCGCCCGCGATCGGGCTCACGCATTCGACCTTCGCCAACGCCTCGGGCTGGCCGCATCCGAACCAGAAGATGAGCATGCACGATCTCGGGACTCTCGCGGTGCGGCTCATCACCGACTTTCCCGAATACTACGGCTATTTCTCGATCACCGAATTCGAGCATGACGGCCGCGCGCCCGACAACCGGTTCAACCGCAATCCGCTTCTGTCGATGGGAATCGGGGCGGACGGGCTGAAGACCGGCCACACCGAGGAGGCCGGCTTCGGCCTTGTCGGCTCCGCGGTGCAGAACGGGCGGCGGATCGTCTTCGTCGTCAGCGGGCTGAAGGATGCGACCGAACGCGCCGAGGAATCGCAGCGTATCGTCAACTGGGCCTTTCGGGAATTCGCGCTGAAGACGGTCGCGCGCGGTGGCTCGCGGATCGCCGACGCCGATGTCTGGCTGGGGGCGACCGCGCGCGTGGGTCTCGTGCCCGAGAAGGACGTGCAGATCCTGGTGCCCTCGCTCGCGCGTGACGGGCTGAAAGGCGAAATCGTCTACACCGGGCCCGTGGAGGCACCCGTGGAGCTGGGCCGGAAGATCGCCGACCTGGTGATCGAGGTGCCCGGAATGGAGGCTGTGACGGTGCCGCTGGTCGCCGAACAGGCGGTGGCGAAGGGCGGCTTCTCGACGCACCTGCGCACCGCCTTCGGACGGGTCGCCACCCGCGTCATCGCCGAGGTCGGAAGCTGACGGTGTCCAGTCAGGCCGGGGCGATGTTCATCACCTTCGAGGGGATCGACGGCTCGGGCAAGTCCACCCAGGCGCGGCTTCTGTCCGAACACCTTCGCGCCCGGGGGCACGAGGTGGTGCTGACCCGCGAACCGGGCGGGTCGGCGGGCGCCGAGGAAATCCGCAGGCTCGTCCTGGAGGGCGATCCGGACCGCTGGTCGGCCGAGACCGAGATACTCCTCTTCACCGCTGCCCGCCGCGACCATCTGGAAAGGGTGATCGAACCGGCGCTGCGGGCGGGCAGGGTGGTGATCTCCGACCGGTTCGCCGATTCCACGCGGATGTATCAGGGGCTTTCGCGCGGCGACCTTCGCGCAGTGGTGGACAAGCTCCATGCATTGATGATCGGGCGGGAGCCCGACCTCACCTTCGTCATCGACATGGACCCCGAGACGGGTCTTGCGCGTGCGAAGGCCCGCAACGGCACCGAGGAGCGTTTCGAGGATTTCGGCGCCGGCCTTCAGCGCAAGATGCGCGCGGGCTTCCTGGCTCTGGCGGCCGAATTCCCCGGCCGCTGCCGGGTGATCGACGGCGCCCGGCCGGCCGAGGCTGTCGCATCCGACATCGCCGTCATCGCCGACAAGGCGCTGGGATGAGCGCAGAGGCGATCCCCGAGCCCGACCGCGTGGAAGGTGCGCCGCACCCGCGAGAAACCAGGCGGCTCGTCGGTCAGGGGGCTGCCGAGGCGGCCTTCCTCGATGCCTATCGGGCGGGGCGCCTTCACCATGCCTGGCTCCTCACCGGACCCCTGGGGGTCGGCAAGGCGACGCTCGCATGGCGCATCGCAGGGTTTCTTCTGGCGACACCCGAGGATCGGGGCGGGGGTCTTTTCGGTGCCACGCCCGCCGCGCCGCAAAGCCTCGACATCGACCCGAACCACCCCGTGGCGCGGCGGATCCATGCGGGCTCGGAGGGGCGGCTGTTCGTCCTTCGCCGCGCCTGGGACGACGAGAGGAAGCGGCTCAAGTCCGTGATCACCGTCGACGAGGTGCGAAGGCTGGGAAGCTTCCTGCACCTCAGCGCCGCCGATGGCGGGCGGCGCGCGGTGATCGTCGATCCGGCCGACGAGATGAACCCGCAGGCCGCCAACGCGCTTCTCAAGATGCTGGAGGAACCGCCCCAGGGCGTGACCTTCCTGCTCGTCAGCCATGCGCCCTCGCGGCTTCTGCCGACGATCCGGTCACGCTGCCGCGAGTTGCGGCTGGCCACGCTGTCCCCCGCCGACCTTTCCGCCGCCATCGCCGCGGCAGGCGTTGAAGACGCCGACGGCACGGCGCTTGCCGTCCTGGCGGGCGGTTCGGTGGGCGAGGCGATCCGGCTTGCCAACCTCGACGGGCTGGCCACCTATGCCGCGATCACCGGGCTTTTTGCCACGCTTCCCCGGCTTGACAGGCCGCAGGCCCTGCGGCTTGCCGACAGCGCCGCCCAGCGCGGGGCGGAGGACCGGCTGGACCTGCTTCTGGCACTTCTCGACCTTTTCCTTGCCCGGCTTGCGCGCGCCGGCGCGCTGGGCCATGCGGGGCCCGAGGCCGCGCCGGGCGAGGCCGCGCTTCTTTCCCGGCTCGCCCCGGATGCGACGGCAGGCCGGCGCTGGGCAGCGCTCCACCAGGGCCTCGGCGCGCGGGCCCGCCACGGCCGCGCGGTGAACCTCGACCCCGGGGCGCTCATCCTCGACATGGTGCTGAAGATCGCCGAGGCCCAGCGCGACGGCGCAGGCTGAGCCGGCGGCATGGCGATTTGCTTTGCCCGGAAAACGCGCTAAGGCAGGCGCATGACGAACCAGCCCCGCATCACCGACAGCCACTGCCACCTCGATTTCCCCGACTTCGCCGGGGAAGTGTCCGAGATCGTCGCCCGCGCCGGGGCGGCGGGCGTACACCGGATGGTGACGATCTGCACCCGGATGAAGAACCTCCCCGCCGTGCGCGCCATCGCCGAGGCGCATGACGGCGTGTTCTTTGCCGCCGGTGTCCATCCGATGCGCGCCGCCGAGGAGCCTCCGGTGACCGTCGGCGACCTCGTCGCCCTCACCGGGCACCCGAAATTCGTCGGCTTCGGCGAAACCGGGCTCGATTACCACTACACCGCCGAAAGCGCCGAGGTGCAGCAGCACAGTCTGCGCATCCACATCGCGGCCGCGCGCGAGACGCGCCTGCCGCTGATCATCCACGCCCGCGCGGCCGACGAGGACATGACCCGTATCCTTGTCGAGGAATACCGGGCCGGGCCCTACAGTTGCGTGATGCACTGCTTCTCCTCCGGTGCGCGGCTGGCGCGGGCGGCGCTCGACCTCGGCTTCTACCTGTCGATGTCGGGCATTGCCGCCTTCCCGAAAAGCCAGGAGTTGCGCGACATCTTCGCCGCAGCCCCCCTCGACCGCATTCTCCTGGAAACCGACGCGCCCTATCTCGCGCCGCCGCCCCACCGCGGCAAGCGGAACGAACCGGCCTATACCGCCCACACGGCGCGCGTGGGGGCCGACCTGTTCGGCCTGGACTACGAGGCGTTCGCCGCCGCGACCGAGGCGAATTTCGACCGGCTCTTCACCCGCGCCGCGCAGGCGGTGAAGGCGGCGTGACATGGCGCTTCTCCGCTTCATCATCCTGGGCTGCGGGTCTTCGGGCGGGGTGCCGCGGATCGGGGGCGTCTGGGGCGACTGCGACCCGGCGGATCCGAAGAACCAGCGCACCCGCTGTTCGCTCCTGATCGAGCGGCACGAGAACGGCGGGACGACGCGCGTGCTTGTCGACACCTCGCCCGACATGCGGACGCAACTGATCCGCGAAGGCGTGCCCGGCGTCGATGCCGTGTTCTACACCCATTCCCATGCCGATCATGTGAACGGCATCGATGACCTGCGCCAGATCGTCTTTCTCACCCACAGGCGGGTGCCGGTCTGGGCCGACGGCGACACGCAGAACGAGCTGATTTCCCGGTTCGGCTACGCCTTCGTTCAGCCCGACGGCTCCTCCTACCCGCCGATCTGCGACCTGCACACGATCCGGGGACCGGTGACGGTGGAAGGGGCGGGTGGCGCGATCACGCTCGACCCGTTCGAGGTGAACCACGGCGACATCGAGGCGCTGGGATTCCGCGTCGAGGGCGTGGCCTACCTGCCTGACGTGCTCAGCATTCCCGAACCGGTCTGGGACAGCCATCTCAGCGGACTCGACTGCTGGATTCTCGATGCGCTCCGCCGCAAGCCGCACCCGACGCACGCGCATCTCGCGCTCTCGCTCGAATGGCTCGGCCGCGCCCGGCCCCGTCGCGGCATCCTGACGAACATGCACATCGACATGGACCACGCGACGGTGGAGGCCGAGACCCCTGCCCATGTCAGTGCCGCCTACGACGGGATGGTGCTGGACTACGAGGTCTGAGCCTTGGGCCTGCCGATTCCGGCGCTTCTCGACGTCACGCTGCCGGTCTTCCTGGTGATCGGTTTCGGCTACGCGGCCGCGCGGCTCGGGTTCATCCGTGATGGGGCCGTGGACGGGCTGATGCAGTTCGCGCAGGGCATCGCGATTCCCTGCCTTCTGTTTCGGGCGATCTCGACGCTCGATCTCGGGCAGGTGTTCGGGGGACCGCTTCTCGTCTCCTTTTACGCCGGCGCCACGGCGGGCTTCCTCGCGGGGCTTCTCGGTGCGCGTCTCCTCTTCGGCCGGCCGTGGCAGGATGCGGTCGCCATCGGCTTCTGCGCGCTCTTCTCCAACTCGCTCCTCCTCGGCTTGCCGATCACCGAACGCGCCTACGGGGCCGGGGCGCTTTCGGCCAACTATGCCATCATCGCGGTGCATTCACCCTATTGCTACGCGCTCGGCATCACGGTGATGGAGGTGGTGCGCCATTCCGGCCGGGGGCTTCCGGCGACGGCACGGGCGGTCGCCACCGCGATGTTTCGCAACCCGCTCGTCGTCGGCATCGCCGCGGGGGTCGCGGTCAACCTGTCGGGCACCGAGCTTCCGAGGGTCGCGCTGGAGGCGGTTGACCTTCTCGTGCGCGCGGCGCTTCCGGCGGCGCTTTTCGGACTGGGCGGTGTTCTCGTCCGCTACCGGCCTGAGGGTGACCTGCCGACCGTGCTCTTCGTCTGCGCGCTGTCGCTTGTCCTCCACCCCGCGATCACCTGGAGCCTTGGCCAGGCGCTGGAGCTCGGGCAGGGCCCGCTCCGCTCGGCCGTCGTCACCGCCGCGATGGCGCCGGGTATCAATGCCTATCTGTTCGCCAACATGTATGGCGTGGCCAAGCGCGTCGCGGCGACCTCGGTTCTCGCCGCCACCGTGCTCTCGATCCTCACCGTTCCCCTCTGGCTGGCCCTGCTTGACTGAGGGGAGGGAAGGGCCGGGTCAGGTCGGGCTCATCCCCCGCAGGCGTTCGGACCGGCGGCGGAGGAGTTCGACCGTCGTAAGCAGGACGATCGAGAAGGCGACCAGCACCGCGGCGACCGCGAGGATGGTGGGCGAGATCTGTTCGCGCAAGCCGGTGAACATCTGCCAGGGCAGCGTCTTCTGCGAGGCGGAGCCGACGAAGAGCACCACCACCACCTCGTCGAACGAGGTGATGAAGGCGAAGAGCGCACCCGAGATCACCCCGGGCATGATCAGCGGCATCTGCACCTTGAAGAAGGTCCGGACCGGCCCGGCGCCCATGTTCGCCGCCGCGCGTGTCAGCGACCGGTCGAAGCCCACCAGCGTGGCGGTGACGGTGATGATGACGAAGGGGATGCCCAGCACCGAATGGGCGAGGATGACCTTGACGTAGCCGGTGAAGTCCTTCGACAGGCCAAGGCTGTCTTCCATCCAGATGCCGAGCTTGGAGTAGAAGAAGAACATCCCCGTCGCCGAGATGATCAGCGGCACGATCATCGGCGAGATCAGGATCGCCATGATCGCACGGCGTCCCGGCACATGGCTCTGGCTGAGCCCGATCGCGGCGAGTGTCCCGAGCGAGACCGAGATGATCGTGGCGAGCGGCGCGATGATGAACGAGTTCTTCAGCGGCCGCGTCCAGTCGGGGTTGCTGAGGAAGTCCTTGAAGTGCTTCAGCGAATAGCCGTCGGGATCGAGCGCCAGCATCTTCGGGGTGAAGGTGAAGAAGTTCTCTGCGTTGAACGCCAGCGGCAGGACGATGATGATGGGCGCGATCAGGAAGAAGAAGATCAGCCCGCAGATGACGCGAAAGCTGTTGTGCCAGAGAACCTCGCCCGCCGTTGCATAGACCGGCACGCCCGCGCGATAGGCGCCGGTGGCAAGCCAGTAGGAGATCCAGGACAGGACGAGACCGGCGAGAACGCCCACGACCGCGCCGGCCACGCCGCCCAGGAGCGCGCCCAGGGCGGCGAAGACGGCCGCGGCCCCGATCCGTCCGGCGCTGCGTTGCGGCACGACCGTCGCCAGCACCACCGCCAGCACGGCGGCGGCGATGGCGCCGCCGGCGATGCCCGCGGGCACATGGCCCTTGGCCGTGCCGACGACATAGCCGGCGAGCGCGCCCGACAGGGCCATGATCGGAACGGTGAAGCCCAGCAGGCTCGGTTTCGGGGTATCCGGAGCAATGGTCATGGCGTCACCCGAGCTTCACGTTGTCGATGCCGACGATCTTGTCGTAGATGTAGTAGAGCAGGAGCACCACGCCGAGCAGGATCGCCCCCAGCGCGGCGGCAAGGCCCCAGTTCAGCGACGAAGAGATGTGGAAGGCGATCCGGTTGGAGATGAAGACGCCTTCGGTGCCGCCGACCAGTTCGGGCGTGATGTAATAGCCGATCGCCAGGATGAAGACGAGGATCGACCCGGCGCCGATCCCGGGCACGGACTGCGGGAAATAGACCCGCCAGAACGCCGTCCACGGCGTCGCGCCGAGCGACTTGGCCGCGCGGAGGTAGGTGGGCGGCACCGTCTTCATCACCGAGTAGAGCGGCAGGATCATGAACGGCAGAAGGATGTGCGTCATCGCGATGATCGTGCCCATCTGGTTGTTGATCATCACCAGCCGGTGACCGTCGTCCACGATCCGGAGCCAGACGAGGATGTCGTTGATCACGCCCTGTTGCTGCAAAAGCACCTTCCAGGCCGAGGTCCGCACCAGAAGCGAGGTCCAGAAGGGCAGCAGCACGAGGATCATCAGCACATTCGCCGTGGAGGCGCGCAGGTTCGCCAGAAGCCAGGCCACCGGATAGCCGATGACGAGGCAGCAGAAGGTGATGAAGAGCGACATCCACATCGTCCGGGCGAAAAGCTTGATGTAGATCCGCTCCTCGGCCGGGCGTGCCTGGATGCCGTTCGGGCCCTTTTCCAGGTCGACGGCGTTCAGGAAATACCCCGAGGTGTAGGCCGGGCTGTAGATCTTGATCGTTTCCCAGGTGCTGACCGCGCCCCAGCCCTTGTCCATCTTGAGGAACGCGTCCTTGTAGGAGAAGGGCTCGAACCCCGCGACGGCGGTCGCGGCCGCGGCGATCAGCGGAGCCTGCGCCGCGGGCAGCGCCGCGGGCGCCGGGCTCGGGTTGGCGCCAAGATCCTGGGCCAGCGCGTCGTAGAACACCGGCCAGGGCTTTGCCGCCGCCGGATCCTTGCCCGAGTCCTGCGCATCCTTCGCGAAGATGCGGTAGGCATTGGCGGAGAGGGGCAGGGCTTCGGCCACACCGTCGCGCATCCGGAAGGCCGGAAGCTTGCCGGACTTGTCGGCGGCCCAGGCGGCATCGGCCGCCAGCCATTCGTCGGACCCGAAGATCGCCGCCCAGGTTTCCCCGTCCTTCCAGGCCGGGTCGAGATCGGTGAAGCGTTTCTGGAAATCCTTGCCGATCTTGTCGGCGCCGCGGCCCGAGGAGCGGAACAGCGACGAGACGCCGGGGTTCTCGTAGTTCAGGCGCGATCCCAGGCGGGTGTGCAGCTTCAACTCGGCAGCCGCCTGCAAGTCCACGGAAACTGCCCGGTAGACCGGCTCGCCCGGCGCCTCGCCCGACCTTGCATCCCAGTCCTTCAGGGCGCGCACCGTGTTCGGCAGCGTGTCGTGGACGATCTGGTTTTCGACCGAACGGAACAGCATGTCGGCGATCGGCGCAACGAAGGTGACGAGTACGAAGACCAGAAGCGGCGCGACCAGCGCCAGCGCCCGGAGCTTCTGCCGGCGCAGGGCACGGGCAAGGCTCTTCTTCAGCGGTGTCCCGTCGGCGGCCTTCATCTGGCCGGTATCGGTGGTATCGCTCATCTGTCCCCCATCAGGGCTTGCGGGCGGGCCGCGGTCGGAAACGGTGGCAAGGTCGAACCGGAAAAGTCACGAACGAATGGGTGGAAGGGGCCGCCAGGCCCCTTCCGTCACTGCACTCACTGCGCCAGCCAGGCCTGGAACTTGGCATCCAGGTCGTCGCGATGGTCGGCCCACCAGGGGAAGTCCATCATGACGACATTGGTGGCGTTCGCCGGATCGGTCGGCATGTGCGGCGCCATGTCGATGCCAAGCTCCGCATGCTTTCCGACGAGCGGCGCGGAGGATTTGCGCGCCGGGCCGTAGGAGATGTATTTGGCCTGGTCGGCGAGGCGCTGGGTGTCGGTGCCGAAGTAGAGGAAGTCCTTCACCGCCTGAAGCCGTTCCTCCGGCAGGCCGGCGGGGATGATCCAGCCGTCGATGTCATAGATCTGCGCGTCCCACAGCATCGCCACCGGCTGGTTCTGCTCGGCGATCACCGAGAACAGCCGCCCGTTGTAGGTCGAGCCGATCACGACCTCGCCATCGGCCAGAAGCTGCGGCGTTTCGGCGCCCGCCGTCCACCACACGACCTGATCCTTGATCGTGTCGAGCTTCTTGAACGCGCGCTCCACGCCCTCGTCGGTGCCGAGCACGTTGTAGATATCTTCCTTCGCGACACCGTCGCAGAGAAGCGCCCATTCCATGTTGTAGAGCGGGCCCTTGTAGAGGCTGCGCTTGCCGGGGAATTTCGCCGTGTCGAACACGTCGCAGACCGATGTCGGCGTCGCGCCGTTCCAGGCCGCCACGTCGGTGCGATAGCCGAAGGTGATCGAATAGACGATTTCCGGGATGAAGCAGTCCGACAGGACGAGGTCGCCGAAATCCTCGCTGGCGGGGGTGCCGTCGGGGGCGGGGGCGGCGAACTCGTCGAGATCGACCTCCATCGCGAGGCCCTCGTCGCACAGGCGCATGGCGTCGGCGATGGTGACGTCGACCAGATCCCAGGTCAGGTTGCCCGCCTCGTTCATCGCACGGAGCTTGGCGACGGCTTCGGAGGAGCTTTCGTCCCAGACGATCTTCACGTCGGGATGTTCGGCCATGTAGGGCTCGGCATAGGCCTTGACCTGGGAGTTCTGGTAGGCGCCCCCCCAGGACGAGAAGGTCAGGTCGATCGCCGAGGCCGCGCCTGCGGCGAGGGTCAGCGCCGTGGTGGCGAGAAAGATTGCAGATAGCTTCATTACATACTCCCCATTGGTCCCGTTTCGTTTTGTTGGTCCGCGTCACGGGACGGGCCGCGGTCCAGATTCACTCCGCTCAGGCGTCGAGCGCCCGGCAGTCCGCGGGCAGCCAGCCGACCTCGATCTGCTGGCCGGGCTCAAGGCGCTTCTGATCGGGCGCATTGCGGGTCTTGACGATGAATTCATCGTTGCCCGCCACCAGGAGCCGCGTGCGGAAGATGTCGCCCATGTAGATGAACTCGAGCACCTCGGCCTTGAGCGTATGCGCGCCCGGCTGAAGGCGGGCCTTGTTGAACTCCACCCGCTCGGGCCGGATCGAGACCCGCGTCCGTTCGCCCGGCCTCGAGACGTTCACGGGCCTGGCGTCGATCAACTCGCCGTCATCGAGCCTCACCACGGCCACGTCGCCGCGAATCTCCTGCACCACGCCAAGCAGCGTGTTGTTCTCGCCGATGAACTGGGCGACGAAGCTGTTTGTCGGCTCTTCATAGAGCACCGCGGGCGGGGCAAGCTGCTGGATGCGGCCGTCGTTGAAGACGGCGATGTTGTCGGACATCGTCAGCGCCTCGGTCTGGTCGTGGGTGACGTAGACCGTGGTGATCCCGAGCTCGTGGGCAAGCCGTGTGATCTCGAACTGCATATGCTCGCGCAACTGCTTGTCGAGCGCGCCGAGCGGTTCGTCCATGAGCACCAGTTCGGGCTCGAACACCAGGGCGCGGGCGAGCGCGATGCGCTGCTGCTGTCCGCCGGAAAGCTGTGCCGGGCGGCGGCCGCCGAAGGCGCCCATCTGCACCATGTCGAGCGCGCGTCTGATCTTGGCGTCGCGCTCCGACTTGCCCATGCCGCGCACCTCAAGCGGGAAGGCGAGGTTTTCGGCCACCGTCATGTGCGGGAAGAGCGCGTAGTTCTGGAACACCATGCCGATGCCGCGCTTGTGCGGCGGGATGCGGTTGATCGGCCGCCCGTTCAGCTTGATCTCGCCGTGGGTCGCGGTCTCGAACCCTGCAAGCATCATCAGGCAGGTCGTCTTGCCCGAACCCGAGGGCCCGAGCATCGTCAGGAATTCACCCTTGGCGATCGACAGGTTCAGGTCTTTGACGACCAGATTCTCCCCGTCATAGCTTTTCTGGACATGTTCGAACTCGACGAATGCGGCGTTTCCGCCGGCGCTTGCGTCCATCTATTCGGGCTCCCCATCGCTTCTGGACTTCTTTTTCTTACGACTAGCACATTCTGGCGTACCGGATCAGGTTCTTCGTACCGAACCCGTTATGATTTTTCTTACGCAGGTTCTTGAGTTGCGTATGTGCCCGGTCGACGGGATTCGGCACTGGCGTGATAGCGACGCAAACAGGCGCCATTGCGACCGCGCCGCAGACGTGATCGGCACGCCCGATCCGGTCATCCACCGGTCATGTAAGGCATCAGTACCACTTCGGCATCGGGCCGGATCTCGGTGAACCAGGCTTCCCGGTAGATGACGCCGTCGAGCGACAGCGAGACGCCGCGCCGAATCTGCGGCTCGAGGCCGGGGTAGGTCGCGGCGAGGCGGTCGAGAAGCTCCTTGAAGGTTCGCGCCTCGACCTCGACCTCGGTCCGGCCGTCGGCCGCCTGCCGGAGCGAGCCCCAGAGCCGGACCTTGGCCATCTCAGCTCCCGAGCGCCTTCAGGACACGCGGCGGCGACATCGGCAGTTCGGCCAGCCTGATACCGGCCGAACGGGAGACCGCGTTCGAAATCGCGGCGAGGGGGGGCACGATCCCGGTCTCGCCTACGCCGCGCACGCCGTAGGGGTGGCCGGGGTTCGGAATCTCCAGGATCACCGTGTCGATCATCGGCAGGTCCGAGGCGACGGGCACCCGGTAGTCGAGGAAGCCCGGATTCTGAAGCCGCCCGTCGGCGCCGTAGATGTATTCCTCGTTCAGCGCCCAGCCGATGCCCTGCACCGCGCCCCCCTGCATCTGGCCCTCGACGTAGGACGGATGCACCGCCTTGCCCGCGTCCTGGAACACGGTGTAGCGCAACACCCTGGTCTGGCCGGTCTCGCGGTCGACCTCGACGTCGACGATGTGGACGCCGAAGCTGACGCCCGCGCCGTCGACGTTGACCTCGTGGTGGCCGGCGATCGGCCCGCCGGTCTCGAACGACACCGCGGCGATCTCGGCCAGCGTCATCGGCGGGAACTTCCCGGCGTTCGGTCCGGCGGGAACGGCGGCGCCGTCCTTCCATTCGACCGCCTCGGCGTCGATGCCCCAGAGCCTCGCGGCGCGTTCGCACATGATGCGGATCGCGGCGCGCGCCGCCTTGATCGTGGCCAGCCCCACCGCGAAGGTCACGCGGCTGCCGTCGGTGACGTCGTTGTAGCCGAGCGACGAGGTGTCGGCGACGATGGTGCGCACGTTTTCGTAGGGAATGCCCAGCTCCTCGGCCGCCATCAGGCTGATCGAGGCGCGGCTGCCGCCGATGTCGGGGTTGCCCTCGGTCACCCCCACGGTGCCGTCGGTGTTGACGTTCAGGCTGACGCAGGAATTGCCGCCGAAATTGAACCAGAAGCCGCAGGAAATGCCCCGGCCCTGGCCCGGCTCCAGCGGCGCGGCGTAGTGGGGATGTTTCTTCGCCGCTTCAAGCGTCGCGACAAGGCCGATGTCGGGGAAGGTGGGGCCGTAGGACGACCGCGTGCCCTTCCGCGCGGCGTTCTTCAGCCGCACCTCGACCGGATCGAGCCCGAAATGCTGGCACAGTTCGTCGATGACGCTTTCCACCGCATAGATCGCCTGCGGCGCGCCCGGGGCGCGGTAGGATGCTTCCTTCGGCCGGTTGGTCAGCACGTTCCAGCCGTAGGTCCGCACATGCTCCAGATCATAGGCAGCAAAGGCCGCCTGTGCGCCCATCTCCACCGTGCCGCAGGGGAACGCCCCGCCGGAATAGCGCAGGTGCGCCTCGGCTCCGGTGATGCGGCCGTCCCGGGTCATCCCGATCTTCACGGCCATCGAGGTGTGGACCGTGGGGCCGGTCGCCCGGAAGACCTCGTCGCGGGTCATCACGATCTTGACCGGCCGGCCCGCCTTGCGCGAAAGCGCGAGCGCCACCGGCTCGATGAACACCGTGGTCTTGCCGCCGAAGCCGCCGCCGATCTCCGAGGCGGTGACGCGCAACTGGCTCGCCTCCATGCCGAGCATGGCCGCGCAGAGGGTGCGGACGTGGAACTGCCCCTGGGTGCAGCACCAAAGCTCGGCCTTGCCGTCCGAGGTGACCGAGGCGAGGGCGGCGTGCGGCTCGATATAACCCTGATGGGTGGCCGCGGTGCGGAAGCTGCGTTCGATGACGTGATCGGCCCTGGCGAAGCCATCGGCCGGGTCGCCGTGGCCGAACTCGCAGTGGCTGGTGACGTTCTCCGACATGCCGGCGGGCACGTTTTCCAGCCTGCGCCCCGCCTGCACCACCGGCGCGCCGGGCCGGATCGCCGCCTCCACATCGGTGACATGGGGGAGGATCTCGTAGTCCACCCTGATGAGCTTCAGCGCGGCCTTCGCGGTCGCCGCATCCACGGCGGCGACGGCGGCGACGGCGTGGCCATCATACAGCGCCTTGTCGCGCGCCATGCAGTTGTCCTGCACGTCGCGGACGAACTCGCTTGCCGGCGTGCCGAGGTCCGCCCCGGTCACCACCGCCTTCACGCCCTTCAGCGCCTCGGCGGCAGAGGTGTCGACATGCCTGATCCGCGCATGGGCATGGGGCGAGCGCAGGATGCGACCGACCAGCATCCCCGGCGCGGTCATGTCGGCGCCGTAAAGCGCGCGGCCCGTCACCTTGTCGACGCCGTCGGGGCGGCGGACCCGGCTCCCCACCTGCTTGAACTCGCGCTTGCTGTATTCGTCCAAGGACAT
>JBDHSQ010000093.1:0-13786 GCA_039808285.1 Paracoccaceae bacterium
CCCTTCGCTGCCACCGCCGCTGTCGCCCACGGTCAACCAGATGACGACGGCGGTCAATGCATCCGGCGCCGCCGGCGGGCACCGGGGAGCGGTCATGACCCGCGACACCCGCCGCCGGCCCGGAAAGGGCAAGTGCGAGCGGGCGGGACGCGATCGAGGCCGCAGAAGCCATGCCGCCGGCGGAATGGAACATGTGCAGCCCGGTCCGCGACCCGATCCGCTCGATCAGCCGCTCCAGGTAGCGCGCGACGAGCGGCATCAGCGCCGCGTTCATCGCGGTGGAGTTGGTGCGTTCGTATTCCCGCGGCTCGGGGTTGAGCTGGTGCGAGAGCGCGACGAAGGGAACGATCGCCTTGAGCCCCTCGCCGATGCGGCTCTCGTGCGCGCCGTTGAGGTAGCTGTGGATCAGCGACACCGCGACCGATTCGACGCCGAAGGCTTTGACCGCCTCGGCCAGCCGGGCGATCTCGCCCTCGTCCAGCGGCGTGATCTCGCCGCCCTGCGCGTCCATCCGCTGCCGCGCCTCGAGCCGGCGGTCGCCGGGCACCAGCGGATCGGGCCGCGGCGTCACCGCCATCTTGTAAAGCTCGCGGCGGTTCTGCCGGCCGATGTCCAGCACCTCGGCGAAGCCCTCGGTGGCGATCAGCGCGATCGGCGCCAGCCTTCCCTCGACGATCGCGTTCGTCGCCATCGTCGTGCCGTGCATGATGTCGGACACGTCCGAAAGGTCGAGCCCGAGAGAGCGGCAGGCGGCGATGATGCCGGCCACCGGGTCGGTCTGGCTCAGCACCTTCCCCATCCGCACGGCATCTCCTGCCGCATTCACCGCCACCACATCCGTGAAGGTGCCGCCGATATCGATTCCAACTCGCCAGGCCGCCGTCATTGCGTGTTCCAGTTCCAATCCGCGTTGCATCTCCAACGGACCTACAGCCCGATGCAGGCAACATGGCATCCGCGACGGTTCTAGGTAAAATGTGTTATATCTGTCTCATACCAAGAGTTTATCTATATGGTCCCGAACCGGGCGGAGATGGCACATGGATCCGTGAAAACCGATGGAGGCATTTTTCGCCGGGCGGCGATGCGGCCAGAGACATGTATGGGTCAACCGGGCATGATCCGGACTCCGCCAGGGCTTGCGGATCATGGGTGCCGCCACGATTCCTTTCGATGTTCCTTGTCGGGAACCGCCGCAAGGCCGATAGCGGCCGCCAGTGTGGTGGCGTTCGGCGCACCGGCGTCGGAAGTGCCCCTCAGCCGCGGTGTCTTCCGTTGGACTGCGCCGACGGCGGCCAATGCGCGGTAGTCATTCGGGTTCACCGTCAAGCAGACGTCCCGTCGCCCCCCCGAGGAGGCCCGCGGCCCCGGGTTTGCGGGCGGCGGGCGCACTGCCGAAGCCGGCCGCTCGCGCGGCGTTCCGATGTGTCACCCGGCGTGTGAAGCGGCAGCGGGGCCCAAGCCCTCAGGAAGGCCTGGATGAGACCGGGACCGGCATCGCCTTTCATGGCATGACATGCGGAACCTGCTGAATCTTGGCTGCGAGTGTGCGGCTTGCCCGGAGAAGGCTTGCCCGGATCTGCGCCACCGGCCTGGCCTTCATGCGCTGCGCGAATCCTGATATCCCGATAGCGTATTTGACGGTGCCGTCCGCGCTTTGGACGGGAACCGCGTAACTCAACACCCCCGGATCGAGTTCATTGTCGCAGACCGCGATGCCCTGGGTTCGCACTGCCTGCAGTTCTTTCAGGAGTTCCGGCAGGTCGGTTGTGGTGTTTTCGGTGTACTGGACAAGGGGCCCGCGGAGAAGTTCGCGCACCAGTCCGGGACTCTGGTGTGCCAGGATGGCCTTTGCCGACGCCGTGGCATGCAGCGGCATGACGCGGCCAGGCTGGACATAGGCCATCTCGCCGCCGTCCGGCACGGCGGTTGCGATCGATTCGACCGTCCTTCCCGTCCACTGTGTCAGGAAGGCCGTTTCGGAGAACTCCCTGACGATTTCGTGCAGCTCCGGTTCTGCCATGGCCACCACCGACGGCGGCGTGACGGCGAGGCCGCAGAGCCTCTGCATCCGTGCCCCGAGAACATAGGACTTGCTGTCGGGCAGGCGCTCGACGAACCCGATTTCACCAAGCGCGTTGACCAGTCGGTGGGCGGTGCTTGTCTGGACCCCGATCGCCTGCGCGATCTGGGTCAGGCTGATTCCCTGTGGGCAGGAAACCAGCACTTCCAGGATGCGTGCGTACCGTTCGAGCGGCGTTGATCGTTTGGTCATCGGGTCACAATTCCGTTTTTCGGAATTGTATACTGGCTGCCAGCGGCCCGCAAGAGCTCCACCTCGTTTTCCTGGATTCCTCGAGTGCATCAACGCAACACACTGATAATTATCATTAATACGTCACAATGCCTTTGCGGTTCTGCTTCTGGATCCGGAAAATTCGACCGGGGCTTCGCGACAAGCCCATTGACAGGTCGGCTTTTGAGAATAAGACTTCCGATAAATCGAAGCTACTTCCGAAAAACGGAATATCTCATGAAGCACATCGTCAACTCGCCGCAAGCCCGTGATCTGCGCTCACATCTGCACCCGTTCACCAATCTGGCGGCGCACGCCGAAGTTGGTCCGAACATCTTCCTGCGTGGCGACGGGATCCATGTCTATGACGATGCCGGGCGCGGCTACATCGAGGGGCTCGCGGGGCTGTGGTGCGCATCGCTCGGGTTCAGCGAGGAACGCCTGGTCGATGCCGCGCTGCGGCAGATGAAGGCGCTGCCCTTCTATCACAACTTCGCGCACAAGGCCGTCGAACCCGCGATCGAGCTTGCGGATTACCTGGTCGGCAAGGTTTCCCCGCCGATGGGAAAGGTGTTCTTCACCAACTCGGGCTCGGAAGCCAACGACACCCAGGTCAAGCTCGTCCGCTACTACAACAACCTGCGCGGCCGCCCGGAGAAGAAGAAGATCATCGCCCGGCGCGGCGCCTATCACGGCATCACCCTGGCTGCGGCGAGCCTGACCGGGCTGCAATATTCGCACAATGCCTTCGACGTGCCACTGCCGGGGTTCCTGCATGTGACCTGCCCCCACTACTACCACTACGCCAAGGAGGGCGAGAGCGAAGCCGAATTCGTTGCACGCCTGGTCGCCGAACTGGAGCAACTGATCGAGAGCGAGGGGCCGGAGACGATCGGCGCCTTCATCGCCGAACCGGTCATGGGCGCAGGCGGAGTCTTCCCGCCGCCGCCGGGCTACTTCGAGGCGATAGAGCCGCTGCTGCGGAAACACGACATCCTGTTTATCGCCGACGAGGTCATAACCGGCTTCTATCGCACCGGAAGGATGCTGGGCTCCGACACCTGTGGCATCCGTCCCGACATGATCTCGATGGCCAAGGCGCTGTCGGGTGGCTACCAGCCGATCGGCGCGGTGATGATCACCGACGAGATCCACGAGGTTCTGGTCGAGGGCAGCCGCCGGTATGGCCTGTTCGGGCACGGTTTCACCTATTCCGGTCATCCGGTCCCCGCCGCGGTCGCGCTGGAAACCCAGAGAATCTACGATGCCGACGCGATCGAAACGCATGTCGGCGCGATTTCGCCCCATTTCCAGGCGCGGCTTCGATCGCTTGGGCAGCATCCGCTGGTCGGAGAGGCGCGTGGCGTCGGCCTGATCGGTGCGATCGAACTGGTCGAGGACAAGGCGGGCCGGCGCAATTTCGACCCCGGCAAGAAGGTCGGGCCCTGGGTGGCCCAGGCGGCGATGGAGCACGGGCTGATCGTTCGCGCGCTGGTGAACGACACGATCGCGATCTGTCCGCCGCTGATCGTCACCGACCGGCAGATCGACCAGTTGTTCGACGCTCTTGGCGCTGCGCTGGAAGATGCGCAGGCCGCTTTCGGAACCAACGGGTGATCAAAGATGCAGCCGGCACCTGAAGGAGATGTTGGCGGCTGGCGGGTCGGCATCGACATCGGCGGCACATTCACCGATGTCGTCGCGATCGGACCCGATGGCGGGACCGTGCGCACGGCGAAGGTAGACACGCGCACGGACGACCGCGTGCTTGGTCTGATCGCCGCGCTGGAAGCGGTCGGTCTGGAGTGGAATGACGTTTCCGACCTTGTTCACGGCACCACGATGGTCACCAATGCGATCATCGAGAACAACATGGCCGAAGCGGCGCTTGTCGCGACCCGGGGATTCTCCGACACGCTGGCGATCGGGCGGCAGAACCGGCGTCACTTGTATCACCTGGATCTGGAGCCGAAGCCCGTCCCCCAGATTCCTCCCGACCGGCGGTTCGAGGTGGACGGGCGGCTTGACCATACCGGCGCCGAGATCGAACCGATGTGTGACGAAAGCGTTGCCCGGGTGGTGGAAGAAGTCGTCGGGTCCGGCGTCGAAACGGTCGCGGTATCCTTGCTGCACTCCTATGCCGACGGCGCACATGAAAACCGGGTTGCCCGGATCCTGAGACAGCGCCTGCCCTTTGTCTCGGTCTCCCACAGGGTCAATCCCGAGGCGCGTGAATACGAACGCACCGCGACCACCGCGCTGAGCGCCGGTCTGATGCCGCTTGTCGGGCGCTATCTCGACCGGCTCGAGAGCATCTGTCCCGAAACCACCCACCTGCACCTGTTCCATTCCGCCGGGGGCATGGCTTCGATCCAGGCGCTGCGCGAGGCCCCGTTAGCGCTCGCCATGTCGGGTCCGGCGGCGGGTGTCGTGGCTGCAAGCACCATCGCCCGCGATCTTGGCCTCGATCTCGCGATCAGCTTCGACATGGGGGGCACGACCACCGACATCTGCCTGATCCGCGACGGCGAGGCGCAGGTCTCAAGCGATCGCGAACTGGGGGGGCGTCCGATCCGGCAACCGATGATCGCGGTGGACTCGATCGGCGCCGGGGGCGGCTCCATCGCGCGGCTCGACCACGGGACGCTGCGGGTGGGCCCCGAAAGTGCCGGCTCATTCCCGGGGCCGGCGTGCTACGGTCGGGGCGGGCTCCTCCCGACCGTGAGCGACGCGAACCTGCTGCTCGGCTATCTCGAGCCCGGCAAATCGCTGGGTGGCGGACTTTGGCTCCGGCCGGATCTGGCGCGGGAGGCCATCACACCGCTCGCCGAGGCGCTTCGGTGGCCGGTCGAACAGACGGCACTGGGTATCGTCCGGGTGGCCAATGCGGCGATGATGCAGGCCTTGCGCCGCAGCACCGTGGAGCACGGGATCGACGGACGGCAAGCCGCACTCATCGCCTTCGGGGGCGCCGGACCGATGCATGCGGTGGCCGTGGCGCGTGAATTCGGCATGTCGCGCGTAATCGTCCCGGCACACTCCGGCGTCTTCTCGGCGCTTGGATGTGTCAGCGCCGAGATGTCCTATTCGCAGCAGCGCACGGTCAGGATGCCGGTCGGCAACTGGGATGCGGCGGCACTGGACGGCATCCGGCGCGAACTGCGCGACCAGGTCTCGGCGCCTCTGCACGCCTCCGGCTTTCGCGCCCCGGACATCGTCATCCAGGAGGTCGCCGCGCTGCGCTACAGCGGCCAAAGCTACGCGATCGAGGTTCCCGATCCCGATTTCGGCGCCCTGGAAGCGCTGGGGCAGAGGTTCGTCGCGCTCCACCAGCACCTCTATGGTTACGCCACCGATGAACCCTGGCAGCTCGAGGCCATCCGGATGCGGTCCTCGGTTCCAGTCCTGCGGAAGCGTCTGGAAGCAGCTCCCCGGACGCCGGCCGAGCTGGTCGCCACCAGGACACTGCCCTGCATCTTCGACGTCGGCGGGTCGGTGCCGACACCGCGCTATCGCCGGAGCGAGATCGGGGCCGCATGCCCCGTGCAGGGGCCGGCGATCGTCGAGGACGACTTCGCGACGATTGTCATCCCGCCGGGCGCAAGCGCCTTCGCAGACGGCAACGGGCATCTGCACATCATGACGGGAGCGGGACAATGACCTTCCAAATCGATCCCGTGACGCTCGAAGTCATCCGCAATGCGCTCACCGCCGCGGCCGAGGAAATATCGCTCGTGGTGATGCGTTCGGCCCGGTCGCCGCTTCTGCGCGAAGCGGGGGATCATTCCTCTGTAATCACCGACGCCGACGGCTACCTCATCGCTCAGGGCCGTGACGTGCCCATGCACATGGGCGTGATGAGCTTCACCGTGCGGGAATTCCTGCGGCTGGTGCCGAAGGCGCAGCTTGCGCCCGGCGACGTCTGGTTCCTGAACATCCCTTCGATCGGCGGCAATCATCTTCCCGACGTCAAGGCGATCCGGCCGATCTTCGTCGCAGGCGAACTGGCGGCCTTCGCGGTCAGCCTGGCCCATTGGGCGGATGTCGGCGGCGCGGTGCCCGGATCCTATGTGGCCAATGCCACCGATGCCTGGCAGGAGGGCCTGCGAATTCCTCCCTTGCGTGTCTTCACCGCCTCGGGTGCGGACACGGAGAAACTCGGGGTCATCCTCGCCAACGTGCGGGGTGCGCCGGAACGCAAGGGCGACATCCTGGCGCAGGTTGCCGCGACCCGGGCGGCCGAGCTGCGCGTGCAGCAGATCGCCGGCCAGCATGGCGCGGGTCTGCTACAGGCCGCGATGGCGGCGATCCACGATCGCGCGGAGGCGCAGATGCGCGCCGTGATTTCATCGATCCCCGATGGCGAATATGAAGGCGCCGACTGGCTCGACGACGATGCGGGCGGGGGCGGGCCGGTGGCGATCCGCGTCCGCGTGCGGATCGCGGGTGACGGCGCGACCTTCGACTTCGGCGACTGCGACTCCGCGGCGCGAGGACCGGTCAACACCACACCCTTCATTGCCGCCGCTTCGGTCTTCTACGTGATGAAGGCGCTGTTCGGGCCGGAAATCCAGCCCAGCGGCGGCTGCTACCGGCCGTTCGAGATCATCACCAGGCCGGGCACCGTCCTCGACCCGGGCCCGGACAAGCCGGTGGTCGGCGGCAATCACGAAACCTCGCAGCGGATTGCCGATGCGGTCTTTCGGGCCTTCGAGGCCATCGTTCCGGAACGGCTGACGGCCGGCGGGCCGACGACCTCGGGGCTGATCCTGTTCGGCGGGCGACGCGCCGACGGTATCTGGACGACGCTCTATGAAACCCACGGGGGCGGCGAAGGTGCCCGCGCGGACCGCGACGGCGCCCCCGTGATCCGGGTGCACATGTCGAACGTCATGAACACCCCCGCCGAAGTGATCGAGGCGGAATACCCGCTGCGGATCGAGACCCAGTCCCTGCGCAGGGGCTCCGGCGGGCAGGGGCGGCATCGCGGCGGGGACGGCCTGCACAGGGTCTATCGCGTGCTGTGCGAAGACATGTCGGTAACCTCCATGTTCGAGCGCCGGGTTGTGCCGCCATACGGTCTGGATGGTGGCGCGCCGGGTGCTGCCTTCCGCGTGGATGTCGTGAAGGCGGACGGGACGGAACACGAACTGCCCGGCAAGGCGAACATCCGCCTCGGGCCGGGCGACCGTGTGATCGTCAATAGCTGCGGCGGTGGCGGCTACGGCGCCCCCGCTGCGCCAGGACACGACCGGAAAAACGCTGACCATAGGAGAGTGCCAGCATGAAACTCAAGGGAAAGAACGCCATCGTCACCGGCGCCGCCAAGGGCATGGGTGCCGACATCACCACCACCCTCGCCCGCGAGGGTGCGGACGTGGTCCTGACCGCCCGTGACACCGCGGCGCTGGACGAGGTGGCCGGGAAGGTCCGCGCGCTGGGGCGCAAGGCGCATGTCGTCGCCTGCGACGTGATCGACGAGCCGCAGGTCGCCGCGATGGTGGCGGAGGCGCTGAAGGTGTTCGACGGCCGGATCGACATCCTCGTGAACGTCGCCGGCGTGACCGGCCCGATCGAGACACCGGTGCAGGACATCAAGGTCGACGACTTCGACTACGTGATCATCGCCAACGAGCGCGGCACCTTCCTGCCGATCAAGCATGTCGTCCCGACCATGATCGCCCAGAAGGCGGGCAAGATCGTCAACATCTCCGGCACCTCGGGCCTGCGCGGCTATCCGATGCGGACCGCCTACAGCGCGTCGAAATGGGCGGTGCGCGGCATCACCCGGACGGTTGCGCTGGAACTGGGCAAATACAACGTCAACGTCAACGCGGTCTGCCCCGGCATCGTCGAGACGCCCCGGATGATGAAGCTCTGCGAAGGCAAGGCCAAGGTCCGCGGCTGGACGGTGGAGCAGGTCTACGAGGAATACGTCCAGGACATGGCGCTGAAGCGGGTGACGCTCGGTCAGGATATTGCCAACGCCGTTCTGTTTCTTGCCTCGGAAGACGCGCGCCAGATCACCGGTCAGCATATCGCCGTCGACGGCGGATGGGACGTCTGACCGTGGGCCGCGACGTGCACCGCGAGATTCTCGGTGTCGCGGTCCCGACCGACCTCCCGCGGCATATGTACATCGGGGGCCGCCGGGTCGACGCCGCGAACGGTGATCGGATCGCAACCGTCGATCCGGCCACCGGTCAGGCCTTTGCCGACGTTCCGTCGGCGACCATCGCCGATGTTGACGCCGCGGTGGACAATTCCCGACGGGCGCTGCGCGGTCCGTGGCGCGACACCCTGCCCGTCGAGCGCGGCCGGATTCTCAACCGCGTCGCCCGGCTGATCCGCCGGGACGCCGAGAGGCTGGCGATCATCGAGACCCTCGACAGTGGCAAACCCCTGGCGGAAGCGCGCGGGGACGTGGCCACGGCGGCAGGGTATTTCGAATACTATGCCGGCATCGCCGACAAGATGCAGGGCGACAGCATCCCCTTGGGAACAGACTACATGTCCTTCACCGTGCACGAACCCGTGGGGGTGACGGCCCATGTGATCCCCTGGAACTTTCCGCTGGTGACGACGGCGCGGGGCGTTGCCCCGGCGCTTGCGGCGGGCAACACCGCAGTGGTCAAGCCGGCGTCCCAGACGCCGCTGACCGCGCTGGCGCTGGCCGAGCTGCTGACCGAGGCCGGATTGCCCGCCGGCGTCTACAATGCCTTGAGCGGCCGCGGCGGCGTCATCGGCGACGCGCTGTGCGGACACGCCGGTGTCGATCATGTCACGTTCACCGGGTCTGTTCCCACAGGCATCAACGTGATGAAGGTCGCGGCCGAGCGCGTGACTTCGGTAACGCTGGAGCTGGGCGGAAAGTCCCCGGTTGTCGTTCTCGCAGATGCCGATCTCGATGCGGCCGTCGAAGGAACGCTCAAGGCGATCTACATGAATGCCGGCCAGGTCTGTTCCGCCGGATCACGGCTGGTGATCGAACGCAAGGTGCATGCGCCCATGCTCGAACGTCTGGTGGCGCGCGCAAGGCAACTGTCGGTCGGTCACGGGCTCGGCGACCCGAAACTCGGTCCGCTGATCTCCGATACCCATCGCCGCGCGGTGGCCTCCTATGTCGACGGCGCCAGGACACGCGGCATCTCCGTCGCCACCGGTGGAGAACCCGTCGAGGTCGCGGGGTTCGAGGGCGGATACTTCTACGCGCCCACGATCCTCGACGCGGTTCACGCCCGGGATCCGGTGGTTCAGGAAGAGATCTTCGGACCGGTCCTCGCCGTTCAGGTGGTGGAGTCCGCCGAGGAAGCCATCGAGGTCTGCAACGGCACGCCCTTCGGGCTGTGCGCGGGCATCTATACGCGCGACCTCAGCCGGGCGATGCGGTTCGCGCGCGATGTCGATGCCGGCCAGATCTTCATCAACCAGTATTTCGCCGGCGGCATCCAGACCCCCTTCGGCGGGACCAAGCTGTCGGGCTTCGGCCGCGAGAAAGGTCTCGCCGCCCTGGCCGCATATTATCAGGTGAAGTGCATCACGGCGCGTATCTGAGCCAAAACCGATGAGGACCAACCATGTATGCCGAGTTCGATCTGACGATCCCGGAGAACCTGCCGGAGGCGCTCAAGGCCCTGGGGGTCGCGGGCAAGCGTGCGGTGCCGCTGTCGGGCGGAACCAACGTTCTCGTGGATATACGGTCGCAACGGATTGCCCCCGACTGTCTGCTGGACCTCGGCCATGTGCATCAACTTCGCGGCATAACCGTCGAGCAAGGGCGGGTGACCCTCGGGGCGAGAACGACGGTCGGCGACCTGCTGGCCTCGGCCGAGGTTGCCCGATACGCGCCGGCGCTGGTCGAGGCGGCGAGGGTCTTCGCCGGCCAGATGGTGCGCAACGCGGCCACGGTGGCCGGCAATGTCGCCTGCGGTTCACCGGCGGCCGACCTGGTCCCGCCGCTTCTGGCGCTTGATGCCGAGGTCACGCTGAGCAGCGTTCGCGGCAGCCGGAAGCTGGCTCTCGCCGACTATCATGTCGGCTACAAATCCGATCGGCGGGAAGCCGACGAACTGATCACCGCGATTTCCTGGCCGGTGCCGGCGGCAAACGCCTTTGGCGGTTTCTACAAGCTGGCCCGGCGCAAGGGTGACGCCATTACCGTGACCGGCGTAGCCGTCAGTATCGGCATCGACGGCCGTCGCTGCGACAGGGCGCGGATCGCGCTCGGTTCGGTCGCGCCGATCCCGATGCGCGCCCGCAAGGCCGAGGCGCTGCTGGAGGGCGCAGAGATGACGCCGGACCGGATCGCCGCCGCCGCCGCGGCGGCGATGGAGGAATGCAGCCCGATCGACGATGTCCGTGCCACGGGCGAATACCGGCGTCACATGGTTGGTGTTCTGGTGGCGCGGCTGATCAACGCCGCCATTCAGGCCGCAAGCAAGGAGTGAAGAGATGAGCAGGGACAAGGCGATCACGCTTCACGTGAACGGCAGGCCGGAGACGACGGTCGTGCCGCCCCACCGGACGCTTCTCGAGGCATTGCGCGGACTGGGCCACGTCGATGTGAAATGCGGCTGCGAGAAGGGCGACTGCGGCGCCTGCGCGGTGCTGATCGACGGCAAGGCAGCCGTGTCGTGCCTGACGCTGGCCCACTCGGCCACAGGCCGCGAGATCACCACCCTCCAGGGGCTCGGCAGCACCGAAAGCCCCCATCCGCTGCAACAGAGCTTTTCCGATCTGGGCGCGGCGCAGTGCGGGTTCTGCACGCCGGGCATGATCATCGCCGCGGAGTCGCTCCTGCGCAGCGATCCCGACCCGACCGAGGAGCAGATCCGCCACGCGCTGAGCGGCAATCTCTGCCGCTGCACCGGCTACGTGAAGATATTCGAGGCGGTGCAGACCGCCGCGGCGGTGATGCGCAATGCGGGAGAGGCGAAATGACCGTATCCGACCTGGACCAGACCCAGCCGAACCTCCGCTTCAGCCAGATCGGCAAGCCGCTGACGCGCACCGACTCCCCCGGCAAGGCGACCGGCCGGACGCCCTATGCCGGCGACTACGTGATGCCGGGGATGCTGCACGCGAAGGTTCTGCGCGCCGATCTCGCCAGCGCCCGGCTCAGGCGGCTCGACGTGTCGAAGGCCCGCGCGCTGCCCGGCGTCGCCTGCGTGCTGACCGCCGCGGACATGCCGGACCGCAGCATCGCCACCGACATTCCCGGCCAGACCGGGCGGGCGCGGCTGAAGACCGACCAGCAGATCCTGGTGAAGGAGCGGGTGCGCTACTTCGGCGAGCCGCTGGCGCTGATCGCCGCCGAGACCCCCGACATCGCCGAGAAGGCGCGGCGCCTGATCGAGGTGGAGCTTGAGCCGATCCCCGGCGTCTACGATCCCGAGGAGGCGCTGAAGCCCGGCGCGCCGGTGGTGCAGGGCACCGACAACATCGTCGCCACCCACCGCATCCGCAAGGGCGACCTCGAGGCCGGCTTCGCCGCCGCCGACACGATCGTCGAGCACACCTATGTCACCCCGTTCCAGGAACACGCCTTCCTCGAGCCAGAGGTCGGCCTTGCCTGGATCGACGAGAACGAGGTGATCACCATCCGGGTCTGCACCCAGGTGATCGAGCATTTCCGCGCCGTGGCCGATGCGGTCGGCGTGCCGCACAACAAGCTCAGGATCATGGGCGCGCTGGTCGGCGGCGGCTTCGGCGGCAAGGAGGACGTGACGGTCGAGACCTACCTGGCGATCCTCGCGCAGAAGACGCGCCGGCCGGTGCGGCTGGAGTTCTCGCGCGAGGAATCGTTCCTCGGCCACGGCAAGCGCCATCCGATGAAGCTGAAATACCGCACCGGCGTTACCCGGGAGGGGAAGATCACCGCGCTCGACGTGCAGGTCGTCGCCGACGCCGGCGCCTATGTCTATCTCAGCCCCTATGTGCTGCTCTACTGCGCGGTGAACGCGCCCGGGCCCTACCGCGTCGACAACCTGAACGTCTTCGCGCGCGCGGTGGCGACCAACAACATGTTCGCCTCGGCCTTCCGCGGCTTCGGCGGCATCCAGGCCGCCGCCGCCTACGAACAGCAGATGGACGAATGCGCCAATGCCATCGGCATGGACCGGATGGAGTTCCGGCGCCGCAACTACCTCCAGACCGGTGACGCGATCTCGACCGGCTTCGTGCCGCCGAGCGCGATCTGGACGGAGAAATGCGCCGATCTCGCCTGGAAGGCGCTGGGCGCGCCGACGCCGTCTGCGGGCCCGGTCAGGATCGGCCGCGGGATCGGCGCCTGCCAGCAGAGCTACGGCCGGCTGACCTTCCTGCACGATACCTCCGAAGCCTGGGTCGGGATCGAGATGGACGGCACCGTCACCGTGCGCTCCGGCGTGACCGACATCGGCGCGGGCCAGGCCTCGGCGCTGGCGCAGATCGCGGCGGAGATCCTCGGCGTGACCCTGCCGAACGTGACCGTCTACAATTCGGATTCGCAGGTGACGCCGCTGGCCGGGACCACCACCGCCTCGCGCGCGCTCTACATGACCGGCAACGCCGCCCGCGTGGCGGCGCAGGGGTTGCGCGACCGGCTGGCCGCGGTGGCGGCAGATCTGCTCGGCGCCGATCCCTCGCAGATCGTGATGGAGTTCAACCGCGTCTCCGTCGCCGACGACCCCGACCGCGGCATGTCGATCGCCGACCTGGTCAAGGTCTGCGGCACGCGCGGGGTGCACCGGTCAGAGCTTGCGATCTTCCGCGCACCCTTCACCGACGTGCTCGACCCGGAGACCGGGCAGGGCCAGGCACATCCCGACTATGCCTATGGTGCCCATGCGATCGAGTGTGCGGTGGATACCGAAACCGGCGAGGTGACGATCCTCAAATCCGTCGCGGCGCACGACGTCGGCCAGTGCATCAACCGGGCCGCGGTGGATGGCCAGATCCACGGCGGCACCCAGAACGGGCTCGGCTACGCGCTGAGCGAGGAGATGCTCTACAGGGAGGGCCGGCTGGTGACGCCCTCGTTCAGCGAATACCTGACGCCGACCTCGATGGACATGCCGCATGTCGAGACGATCGTTCTGGAATCCCGCAGCGGTCTGGGGCCGTTCGGCTCCAAGGGGATCGGCGAGCCTTCGATGACGCCCGTCGCCCCGGCGGTGGCCAATGCCATTGCCGATGCGATCGGCGTGCGGATCTTCGAAATGCCGATCACCCCCGAAAGGGTCTGGCGCGCCTTGCAGGAGGCCAGGAAAAGAGCGGAGCCGCCCGCAGCGGGCGGTTGAGCCGAGCCGAAATCCGGTGGCGCCATCTCCGCCCCGGACGCGCCCATGCGGTCGAACCGGCCGGGGCACGCGATCCAGAAAGAGATGAACACAGGGAGGAAGAGGATGTTGATGAGGATTGGTCGCCGTGGAGTGTTGGGGGCGTTTGCGTTTGCGGCATCGGTTGCGCTGGCGCCGGGGATGGGGGTTTGCCAGGACAAGCCGAAGATCC
>JBDHSQ010000094.1:0-13737 GCA_039808285.1 Paracoccaceae bacterium
ACGACGCCTGCTGGATCAACCGCGTGGCGCCGACCGCGATGATCATGTGCCCCTGCGTCGACGGGCTTTCCCACAACGAGGCGGAGGAGATTTCCCCCGAATGGGCGGCGGCGGGGGCGGACGTGCTCCTGCACGCGGTGCTGGAGACGGCGGAGGTCGTGGGGTGAGGCGAGGCTCGATCCTCGGAGCAGCGATGCTGAGTGTCTTATCAACCGGCGTGGCCAGTGCAGACCGGGAGCTGGAGTGGACTCGCGGGGTCGGTATGACGCTTTGTCGAGACTTGGCTTCAATAGAGGATCAACGGCTTTCAGACTGGATCTTCGGCTATTGGACTGGAGCCAATCTATACTTGGGCGGCACGGACCTTTGTCTTGAGAGGGCCGCTATCTCGGGCATTTCGGACTCCACTGTGCGCACGCTGCTGGAGGTGCACTGTGCGCCTATACAGGACTCACCTATAATGATGGCGGCCTTCAACGCCTTAAAGGGCCTGCCGAAAGATCACGGCAGTCGCGCTGCCGCGTGTGGAGGGAACTAGCATGACCACCATCATCCGAAACGGCACCATCGTCACCGCCGACCTCACCTACAAGGCCGATGTGCTCGTCGACGGTGGCAGGATCGTCGAGATCGGCGACAACCTGAAGGGCGACCGGGTGCTCGACGCCACCGGCTGCTATGTCATGCCGGGCGGGATCGACCCGCATACGCACCTGGAAATGCCCTTCATGGGCACCTATTCCAGCGACGATTTCGAAAGCGGCACCCGTGCCGCGCTCGCCGGCGGCACGACGATGGTGGTGGACTTCGTCCTGCCGGGGCAGGGGCAGGGGCTGATCGACGCCAAGAAGATGTGGCACAACAAGTCGGGGCGGGCGAACTGCGACTATTCCTACCACATGGCGGTGACCTGGTGGGGCGAGCGGGTCTTCGACGAGATGAAGACGGTGATCGAGCGCGAAGGCATCACCACCTTCAAGCATTTCATGGCCTACAAGGGCGCGCTGATGGTCAATGACGACGAGCTTTTCGCCTCGTTCCGCCGTCTGGCCGAACTGGGCGGCATCGCGCTTGTCCATGCCGAGAATGGCGACGTGGTGGCGGAACTGTCGGCAAAGCTGCTGGCCGAGGGCAACACCGGGCCCGAGGCCCATGCCTACAGCCGCCCGCCGCAGGTCGAGGGCGAGGCCACCAACCGCGCGATCATGATCGCCGACATGGCCGGCGTGCCGCTTTACGTGGTGCATACGAGCTGCGAGGAGGCGCACGAGGCGATCCGGCGGGCGCGGATGCAGGGCAAGCGGGTCTGGGGCGAGCCGCTGATCCAGCACCTGACGCTGGACGAGAGCGAGTATTTCGACAAGGACTGGGACCATGCCGCACGGCGCGTGATGAGCCCGCCGTTCCGCGACAGGAAGCACCAGGATTCGCTGTGGGCCGGGCTGCAATCCGGCTCGCTCTCGGTGGTGGCGACCGACCACTGCGCCTTCACCACCGAACAGAAGCGCTTCGGCGTCGGCGACTTCACGAAAATCCCGAACGGCACGGGGGGCCTCGAGGACCGGATGCCGATGCTCTGGACCCACGGGGTGGCGACCGGGCGGCTGACGCCCAACGAATTCGTCGCGGTCACTTCAACGAACATCGCCAAAATATTGAACTGCTATCCGAAAAAGGGCGCGATCCTGGTTGGCGCGGATGCCGACATCGTGGTCTGGGACCCCGAGCGCGAGAAGGTGATCTCCGCCGGATCGCAGCAATCCGCCATCGACTACAATGTCTTCGAGGGGCAGAAGGTGAAAGGCCTGCCGCGCTACACGCTGACCCGTGGGGTCGTCGCGGTGAACGACGGCAAGGTGGAGACGCGCGAGGGGCACGGCGAGTTCGTCGCCCGCACGGCCGGCAACCCGGTCAACAAGGCGCTGTCGTCGTGGAAGGAACTGACCGCGCCGCGGCCGGTCACCCGCACCGGCATCCCGGCGAGCGGGGTCTGAATGAAGGACACCATGAGCCGGCCGGTGATCGAGGCCAGGGGCGTCGGGCTGACGTTCCCGACCGGTGACGGGCCGGTCCACGCGCTGAAGGACGTGACGCTGACCATCGGCAAGGGCGAGTTCGTCAGCTTCATCGGCCCCTCGGGCTGCGGCAAGACCACCTTCCTGCGCGCCATCGCGGCGCTGGAACACCCCACGGAAGGCACGCTCACGGTCAACGGTCTGGCGCCGGACGCGGCGCGGCAGGCGCGGGCCTATGGCTACGTCTTTCAGGCGGCCGGCCTCTATCCGTGGCGGACGATCGCCGGCAACGTCCGGCTTCCCCTTGAGATCATGGGATTTTCCCGGGCCGAACAGGAGGAGCGGGTGGCCCGCGTGCTGTCACTCGTCGACCTCGAGGGGTTCGGGCGCAAGTATCCCTGGCAGTTGTCGGGGGGGATGCAGCAGCGTGCCTCGATCGCCCGGGCGCTCGCTTTCGACGCCGACATATTGCTGATGGACGAGCCCTTCGGCGCGCTCGACGAGATCGTCCGCGACCGGCTGAACGAGGAGCTTCTGAAGCTCTGGGCGCGGACCGAGAAGACCATCGGCTTCGTGACGCACTCGATCCCCGAGGCGGTGTATCTTTCCACCAAGATCGTGGTGATGAGCCCGCGTCCGGGGCGGATCACCGATGTGATCGAATCGACGCTGCCGCGGGAACGTCCGCTCGACATCCGCGACTCGGCGGAGTTCATCGCCATCGCGCACCGGGTGCGCGAGGGGCTGAGGCAGGGGCATGGCGATGAGGTCTGATCCCCGTCCCGCATCCGTCGGATTTGCGTCGTGCATCCGTCGGATTTCCGTCCCGACAGGGCGCGCGGCGGAACGGGCGTGCGCGCAACGGCGCCAGGAGGGCATGGAATGAACGGGCTCACCCTTCTCTGGCTCGGCGCGGCGACCGGAATCTTCGTCGGCGCGGCCGCGTCGCTCAGGGCCTATGTGTCACCCGGGCCGCTCTGGTTCCTTCTCCTGTCGCTCGCGCTCTATGCCGCCGGCAACCTGATCATGGTGCGGGTGATGCGCGAGAACGGCATGGCGGTGGCGATCTCTGCCTCTGCCGTGCTGCAACTGCTTCTCGCCACGCTGGTCGCGGTCCTGCTCTTTGCCGAACGGCCGACGCCGCTGCAATGGGCCGGAATCGCGCTCGGCCTCGCCTCGTTGGCGATGATCGCCTGGCCGGGGAGGCCGGGATGAGGTCGGTCCTGCCGGTGCTGGCCGTGCTCGCCGCGATCGTCGCGGTCTGGTATGCCGCGGCGGTCTGGCTCAACAGCGCCTGGACCTACGACCAGGCGGCGCGAGCCGGGACGCAGGTGAGCCTCGGGCAGGTCGTGGCCGACACGCTGGCGCAGGAGCGCCCGGTGCTGCCGGCGCCGCACCAGGTGGTCGCGGGGCTTTGGGACGGGGTCTTCGGGCAGGCCGTCACCTCCAAGCGGAGCCTCGTCTACCACGGCTGGGTGACGCTGTCGGCGACGCTTCTGGGCTTCGCCATCGGCACCGTCCTTGGTATCGCGCTGGCGGTGGGGATCGTCCACAACCGGGCGATGGACATGTCCGTGATGCCCTGGGCGATCGCCAGCCAGACCATCCCGATCCTCGCCATCGCGCCGATGATCATCGTGGTGATGAACTCGCTGGGGCTTCAGGGGCTGGTGCCGAAGTCGATCATCTCGGCCTATCTGTCGTTCTTCCCGGTCGTGGTCGGCATGGTGACCGGGCTGCGTAGCCCCGAGGCGATGCAGATCGACCTCTTGCGCACCTACAACGCCACCCCGCGCGAGGTGCTCACGAAGCTCAGGCTGCCGGCGTCGCTGCCCTATCTCTTCGCCTCGCTCAAGGTCGGTGTCGCCGCCGCGCTGGTCGGCGCGATCGTCGGCGAACTGCCGACCGGGGCGGTGGCGGGGCTCGGGGCGCGGCTGCTGACCGGATCCTATTACGGGCAGACGGTGCAGATCTGGGCGGCGCTGTTCGCCGCCGCCATCGTCGCTGCGGCGCTGGTGATGGTCATCGGCGCGGTGGAGCGGCTGACGCTTTCCCGCATGGGGCTGGTCAGATGAGCGGTCCGGGATCGCAACCGCGCTGGGCGGTGCCCGCCACGGTCACGGCGGTCGCGGTCGCGGTCCTCTACCTTGGCTATGCGCTGGTGGCGGGACGGGGCGCGGCCGCGGCCGCCGACGGGCGGTTCTGGGCCCTTCTCCTCGCCTGGTTCGCCGCCTGGCAGGTCAACGCCTTCCTGTCGGAGCACGCCCGCAGCGGCGTGGCGCGGGTGCTGGTCGCGGCGATCTTCGGGCTTGCGGTGCTGGCGCTGTGGGAACTTGGCGTGCGGCTCTTCACCGTCTCGCCGGTGATCCTGCCCGCGCCATCGGCGATCGCCGCGCGGATCATGGCCAGCCTGCCGGTGCTCTGGGCCGATTTCGTCCAGACCGCGCTCAAGGGGGCGCTGTCGGGCTATCTGCTCGGCTGCGGTGCGGCGGTGGCGGTCGCGATCCTGATCGACCGGTCGCCCTTCCTCCAGCGCGGGCTCCTGCCCGTGGGCAATTTCGTCGCCGCCCTGCCGATCGTCGGCATTGCGCCGATCATGGTGATGTGGTTCGGTTTCGACTGGCAGTCGAAGGCGGCGGTGGTGGTCGTCATGGTGTTCTTCCCGGTGCTGGTGAACATGGTCGCGGGGCTGAAGGCGACCGATCCGATGCAGCGCGACCTGATGGCGACATGGAACGCGAGCTACTGGCAGACGCTGTGGAAGCTGCGCTTCCCCGCGGCGATGCCGTTCCTGTTCAACGGGCTCAAGATCGCGACCACGCTCGCGCTGATCGGCGCGATCGTGGCGGAGTTCTTCGGCAGCCCGATCGTCGGCATGGGGTTCCGCATCAACGCCTCGATCGGCCAGCTCGCGCTCGACATGATCTGGGCCGAGATCGCGGTGGCCGCCGTGGTCGGGTCGGCCTTCTACGGGCTGGTGGCTGTCATCGAACGGCGGGTGACCTTCTGGCATCCGTCGCAGCGGCGTTAACAGGGGGCGGCGACAGGCCCCCGCAACAGGAGAGGACGACATGACGAGACTGATGATCGCGACGGCAATGGCGGCGGCCCTGGCGGGCGGTGCCTGGGCCGAGGACGTGAAGCTTCAACTGAAATGGGTGACGCAGGCCCAGTTCGCCGGCTATTACGTCGCCAAGGACAAGGGGTTCTACAAGGATGAGGGGCTGGATGTCACCATCCTGCCGGGGGGCCCTGACGTGGCGCCGACCCAGGTGATGGCCGGCGGCGGCGCCGACGTGATGGTGGACTGGATGCCCTCGGCCTTGGCCGCGCGCGAGAAGGGGCTGCCGATCGTCAACATCGCCCAGCCGTTCAAGTCGTCGGGGATGCAGCTCACCTGCCTGAAGGAATCGGGCATCACCAGCCCCGACGACTTCAAGGGCAAGACGCTGGGCGTCTGGTTCGGCGGCAACGAATACCCGTTCCTGAACTGGATGGGCAAGCTCGGCCTGAAGACCGACGGCTCGCCCGATGGCGTGACGGTGCTGAAGCAGGGCTTCAACGTCGATCCGCTGCTGCAAAAGCAGGCGGCCTGCATCTCGACCATGACCTACAACGAATACGGCCAGGTGCTGGATGCCGGGATCACCCCCGACCAGCTTGTCAACTTCAACTACACCGACGAAGGCGTGGCGACGCTGGAGGACGGGCTTTACGTCATGCAGGACAAGCTTGCCGATCCGGCCTTCGAGGAGAAGATGGTCAAGTTCGTCCGTGCCAGCATGAAAGGCTGGAAATGGGCCGAGGAGAACCCCGACGAGGCGGCGATGATCGTGCTCGAGAACGACGACACCGGGGCGCAGACCGAGGCGCACCAGAAGTTCATGATGGGCGAGATCGCCAAGCTGACCGCCGGGTCGAACGGCACGCTGGACGAGGCCGACTACCAGCGCACGGTGGATGCGCTGATGTCGGGCGGGTCGGACGCGGTGATCACCAAGGCGCCGGAAGGGGCCTGGACGCACCAGATCACCGACAAGGCGCTGCAATAGGCTTGCGGCGGCGCAAAGGGGGGCGGATTTCCCGCCCCTCCGGACCGGGGGCTTGACAGGCGTCAAGGACGCGCGCAGCCGGGGCGGGCAGCATGACGGGGCGCGGGCGGGTCTTGCCCGCGCCGGAGCCGGGGACACGCCGGGCCCCGGCGGGCCCCGGCGGGAAGGAGAGAGAATGCAGAAGACGACGAAGACGGCCCTTGCCGTGATGCTGCTCGCCCTGCTGGCGGCCTGCACCGAACCCCAGAAGCCGGTCGCGGAATGCGAACCGGGCGTTGCCGACCTGAGCGGGGCCGCGACGCTGGTTCCGGGCACCTGCTGAGCCTCCGGCGCCGGGCGGGGTGGATTCCCTTCCCTGATCCCGGGCCGGGCCGCTGATCGTCGAGCGCCCATGTTGCTGCGCCCGGGCGTCTGAGGGGCGGTCGCGTGCCTTTTCGCTTGCTCTTGCCGGAGGATCGCGGTCTATCCTCTCGGCGATCGGCAGGGAGAGCGCGTGCGATGGGCGGCAGGACGGAGACGAGGCTCGGGACGGCGAAGGTGCTGGTGCTTGTCGGGGCGGCGCTCGTGGCGCTTTCGGCCTGCGCGCCCAGACAGTTCGTGCTGACCGAATGCGTCGACGGCCGCCCGGTGGTCGAACGCACGCTCGACGTGGCGCCGCCGAACTGCTGAGTTCGGCCGGTGTCGTGAAAACCCCGATCCAAGGCTCGAAACAGGCTGGGAAACGCTGTAAACTTCCGCCGCGCGGCGCGGAGGAGGAGACAGGCCGATGGCGCGGTCGGCGCTGACCGGCACACGGGTGCGCGAGCGGCGGCTGAGGATCGGCCTGAAGCAGGCCGACCTGGCGCGCGCGGTCGGCGTGTCGGCCTCCTATCTCAACCTCATCGAGCACAATCGCCGCCGGGTGGGCGGCGGGCTTCTCGCGGCGCTGGCGCGCGCGCTGGGCGTCGGCGAGGCGGCGCTTGCCGAGGGGGCGGAGAGCGTGCTTTTCGAGGGCCTGCGCGAAGCGGCGGCGGGTGCCGCGGCGGAGGCAGCCCCGGAGGTCGACCGCATCGAGGAATTCGTCGGCCGCTTTCCCGGCTGGGCCGCGCTCCTGGCCGAACGCCAGGCCCGGATCGCGGCGCTGGAACGCGCCGTGGAGGCGCTGAGCGAACGGATGGCGCATGATCCGCACCTGTCGGCGGCGCTGCACGAGGTCGTCTCGGCCGTGACCTCGGTGCGCTCCACCGCCGCGATCCTCGCCGAGAGCGAGGAGATCGCACCGGACTGGCGCGAGCGCTTCCACCGCAACATCTACGATGACAGCATCCGCCTGTCGGAGGCGGCCGACGCGCTGGTCGCCTATCTCGACGCGAGCCAGGAAAGCGAGACCGGGCTCGGCTCGCCGCAGGAGGAGGTGGAGGCGTGGCTGGCGCGAACCGGCTACCACATCGCCGGTCTCGAACGGCCGCATCCGACGCCGGTCGAGGCGCTGGTCACCGGCGTGCCGGAGCTTGCGACCGACGCGGCGCGCAGGCTGGCGCGCGCCCATGCGGCGCGCTACCGCCTCGATGCCGAGGCGCTGCCGCTCGAGCCGTTCCTGGCCGCGCTGAAGGAGGAGGGGCCGGACCCGGCCGCGCTCGCGCGCCGTCTCGGCGCTGGCCTTGCCCCGGTCTTCCGCCGCCTTGCCAGCCTGCCCGAAGGTGCAGGCCCACCCGTCGGCCTGGTGGCCTGCGACGCCTCGGGCACGCTCACCTTCCGCCGCCCGACGCCGGGCTTCGCGCCCCCCCGGCACGGCGCGGCCTGCCCGCTCTGGCCGCTTTACGAGGCGCTTGCCCGGCCGACGGTGCCGATCCGCACGGCGATCGAGATGGCCGGGCGCCTGCCGGTGCGGTTCCTGGCCTGGTCCTTCGCCGAGACACGCTATCCGGCCGGGTTCGACGGGCCGCCGGTGACCGAGGCGCTGATGCTGATCCTGCCCGCGAAGGGGCCGCGGAGCGGGGCCGAACGCGTGGTGGGCGCGTCGTGCCGTATCTGCCCGCGCGGCGGCTGCGCCGCCCGCCGCGAACCCTCGATCGTCGGCACCGGGGACTAGGCTGCGGATTCATGGGCGTGCATCCATAGGCGTGAACAGCGATGGGGACGACGGCGCGGCAATTCCTCGCCGTCGTTTCGCAGCGCGTCGCGACCTTCCGGGACTGCTTGATCTTGCCGAAGAAGCGCTCGACGGGATTGCGCTGGCGGTCGAGGGCGGGGTCGACCTGGCGCTGGACCTTGCGGTCGCGCCGGGTCGGGATATGGCCGCGCCCGCGCCGCGCCGCGCCCGCCTCGCGCCGCTATCGGGTCGAGCACGGCGCGGGCGTCGTCGCCGCGCTCGGCCCCCATATCGCCGGACGAGGATGTATCGCCAGAAGGCCCTCGACCGCCGCCTTGTCCGACATCTGCCCGGCGGGAGCGTGATCGCCTGCGGCAGCCCCTGACGATCGACCATCGCGTTGATCTCGGGTCGCTCAGTCCGCCACGAGAACGGCCGGGCGTGTGAACCGGTTCGGCCTCTCTCGCGGACCGATGGCGCTCGATGCCTGACACCCTTTTCCCGTCGCCGCCTGCCGGTCGCGCCCGGATGATGGATGGGCCGATCAAGAGCAGACTGTCGGGCGACTTCTCGGCCAGCGCCTCGAACACCCGCAGCCAGACCCCGGCCGTGGACCAGCGGTTGAAGCGGTCGCAGACCGTCGTGGAGGGGCCGCGCCGGGCGGGTCGCGCCAGGGCGAGCCGGCCCGCGCCCGGCGCGGCCCCCGGACCAATGGCGGCTCACGCCTCATCCCGGAATATCCCGTTCGGCAGGCGCCGGTCGTCTGCCCGCGCCCCGCCCCGGGCTGTCCGGCAACAACGGCTGGATCGGATCCCAGTCGAAATCCGTCAGATCGAGACGTGCCATCCCGAGCCGTCCACAGACCCCGTGAATCACATCCGCCGGCAGATCTGCCCCCCTCCCCTTGTGGGTTCACAACCTGGATCCCGGCCCGGTCCGCGGGGACCGGCGCGCGCGCCACGGGCCTTTTCGCTTTTGACAGCGCCCGCCGCGATCGGTGATAGTCGGCCCCGGGCGGGGCAAGGGAGGCAGCCGCGCATGGGCAGACGGGTGCTCCTCATCGAGGACGAGCCGCATATCGCCGAGGCTATCCGCTATATCCTTGCGCGCGACGGCTGGGCGGTTGCCAGCCACGCCGAGGGGGATGGCGCGCTCGAAGTGATCCGGCGCGAGGCGCCCGATGTCGTCGTGCTCGACCTTCTTCTGCCCGGCCGCTCCGGCCATGACATCCTCGAGGATCTGCGCGCCGATCCCGCGCTCGCCGGACTGCCGGTCCTCGTGATCTCGGCGCGCGGCCCGGGCGAGGCGCAGGCGGCGGCCGCGGGCGCGGCGCCCGCCCGCTTCATCGCCAAGCCCTTCGCCAACGCCGACATCCTGGCCGCGCTCAGGCAGATGGCGGGCGCATGAGAGGCGGGCGGGCGCGCGGCGCGGACGGGGGAAGTTGACGGTGCCGATGCCTCCGAAGTTCCTCGCCCGCAGTTCCTACCGCCGCCGCCGGATCATCGACGCGGCGCGCATCCTGCCGGTGCTCGGGCTCTTCATCTTCTTCATTCCGGTGCTCTGGCATCCGGCCGACACGCCCGAGCCCGACACCGCGCGCGGCGGCCTCTACCTTTTCGCCGGCTGGTTCGGGATCATCGTCGCGGCCTTCCTTCTCGCCCGGGTGCTCATGCGCGCCGAACCGCCGCCGGCGGAGGACGCGGGCCGGGCCTCGGAGGATCGCTGATGGTGCCCTTCAACATCCTCGTCGCGGTCTGCCTCGCCTATGTCTGCCTTCTGTTCCTGGTGGCCTTCGCGGCCGAACGGCGGGCGGCGCGCGGCCGGGCCGGCTGGATGCGCTCGCCGGTGATCTACACGCTGTCGCTCTCGATCTACTGCACCGCCTGGACCTTCTACGGGGCGGTGGGCTACGCCGCGCGCTCGGGGCTCGAGTTCGTCACCATCTACCTCGGGCCGACGCTCGTGCTCGTCGGCTGGTGGATCGTGCTGAGAAAGCTGGTGCGGATCGCCCAGGCGCAGCGCGTGACCTCGATTGCCGACCTGATCTCCTCGCGTTATGGCAAGTCGAACCTTCTCGGCGTGCTGGTCACGCTGATCTGCGTCGTCGGCGGCACCCCCTACATCGCGCTCCAGCTCCAGTCGGTGACGCTGTCGTTCGGCGTCTTCGCCAGCGGAACGCCCGAGGGCTGGGCGCTTCCCGACCAGAGCGCGACGGCGCTCTGGGTCGCGGGGGGGCTCGCGCTTTTCACCATTCTCTTCGGCACCCGCAACCTCGATGCCAACGAACGCCACCACGGCGTCGTCATGGCGATCGCGCTCGAGGCGGTGGTGAAGCTGGTGGCGCTTCTGGCCGTCGGCGCCTTCGTCGTGTGGGGGGTGGCGGGCGGGGTGGGCGCGGTGATCGGCCGGATCGACGCCTCGCCCATCGCCGACTGGCCGCTGAAGCCCGGCCGCTGGATCGGGCTGACCTTCGTCGCCGCCGCCGCCGTGCTGACGCTGCCGAGGATGTTCCAGGTCATGGTGGTCGAGAACTCCGACGAGCGCCATCTGGCGACCGCCTCCTGGGCCTTTCCGCTCTACCTGCTGCTGATGAGCCTGTTCGTCCTGCCGATCGCGGTGGTGGGCCTGGCCGAACTGCCCGCGGGCGCGAACCCCGACCTCTTCGTGCTGACGCTGCCGCTGTCGCAGGGGCAGGGGCGGCTTGCGATGCTGGCCTTCCTCGGCGGCTTCTCCTCGGCCACCTCGATGGTCATCGTCGCCTCGATCGCGCTGGCGACGATGGTGTCGAACCACGTCGTCGTGCCGCTCTGGCTCGCGCTCCGGCAGGGCGGCGCGCGCAGCGCCGGCGACGTGCGCGGACTTGTGCTGATGGCGCGGCGGCTGTCGATCGCGGCGATCCTCGCGCTGGGCTACGGCTACTACCGGCTGTCGGGCGGATCGGGCGCGCTGGCGGCGATCGGGCTGATCTCCTTCGTCGGCGTCGCCCAGATCCTGCCGGCGATGATCGGTGGCATCTTCTGGCGGGGGGCGACGCGGGTGGGGGCGGCGCTGGGGCTCGGGGCGGGCTTCGCCGTCTGGCTCTATGCGCTCTATCTGCCCTCGTTCGGGGCGGGGGGGGTCTTTTCCGACGCGGTTCTGGCCGCCGGGCCCTGGGGGATCGGCTGGCTGAGGCCGCAGGCGCTTTTCGGTGTCGAGGGGATCGACCCGATCCTGCACGCGATCTACTGGTCGCTGTCGCTCAACACCGGGGCCTTCGTCGCGGGCTCGCTCCTGAGCTTTCCGACACCGGTCGAGCGGATGCAGGGGCTGGCCTTCGTCAACGCCTTCGAGCGCGACGCCGGCGCCCGCGGCTGGAGCCGGGGCGGGGCCGAGGCCGAGGATCTGCTGACGATGAGCCAGGGCATTCTCGGCGCCGAGGAGGCCCAGGCCTTCTTCGAGGCCGAGGCGGGGGCGCAGGGCAAGGCGGGGTTCCTGCCCGACACCACACCGGAATTCATCGGGCGGCTGGAGCGGCGGCTGGCGGGCGCGGTGGGGACGGCGACGGCCCATGCGATGATCGCGCAGTTCGCCGAAGGGGCGGCGGTCACGGCGCAGGATCTGATGGCGGTGGCTTCCGAGGCGCAGCAGATCCTCGGCTATTCCACCCAGCTCGAGGCCAAGTCCGAGGAGCTTGCGCGCACCGCGCGTCAGTTGCAGGAGGCCAACGACAAGCTGCGCGACCTCTCGGTGCAGAAAGACACGTTCCTGAGCCAGATCAGCCACGAGCTGCGCACGCCGATGACCTCGATCCGGGCGTTTTCGGAGATTCTGATGGACCCGGACCTGCCCGGCGAGTTGCAGCAGCGCTACGCCGGGGTGATCCACGAGGAGACGATCCGCCTGACCCGGCTTCTGGACGACCTGCTCGACCTGTCGGTGCTGGAAAACCGCAAGGTGCAGCTCAACATCCGGGTGGCCAATCTCCACGACCTCATCACCAAGGCGGTCCAGGCGGCCTCGAACGTCCGGCCGGAGCGGCCGTTCATCGTCCACCGCGACGCCGCCGCGGAACACCTGCCGGTGATCAGCGATACCGACCGGCTGGTGCAGGTCTTCATCAACCTCGTCTCGAACGCGCGGAAATACTGCGATGCCGAACGGCCGGAGCTGACGATCCTCGCGCGCCGCCGCGGCGGGCGGATCGTTGTCGACTTCATCGACAACGGCTCGGGCATCCCGAAACCGGCGCAGCGGCTGATCTTCGAGAAGTTCTCGCGCCTGACCGATACCCAGCGCGCGGGCGGCGCGGGGCTGGGGCTGGCGATCTGCCGCGAGATCATGGTCAACCTCGGCGGCTCCGTCACCTATCTGCCGGGGCAGGGGGGGGCGGCGTTCCGCGTCTCGCTGCCGGTGCGCCCCGAGACCGCCGGCGCCGCGGCGGCGGCGTGAGGCCCGTGGAAGGCGGGAGCGGCCGTCAACGCTTTGGTAACCGCGATCCGGCTAGGCTTGCCTTGACCCGCATCCCCGGCTCCGGCCAGAGCCCGGGACTGGAGGCTTGACCGAGGCATGGCGACGAGCGCGTCTGACACAGTGCTGAAGCGCAAGGCGGAAGCGGGGCGCGGCCATGCCGCTGCCGCCCCGCCCACGCCGCCGCGCGCCTTCGGCCACGCGGTCGCGAAGGCGGGTCAGGACATGTTCCATCTTGCGGTCGCGGTGACCGAGGCGGCCGAATTCCGCGCCTCGCTCTGCGACCTGCCCGAACGGCTCGTGGACCGGGCGCTTCTCGCGGTGATGGAGGGGCCCGGCGGCGGGCTCGGCCTGGTCGCGCTCTCGCCGGAGCTCCTGACCACGCTCATCGAGATGCAGACGACGAAGCGGGTCGGCGCGGCCGAGGTCGCGCCGCGCCGTCCGACGCGGACGGATGCGGCGATGTCGGTGCGGTTCATCGACCGGGTGATGGAGGAACTGGGCCTTCTCCTGGCCGCCGATCCGGCGATCGTCTGGGCCGGCGGCTTCCGCTATGGTTCGTTCCTCGACGATCCGCGCCCGCTTGGCCTGCTTCTGGAGGATACGGTCTACCGCGTGCTGCGGCTGACGCTCGGCCTCGGGGCGGAGGGCGCGCGCCGGGGCACACTGCTTTTCGCCGTGCCGGCCGAAGGGCGCGGAGCGATGCCGCAGCCGGCCGCGGGCGCGGCACCGGCGGGCGGAGAGCCGTTCGCCCCGGGGCCGGCCGACTGGGCCGGGCGGATGGAACGCGCGGTCATGGGCGCGCGGGCCGGGATCGACGCGGTCCTCGACCGGGTCAGCCTGCCGCTGTCGGCGGTGATGGCCTTCGCGCCCGGAACCGTCGTGCCGGTGACGGCGGGGACGCTCGCCGGCGTCAGGATCGAGGGGCAGGGCCGCCGCCTTCTGGCCACCGGCCGGCTCGGGCAGTGCCAGGGCAGCCTCGCGCTGCGGCTGAACGACGGGGCGGAGGGCGCCGGCCCCTGCGGTGCGGAGGCCGATTCCGCAGGCGCCGGCGGCACGGCCGGCAGGCTGTTTCAGGGCGCGACCCCGCCCTCCGCCCGCGCGGCCGCAACCCGGGTCGCCGCTGGCGGCGCCTCTGCCGAGGAGGCGCCCG
>JBDHSQ010000095.1:0-13584 GCA_039808285.1 Paracoccaceae bacterium
TGGTTCTGCAACTCCGCCCCCATGCGGAAGACGTTGTGGTAGGAGCCGATCACCCAGATCGCACCGTGCGGCTTCAGAAGCCGCCGGGCGGCGGAAAGCCAGTCGCGGGTGAAGCTGTCGTAGGCCGCGAAGGAGGCGAACTGATCCCAGTGGTCGTCCACCGCATCGACGCGGGAATTGTCGGGCCGGTGCAGGTCGCCGCGAAGCTGGAGGTTGTAGGGCGGGTCGGCGAAGACCAGATCGACGCTTTCGGCCGGAAGCGAACGCATCACCTCGATGCAGTCGCCGGCAATGATCTGGTTGAGCGGAAGCGCCGCGGCTTCCTTCATCGTGGTCTTGGTCATCGCTGCCTCATCCCCGGCGATTGCTGCCGTGTGGTTGGCACCCAAGATGATTCAGCGCCGATTCGCCGTCAAATTCTTTTTTGAATCAAGAACTTACAGATTTTTCTTGGCACAATATGTTGTGCACCGGCCGGAACGAACGCCTATGGTGTGGGGTCGGCCCGAGATTTCTGAGCGCCGAAAGATGGTCTTTCGTCGGATATCCCGCGTTCCTTTCCCAGCCGTAGCCCGGATGCTGTTGCGCCAAATCCACCATGATACGGTCGCGCCACACCTTGGCGACGATCGAGGCGGCGGCGATCGAGGCGGAACGCGCGTCGCCCTTCACGATCGCCTCGGCGCTGATCGCAAGACCGCGCGGAATGCGGTTGCCGTCGATCAGCACGTGCCCCGGCGCCTCGCCGAGCCCCGCGATGGCGCGGCACATGGCCAGGTGGCTCGCCTCGAGGATGTTGAGCGCATCGATCTCGGCTGCGCTCGCCTCGGCGATGCTCACGTCGGCCGCGGCCAGGATCGCCGCGAACAGCGCCTCGCGCCGCGCCGCGCTCAGCTTCTTGGAATCGTTCAGCCCTGCTGGAACCGCCGCAGGATCGAGCCGCACCGCCGCCGCGACCACCGGTCCGCAGAGCGGGCCGCGGCCCACCTCGTCCACCCCAGCCACACGCAGGATGCCGCGGGCAAAGGCCGCCTGCTCGAAGGAAAGATCGGGGGAACCGCACATCCCGCCACCTTGCGCAAGACCGGTGGCCCGCGCAAGGCGCGGGCCACGCGTTGCCGCATGGAAAGGGGGCGGATGCACCCGCATCCGTCCCGAGGTACGGCCGGGGAGTGGCCCTTCGCCGCCTGCGCGAACCCCTCAGCGGTCCCCGGCGATGCGGTAGCCGTTCTCGCGCAGGCAGCGGGTGCCATAGACCGTGCGGCTGCCCCAGCCAGCGTCGATGTCGAAGGCGCATTCGGCCGGAAAGTCGCGCCGAATCCCGGCCTCGCTCAGGCAACGAGCCGAGACCACGTCGCGCGGGCCGCGCGTTCCGCGAAGCGAGAGGACGCATTCGGCAGGAACGGTCCGGTGGCGCCAGCGGTTGCGGTCATGACGCCAGTCGCGGCTATCGCCGAAGCGGTAGCGGTCGTCGTAGCGCGCCACGGGCGGCGCGGGTTTCTTCTTTTCCTTGTTCGCGTCGTGGATGATCGCGCCCACGACGGCCGCGCCGAGCAGAAGCGTCAGCAACTGGCGGTCCTTGTCGCTCATGGCGGCGGCGGGGGTGGGAAGCGCGGTGGTCAACGCCAGCGCGGCGGCGGCAAGGCCGGTCGTAAGGCGGCTGGTCAGGCGATGGAACATCTCGGCTCTCCTTTCCGGGTGGCGAGGCGGGGGTGCACCCGCATCTTTCATCTCCCGAGCCTGTGGCGCCCCCTGCGGGACAGGCAATAACGCCCGCGCGCTAGCCGATAACGCCGTGGCCGGCGCCAGATTGTTATTGCCTAGCCCGGCCGCGCCGGCGCAGGGTGGCGCCATGACCAGGCACCGCCTCCTTCCCCTGCTTGCCCTTGTCGCCTGCCTCGCGGCCGGAGCGGCCGATGCCGCCTGCCAGGTGCAATACAAGGCCAAGCGCGACAACCCGCTGAAGCTCGACTTCGGCACCGCCGACCTGCCCGACGAAGCCTGCGCCTCCGAGGCCGCCGCCGCCGCGGCACTCGCTCCCCGGCTGGCAGAGAAGGGCTGGACGCTGCTCGCCATTGTCTCCATTGTTCCCAAGGGCTGAGACCGCCGGGATCAGGGACGTGGCCGAACCGACCAGCCAAGCCGCCGAGGCGCTGCGCGCCGGCAACCGGGTCGTCCTCTGGGGGATCGCGGCGATCGTCGCCATCCTCGCGCTGGCGGCGGTGCTGATGTTCCTCTCGCTGCCCGACGCCAACGCCTTCAACGCGCGGGTCGAACGCATCTTCGTCGAGAACGATGCCCTGACCACCGGCGACCAGATCAAGCTGCTGGAAATCCTCGCCCAGTCCGGCACGACCTTTTCCGAGGTGCTGACGAGCTACCGGACGGTGATCTTCGTCCTGCTGGTGTTCTCAACCGCGCTTCTCGTCGCGGCACTGGTCTTTCTCGTGATGATCGTCGGGCTGAACCGGCGGATGAACGAAATCCGCCGGCAGGGCATCCAGGTCTCCTCGCTGCTGATCAGCCGGGCGGAGAACACGGTGCTCCTGAACGACATGGCCTTTTCGCTCACCCCCGCCGCGATCGAGACCCTCGCCGTCCTCGCCGAGGCGCGGATGGACGACGACATCCTCTCGGGCGCCGAGATCGAGGCGGTGATTTCCGGCCGGAACGCGGCCGACTGCGAGGAGGCCTCCGGCGCGATGCGGATCAAGCGGCTGAGGGATGCGCTCGGCAACCAGATGGTGGCGGAGCTTCTGGTCAAGAACATCGCGCGCCGCGGCTACATGCTGTCGGTCGACAAGGATGCGATCCGCATGATCTGACCGGGCCTTGCGTGCCGCGGCGGGGGGGCCTATATCGGCGCCTCATTTGGCCGGCGGGGGGATGCCCGTGATCCAGACACCCTTCTATCTGATCGACAAGGCGAAGCTCCTTCGCAACATGGAGATCATCGACCGGCTGCGCGAAGGCTCCGGCGCGAAGGCGCTGCTGGCGCTCAAGTGCTTCGCCACCTGGTCGGCCTTCGACCTGATGCGCGGGCACATGGACGGCACCACCTCCTCCTCGCTCTTCGAGCTTCGGCTGGGGCGCGAGAAGTTCGGCAAGGAGACGCACGCCTATTCGGTCGCCTGGGCCGACCACGAGATCGCCGAGGCGGTGTCCCATGCCGACAAGATCATCTTCAACTCGATCGGCCAGCTTGAGCGGTTCGACAACCACTCGGCCGGGATCCAGCGTGGCCTGCGGCTGAACCCCCGCTTCTCCACCTCCGGCTTCGACCTCGCCGACCCGGCCCGGCCCTTCTCGCGGCTGGGCGAATGGGATGCGGACAGGATCATGGGCGTGATCGACCGGATTTCCGGCTTCATGATCCACTACAACTGCGAGAACCGCGACTTCGACCTGTTCGACCGCCAGCTTGGCCGGATCGAGGCGGAGTTCGGCGACCTGCTCGAACGGGTGAAGTGGGTCAGCCTCGGCGGCGGCATCCATTTCACCGGCGAGGGCTATCCGGTCGATGCGCTCGCCGCGCGGCTCAAGGCCTTTGCCGACCGGTTCGGCATCCAGGTCTATCTGGAACCCGGCGAGGCGGCGATCACCAACTCGACGACGCTGGAGGTGACGGTGCTGGACCTGCTGAACAACGGCAAGGATCTGGCGATCGTCGACAGCTCGATCGAGGCGCACATGCTCGACCTGCTGATCTACCGGGAAAGCGCGAAGCTGCCGCAGGCGGGCGCGCACGAATACCAGATCTGCGGGAAGTCCTGCCTCGCGGGCGATATTTTCGGCGACGCGCGGTTCGAGAAGCCCCTTTCGGTCGGTGACCGCATCTCGGTCGCCGATGCCGCCGGCTACACGATGGTCAAGAAGAACTGGTTCAACGGCGTCAACATGCCGTCCATCGCACTGCGCGAGCTTGACGGCTCCGTCCGCCTTGTCCGCGCATTCGGCTACGAGGACTACGCCTCCAGCCTGTCGTGAGGGTCTCGCCCCTCCCCTTCCCCTGGCCTTCCGAGAATAGGAGACAGCCGAAGTGAAACGGAACGTGCTCATCATCGGTGCGGGCGGTGTCGCGCAGGTCGTGGCGCACAAATGCGCGCAACACAACGACGTGCTGGGTGATGTGCACATCGCCTCGCGCACGCCCGCGAAATGCGAGGCGATCATCGCCTCCGTCCACGAGAAGGGCGCGATGAAGGTGCCGGGCACGTTTCGCGCGCACGGGATCGACGCGACGGACACGGCGGCGGTGGCCGGGCTGATCCGCGAGACCGGGGCGCAGATCGTCATCAACGTCGGCTCCCCCTTCGTCAACATGCCGGTGCTGGACGCCTGCATCGAGACCGGCGCGGCCTACATGGACACCGCGATCCACGAGGACCCGGCGAAAGTCTGCGAGACGCCGCCCTGGTATGCGAACTACGAATGGAAGCGCCGCGCCGCCTGCGAGGCGGCGGGGGTGACCGCGATCCTCGGCGTCGGCTTCGACCCCGGCGTGGTCAATGCCTATGCGCGCCTCGCCGAGGAGGAATATCTCGACACCATCGAGTCGATCGACATCGTCGACATCAACGCCGGCTCGCACGGACGCTGGTTCGCCACCAACTTCGACCCGGAAATCAACTTCCGCGAATTCACCGGCACGGTCTGGTCGTGGCAGGGCGGCAAGTGGCAGGCGGACGGCATGTTCGAGGTGGGCCGCGAATGGGACTTGCCGGTCGTGGGCAGGCAGAAGGCCTACATGACCGGCCATGACGAGGTGCATTCGCTGTCGGCCCGCTACCCTGAGGCAGACGTGCGCTTCTGGATGGGCTTCGGTGACCATTACATCAACGTCTTCACCGTGCTGAAGAACCTCGGGCTCCTCTCCGAGCAGCCGGTGCGGACGGCCGAAGGGCAGGAGGTGGTGCCGCTCAAGGTGGTGAAGGCGGTGCTGCCCGACCCGGCGAGCCTCGCGCCGGACTACACCGGCAAGACCTGCATCGGTGATCTGGTGCGCGGCACCAGGGACGGCAAGCCCGCCGAGGTCTTCATCTACAACGTGGCCGATCACAGGGAAGCGTTCGAGGAGGTCGGCAGCCAGGGCATTTCCTACACCGCCGGGGTGCCGCCGGTCGCCGCCGCGATCCTGATCGCGCAAGGCATCTGGGACGCGGGGCGGATGGCGAATGTCGAGGATCTCGATCCCCGGCCGTTCATCACCCTTCTGAACCGCATGGGCCTGCCGACACGGGCGAAGGATGGCGCGGGCGACAGGCCGGTCGATTTCGGCTGAACGCGGCCCGCGCCGCGCGGTCAGGTGCCCTTCCCTGCCAGGATGGCGGCCGCCAGAAGCAGCCCGAGGCGGCGCTGTTCGGCCCCGTCGGCGCGGGAATTGAGCAGGACCGGCACGCTCGCGCCCAAGACGATGCTGGCGGTGCGGGCCTGGCCGTGAAACTTCCAGGCCTTCACCGTGGCGTTTCCGGCCTCGATCGAGGGGAAGAGGATCAGGTCCGCCTGACCGGCGACGGGCGAGGCGGAAAGTCCCTTCTTCGCAGCCGCCTCGGGTGACAGCGCCACGTCGTATCCGAAGGGACCGTCGACCAGGACCTCGCCCAAGGCCCCTTCGGCCGCCTCCGCCGCCAGCGCGGCGGCGTCGGTCGTGGCCGGCTGGCCGGCGCTGACCTTTTCCGAGGCGGCGATGGCGGCCACCCTGACCGGCACGACGCCAAGCCCCCGGAACAAGGGCAACGCGTTGCGGATCATCGCCCGTTTCTGCGCCAGCGTCGGCAACGGCACGATGCCGTTGTCGGTGGCCCCGATCAGCCGGGGGACCGAGGGCATTTCCGCCAGGGTCAGGTTCGACAGCACATCGGAGGCGCGCAACCCGGTGTCGCGCGCGACGACCGCCCGCAGATAGGCGGCGCTGTCCACCTGCCCCTTGACCAGCACGTCCGCCGCACCGGCGCGGATCGCGGCCACCGCAAGGGCGGCGGCCTCCGCGCCGTTCGCCGCGGTTTCGATGCGGAAGCGGCCGGCGAAGGCCGCGGGAAGGTGCCCCCGGATCGCCGCCGCGTCGCCCGTCAGCACCGCCTGACCCACGAGACCCGCCTCCGCCGCGGCGACAAGGGCGGCGATGACCGCCGGGTCTTCGGCCCCCGCGACCGCCGGGCAGAGCGGCGGGCGTCCGGCCAGCGCGGCCTCGAGCGCGGCAAAGCTGCGGATCACCACGGCAGCGCCTCCACCTCGGGCGCAACGGGCCAGGACCGCGCGGTCTCCACCCCGGCCAGGACGCGGGCCGCGCCCAGCGCCAGCGCCTCGCTTTCATGGCTGCCGGGGTAGAGGGTGACGGGTGCGAGCGCGCCGACCCGGTCCGTCAGCGCCGCGACGATCCTTTCGGAATGGGCCATGCCCCCGGTCAGGATCACCCCGTCGGGCCGGAAGTCCACGACCGCCGCCATCGCGCCGATCGCCTTGGCGATCTGGTAGACCATCGCCTCCCAGACCAGCCGCGCCCGTTCGTCGCCGCCGGCGATCATCGCCTCCACCCGGCGGATATCCTTGGTGCCGAGATAGGCGAAGACCCCGCCCTGCCCGTAGAGCCGCCGCTTCAGCTCGTCCCTGGTGAAGCGGCCCGAATAGCACAGGTCGATCAGCGGCATCGGCGGCAGGCCCCCGGCGCGCTCCGGCGAGAAGGGGGAGTTCTCCATCCGGTTGGTGCCGTCGACGATCCGCCCGGCGCGGATCGCCGCAACCGAGATGCCCGCGCCCATGTGGGCGACGACCGCGTTCAACGCCCCGAAGGGCTTGCCGAGGCGCGCCGCCAGCCGCCGCCCGCAGGCGCGGATGTTGAGCGCGTGGACGAAGGAAAAGCGCGGAATGTCCGGGCAGCCGGAGACGCGCGCCATCGGCGGAAGCTCGTCGACCGAAACCGGATCGACGATGAAGGCGGGGCAGCCGGAGGCCCCGGCGATGCGATGGGCGAGCGGCGCGCCGAGGTTCGAGGCATGGTGATGCACCGGCCGGTGGAGCGCGAAATTGACCAGCTCCTCATTGACCGCGATCACCCCGGCCGGCACCGGCGTGAGCATGCCGCCCCGGCCCGCCACCGCCGCCAGCCGCACGCCGCCGGGAACAGCGTCCAGGAACTGCCGCACGGCCTGCGCCCGGAACGGCAACTGGTCGGCGATGGTGGCGAAGCCTGCCATCACCGTCTCGTCAAGCTCGATGGTTTCCTCCAGCACCGGGCGCACATCGGACCGCTGCGGCTCGAACAGGCCGATGCGGATGGTCGTGGTGCCGGGGTTGATGGTGAGGATCAGGTTCTGGCGCATCGTTCAGCCCGCGAAGCTGTAGGCGGTCTTGACGGTCGTGTAGAACTCCACCGCATGGCGCCCCTGCTCACGGGGCCCGTAGGAGCTGGCCTTGGTGCCGCCGAAGGGCACATGGTAGTCGACCCCGGCGGTGGGCAGGTTGACCATGACCATCCCCGCCTTCGCGCCCCGCCTGAAGGCGCGGGCGTGCTTCAGCGACCCGGTGCAGATGCCCGCCGACAGGCCGAAGGGGCTGTCGTTGGCCACCGCCAGCGCCTCGTCGAAATCGGCCACGCGGATCACCGCGGCGCAGGGGCCGAAGATTTCCTCGCGCGCCACGCGCATGTCGTTGTGCGCGCCGAGGAACAGGGCGGGCCGCTGGAACCAGCCCTCGGTCGGGCCGTTCAGACGCTCGCCCCCCAGAACCTCGCAGCCCTCCGCGCGGGCCAGCGCCACGTAGTCGAGGTTGCCCTGCAACTGCGCGGAGGAAACCACCGGACCAATCTGGCTGTCCGCCGCAAGTGCCGGGCCGACGCACAGTGCCGCCGCCTGTCCGGAAAGCGCCTCCACGAAGCGGTCGTGGATGCCCGCCTGCACGATCAGCCGGGACGACGCGGTGCAGCGCTGGCCGGTGGAGAAGAAGGCGCCGTTCACGCAGGCGGCGACGGCGGTGTCGAGATCGGCATCGTCCATCACCACCATCGGGTTCTTGCCGCCCATCTCGAGCTGGATCTTCTTCATCCCCTCGACGGCCGTCCGCGCGATCGTCCGCCCGGTCAACGCCGATCCGGTGAACGAGATCGCGGTGATCAGCGGATGGTCGATCATCGCCCGCCCGACGACGGAGCCGGGCCCCATCACCAGGTTGAAGACACCGGCCGGGCAGCCCGCCTCGTGGAGGATGCGCGCCAGAAGATGCGCGGTGCCCGGCACCAGGTCGGCGGGCTTCAGCACCACGGCATTGCCGTAGGCCAGCGCCGGGGCGATCTTCCAGGCGGGAATCGCGGCGGGAAAGTTCCAGGGCGTGATCAGCCCCACCACGCCGACCGGCTCGCGCGTCACCTCGACATCGACGCCCGGCCGCACGGAGGCCAGCGCCTCGCCCGGCACGCGCAGCGCCTCGCCGGCGAAGAAGCGGAAGATCTGCGCCGCGCGGCGGACCTCGGCGATCGCCTCGGGCAGGATCTTGCCCTCCTCGCGCGCCAGCATCGTGCCGATCTCGGTCGCTGCCGCCTCGATCCGGGCGGCGACGCGGTCCAGAAGGTCGGCGCGCGGCTGGGGGCCTTGCGCGAACCAGGCAGGCTGCGCTTCGGCCGCGGCAGTCGCGGCACGGTCGACGTCGCCGGCGGTGGCCGCGGCATAAAGCCCGATCACGTCGGAAACGTCGGACGGGTTGCGGTTTTCCGACAGGTGGTCGCCGGCCACCCAGGCGCCGGCGATCAGGTTCAGGTGCGGTTCGGTCATGGCGGGCGTCCTTCGGGGCAGGGAAACGGTGGCCGGGTGGCCTGTCAGGCGGAGCGCCTCATCGCCGCCGCCTCGATCGCAGCTTCGATGATCTCGAGCGCCTCGTCCAGTTGCGGCATCGGGATGGTCAGGGGCGGCAGGAGCCGGATCACGTTGTAGCGCGTCCCGCAGGACAGCAGGATCAGCCCCCGCGCCTCGGCCTCCGCCACCACGGCGGCGGCGAGCGCGGCATGGGGCGCGTTGGTCGCGCGGTCGGTCACCAGCTCGAAGGCGTTCATCGCGCCGAGGCCGCGCACGTCGCCGATGCACTCCATCCCCTGGCGGGCGGCGATCTGGCCCAGCCGGGCGCGGATCGCCTCGCCGATCCGGGCCGCACGGGTGCAGAGGTCTTCGTCGGCGATCACGTCCAGAACGGCATGGGCCGCCGCCACCGCCAGCGGGTTGCCGGCATAGGTGCCGCCCACCCCGCCCGGGTTCGGCGAGTCGACGATTTCGGCGCGTCCCGTCACCGCCGACAGCGGGAAGCCCCCGGCCAGGCCCTTGGCCATCGTCACCAGGTCCGGCGCCACGCCGGAATGGTCGAAGCCGAACATCCGGCCTGTCCGCGCCATGCCGGCCTGCACCTCGTCGGCGATCAGGACGATGCCGTGCCGGTCGCAGATCTCGCGCAGGCTGCGCAGGAAGCTGAACGGCGCGATGTTGAAGCCACCTTCGCCCTGCACCGGCTCGATGATGATGGCGGCGACCCGCTCGGGGTCCACCGACGAGGCGAAGAGCCGGTCGAGCTGGCCCAGCGCCTCGGCCTCGGTCACGCCGTGGAAGGCGTTGGGGAAGGGCGCATGGACGATCTCGGGCGGCATCGCGCCGAAGCCCTTCTTGTAGGGCGCGACCTTGCCGGTCAGCGCCATGCCGAGAAGCGTCCGTCCGTGGAAGGCGCCCGAGAAGGCGATCACGCCCGACCGCCCGGTATGGGCGCGCGCCATCTTGATCGCGTTCTCCACCGCCTCGGCGCCGGTCGTCGCCAGCATGGTCTTCTTGGCGAAATCACCCGGCGTGGCCGCATTCAGCCGCTCAGCCAGCGCGATGTAGCCTTCGTAGGGGGCGACGTGGAAGCAGGTGTGGGTGAAGGCCTGCGCCTGTTCGGCAACCGCCGCCATCACCTTCGGATGGCGGTGGCCGGTGTTGTTCACGGCGATCCCGGCGGCGAAGTCGAGGAACCGCCGCCCCTCGGCATCCCAAAGCTCGGCATTCTCGGCGCGGGCAGCGTAAATGCCGCGGGTGGCGACGCCGCGGGCGACGGCGGCGGACTTGCGGGCGGACAACTCGGCGGATTGCGTCATGGCGGCCTCTTGCGGATTCGATGCGACGGAACGATACAGATGCTCAGCATTCTGAGCAAACATTTTTCTGATACTGCGCACGAGACGGCAAGAGATTGTGCGCTGAGCGACCAGGGCGTAGTGTGCCGAAAGGAGGTGCGCCCCGATGCAGGACTTCGACGTTGGCAGAAGATTGCGCGAAATGCGGCAGTCCGCCGGCCTGTCGCAGCGACAGCTCGCCGAGGCCTCCGGGGTTCCGCACGGTCAGGTGTCGATGATAGAGACCAACCGGTCAAATCCATCGGTCGCGTCATTGCGCAGGATTCTGGGCGGCCTGAACGTCACGATGTCGGAGTTCTTCGAGCCCGACACGCCCGCGACCCAGGCGGTCTTCTTCAAGCCGCACGAGTTGCGCGACCTCACGACGCGGCTTTACTCGACCCTCGACGGCCCGCGGGGCCGGATCACGCTCCAGCAGGTGGGCGACGCCAAGACGCATAACCTCCAGATCCTCTATGAGCGTTATGAGCCCGGCGCCGACACCGGAGAGCAGATGCTGGAACATGTCTCGCACGAAGGCGGCGTGGTGATCGCGGGCGAGATCGAGGTGACGGTGGGCGAGCACTGCGCGGTGCTGAAGGCGGGCGACAGCTATCTGTTCGATTCGACGCTGCCGCACCGCTTCCGCAACACCGGCGACAGGGAGGCCGTGGTCGTCTCGGCCTGCACGCCGCCCTACCTGTGAGGCGCGGGGGCGCATCCGCCCGCGCGCCCGCGCCTCACTTGCCCATCAGCACCTCCAGCGGCACCGGCTGCGAGATGCGCCATTCGTCGACGCGGGCAGGCTTGCCGCCGGTGATCTCGATGATCTGCATCAGCGCCGTGTTCTGGTGGTGCAGTTCAGCCGAGAAGCTGCGCGGGCCGAAGGCGGTCGGTTCATCCTGCATCTTCTCCAGTTCGGCGGTGACGGCCGCGCCTTCGGTCGTGCCCGCGCGTTCCACCGCCTTGGCCCAGAGGTCGATCAGCACATAGCCGGGATAGGCATACTGGCTGGCCGGCCGCGCGCCGGTCTTGGCCTCGTAGGCCTTGTTGAAAGCCTCGACCTCGGGCCGGGGATCGTCGCCGTAGATCGAGCCCTGGACGGGCACGACGAAGCCCGACAGATCGGGGGTCGCGTCAAGCCAATATGAACCGTCGACCGCCGAGCCGTTGAGGATCAGCGAGTCGATGCCCGCTGCACGAATCTGGCGGACTGCCGCCGCCGCGCCGGGCATGACCGAACACAGCATGATCACGTCCGGCTGTTCGGGCAGATCCTTGATGCGGGTGATCTGGCTCGCGATCGAGGCGTCGTCGTTCTTGAACGTGTCGGTGCCGACAATCTCGGCCCCGTCGAGTTGCGGGAACATCCAGTTGAAGCCGGTGCAGATGCCCTTGTTGTATTCGATGAACGTGTCCTCCAGCACGAAGGCGGTGCGCGCCTCGCGCTTCGCATGGGCCCATTCCGCCATCGTCGCGCCCTGGACGGGGGCGAGGACCGATGACGAGAAGCTGAGCGGCCCCACGCCCTGGATGCCCGCCTTCACGTCCTCGGCGCAGAGGAAGAAGCTGTTCATTCCCTCGCCCTCGGCCACCAGCGCGGCGGGGGCGCCGAAGTCGTAGTCGCAGGACACGACCATCATCTCGGCCCCCTGGTCGAGCACGTCGAGCCCCGCCTTGGCGCTTTCGGCCCGGTCGGTGCGGGTGTCGGCCTCGACAACCTGAATCTGCCGGCCGAGAAGGCCCCCCGCCGCATTGATCTCGTCGATCCGGATCTTCGCGGCGGTGGCGGCGGGGGTGTCGTAGGCTTCCATCCAGCCGGATTTGGCGACGGCGAAGCCCACGGTCAGGTCTTCGGCATGAAGCGGCAGGGCAAGTGCGGTCAGCACAAGGGCAGTCGAGGCGAGTCTCATGGTGGGTTCTCCTGTTGGGTTCGGGTCAGTCGTTCGTCTGGCTCCGCGCCGCGACCCAGCGGGCGGAAAGCATGATCTCGCGCCCGGCCAGAAGCCCGGCGGGACGAAAGATCAGGATCAGGATCATGGCGACGGCGATGATGATCGCCTGGCTGCCGGGGGGCAGGGCGAAGGAAACCTCGCCGACGGAAAAGCCCTTCTCCATCCGCACCAGCGCCTCGACCGCGAGAGAGAGAAACAGAACCCCGACGACGGCGCCGGAGAGCGAGGCGACACCGCCCACGACCAGCATGGCCAGCATCAGGAAGGTCAGGCTGAGATAGAAGTCGTCGGGGCTGATGACGCCGATGAAATGGCCCATCAGCGCGCCCCCCGCGCCGCAGAAGAAAGCCGAAAGCGTATAGGCCAGCAGGCGGTGGCGGTAGCGGTCGATGCCGGACGCGGAGGCCGCCACCTCGTCCTCACGCGTGGCGCGAAGCGCGAGGCCCGAGGCGGAGGCAGAGTAGACCGCCGCGATGGCGATCGCCGCCACCGCCCAGCCGAGCGCCACCCAGGGCGTCACGTAGCGGTCGAGCCCCACGACCGAGGAGGTGCCGCCCGTCACCGGCGTCCAGTTGGCCCAGATCGTGTTGATCATGGCAAGGAAGGCGAAGGTCGCGATCGAGGCGGCGATGCCGGAAAGCCTGAGGATCGCGGCACCGGTCACGAGGGCCGCCAGCGCCGCCACCGCCCCGCCCGCAAGGGCCGCCGGCAGGACATGCCAGTCGGCGGCGGCGAGGTAGCCGGGCAGGCCGGGCAGAAGCGTGGCCTTCATCGCGGGCTTCAGCGTCAGCCAGGCCGAGACATAGGCCCCGATGCAGCCGAAGGCGGCATGGCCGAAGCTGACGACACCGGAGTTGCCGACGAAGATCCAGAAGCCCACGACCATCGTGACGCGGATCAGCGTCTCGGCGGCCATGCGCGCCGTTGCCCGGTCGCCCAAGAGCGTCGCGGCCAGGACGAAGCCCAGAAGGATCAGGGCCAGCAGGGCCGGGGTGGTCGCGGACATGCGGCGGCGGATCGTGTGTTGCGTGATCATGGTCAGACCCTCGGCTTGGACCCGGCGGGCGCGAACAGACCCTGCGGGCGGAAGAGAAGGACGAGGATGACGGCCGCATAGAGGAACGCATCGCGGAACGGCCGCGCCTCGGCCGGAAGGCCGGCCTGGAGAAGGGCGGAAACCCCGCCGATCCCGAGCCCGGCCGCGACGGCGCCCGACAGGCTGCCCATTCCGCCCACGACGGTGGCGATGAAGGCGACGAGCATGATCTGGCCGCCCATCCGCACGTCGGCCACGCCCGTCTGCGCCACCATCACCAGCGCGACCACCGCCGCAAGCGCGCCCGACAGCGCGAAGGCGCCGGCGATCACCCGGTTGGCACGGACACCCAGCATCCGTGCCATGCCGAAATCCGCGGCCGCCGCCCGCATCTCGAGCCCGAGCCGCGTGTGGCGCAGCATCACCGCGAGGGACACGAGGATCAGCGCCACCGCCGCGATCACGATGAGCTG
>JBDHSQ010000096.1:0-13208 GCA_039808285.1 Paracoccaceae bacterium
GGCCGACGCGCGGCACCTGGCGGCGACGGCGCAGCTCGGCCAGCACGGCCGGCGCCGGTCGGGCATGGGCGACGAGTTCTGGCAGTATCGCGCCGCGCACGCCGGCGACGAGGCCCGCGCGATCGACTGGCGCCGGTCGGGCCGGGCCGACGCGCAGTTCGTGCGCGAGAAGGAATGGCAGGCGGCACAGTCGGTTCATCTCTGGGTCGATGAGGCGCGGTCGATGGAGTTCACCGGCGACCCGAAGCGACAGGCCAAGGCCGACCGGGCGCGGCTTCTGGCGCTGGCCGTCGCGGTCCTGCTGATCCGTGCGGGCGAGCGGGTGGGGCTGGCTGACGGCATCGCGCCGCCGCGGGCGGGCGAGGTGCAGCTTCTGCGCCTCTCGGAGGCGCTGACCCGGCCGGCGGGGCAGGCGGACTACGGCGCGCCCGAGGCCCGGGCGATGCTGCCCGGGGCGCGCGCGCTCTTCCTGTCGGACTTCCTCGGCGACACCGCGCCGGTCGAGGCGGCGCTGGCCGTCGCCGCCGACAAGGGGGTGACGGGCGTCCTGATGCAGGTGCTCGACCCGGTGGAGGAAACCTTTCCCTTCGAGGGGCGGACGATCTTCGAGAGCATGGGCGGCACGCTGACCCACGAGACGCGCAAGGCGGGCGACCTGCGCGACCGCTACCGCGCAAGGCTGGCCGAGCGGCGGGGGCGTCTGGCGGACCTTGCGCAGAAGGCCGGCTGGCTCTTCACCACCCATCACACCGGCGACCCGGCGCAGGGCGCGCTCCTCTGGCTCCACGCCGCGCTGGGGAAGGACGGCTGATGCTGATCCTCGGCCCCATCGGCTTCACCGCGCCCTGGCTCCTCTGGGGCCTTGCGGTGCTGCCGGTGCTCTGGCTGCTGCTGCGCGCGATCCCGCCCGCGCCGATCCGGCGGCGGTTTCCCGGCGTGGCGCTTCTTCTCGGCCTCGCCGACGAGACGCAGGTGGCCGAGCGGACGCCGTGGTGGCTCCTGCTCATCCGGATGCTGGCGGTGGCGGCGATGATCCTCGGCTTCGCCGGCCCGGTGCTGAACCCCGAGGTCAAGCCCGCCGGCCGCGGGCCGCTCCTGATCCTTGCGGATGGCAGTTGGGCCTCGGCGCGCGACTGGACGAAGACGGCGGCGCGGCTTTCGGCCGCCGTGGCGGAAGCCGGCCGCGCCGGCCGCAGCGTCGCGGTCGTGTCCCTGACCGATGTGCCTGCGGGCGGGCCGGTCTTCGCCGCGGCCGATGCGGTGGCGCCGGCGCTGCCCTCGGTGCAGCCGAAGCCCTGGGAGCCTGCGGCGGAGGACATGGCGCGGCTCGCCGCAAGCCTGCCCGACGGCGGGTTCGACACGCTCTGGCTTTCCGACGGGATCGCGCGGGACGGGCGGGGCGCGCTTCTCGACGCGGTGCGCGGGCACGGCGCGGTGACGGCGGTGGAGGCGCCGCGCGGGGCCTTCGCGCTCGCCCCCTCCGCCTATGAGGGGGGCACCGTCTCGGCGCCGGTGCTCCGGGCGCGGAGCGACGGGCCGGCCGCGGCCGAGGTCGTGGCGCGCGGGCTCGACCCGGCGGGGATCGAGCGTGAGCTGGCCCGTGCCACCGCCGCCTTCGGCCCGGGCGAGGGGCGGGCGGTGGCGGACTTCGACCTGCCGCCAGAACTGCGCAACCGCCTGACCCGGTTCGAGATCGCCGGCGAGGCGAGCGCCGGGGCGGTGACGCTGGCCGACGACGCGCTGAAGCGGCGCAAGGTGGCGATCATCACCGGCGGCGCGGCGCGCGAGGGGCTGGAGCTTCTCGCCCCCGACCATTACCTGCGCCAGGCGCTGGTGCCGACCGCCGACGTGATCGAGGGCACGGTCGGCGACGTGCTTCTGGCCGATCCGGACGTGATCATCCTCGCCGACATCGCCAGGGTGGCCGAGGAGGCGCCGCTGACCGGGTGGATGGAGAAGGGGGGCCTTCTGGTCCGCTTCGCCGGCCCGCATCTGGCGGCCTCCGACGTCGGGCGCGACACGCTCGACCCGCTGCTGCCGGTGCGGCTCCGGGTCGGCGGACGGTCGGTCGGCGGCACGATGAGCTGGGGCGAGCCCAAGGCGCTCGCCCCCTTCGCGGAAGGCTCGCCCTTCGCCGGGCTGGTGGCCCCCGCCGATGTCTCGGTCTCCGCCCAGGTGCTCGCCCAGCCGGGGCCGGACCTCGCCGCGGCCACCATCGCCACGCTCACGGACGGCACGCCCCTGGTCACGCGCAGGGCCATCGGCGACGGGCAGGTGGTGCTGTTCCACGTCTCGGCCAATGCCGAATGGACCAGCCTGCCGCTGTCGGGGCTCTTCGTGCAGATGCTGGAGCGGCTGGCGATCTCGTCGAAGGCGGCGCGGCCGGAGCCGGCCGAGCTTGCCGGCACGGTCTGGACCGCCGAGCGCGTGCTCGACGCCTTCGGCACGCTGGGCGAGGCGGGGGATCTGGCGGGAGTGCCGGGCGAGCGGCTTGCCGATGCACTGGCGGGGGCGCGGGTCGGCCCGGAGATGCCGCCGGGTCTCTACGCCTCGGGCGACCGGCGGCTGGCTGTCAACGTCATCGCCGCCGACCGGACGCTGGCTGCGGCCGAATGGCCCGCGGGGGTGACGGTCGAGGGGCTTGCGGCGGCGCGCGAACGGCCGCTCAAGGGCTGGATGCTGTCGGCGGCGCTGGCGCTCCTCCTCGCCGACCTTCTCGCCTCGATGGCGCTCGGCGGGCGGCTCCGGGGCGGTCGGCTCAGGGGGGCACGGGCGGGGCTTGCTTCGGTGGCGCTTCTGGCGCTGCTTCCGGTGCTTTCTCCCGGCCGCGCCGGGGCCGCAGAGGGGCCGCTCGACGACAGGATCGTTCGCGCCGCCGGAAATGTGGTGCTGGCCCATGTGCTGACCGGCGATGCCGAGACCGACCGGGTCGCCGAGGCGGGGCTCTGGGGCCTGTCGGAGGTGCTGTTCGCGCGCACCTCGGTCGAGCCGGTCGAGCCGCAGGGCGTGGACCTCGAGACCGACGAGCTATCGGTCTACACCTTCCTTTACTGGCCGGTCACCGCGACCCAGCCCGCGCCCTCGCCCGCGGCCTATGCCAAGCTCAACCGCTATCTCCATTCCGGCGGCATGATCCTGTTCGACTCCCGCGATGCCGACGTGGCCGGGTTCGGCAGCGCCACGCCCGAAGGACGGCGTTTGCAGGCGCTGGCCGCGCCGCTCGACATCCCGCCGCTGGAGCCGATCCCGCCTGACCATGTGCTGACGCGGAGCTTCTACCTGTTGCAGGATTTCCCCGGCCGGTTCGACAACCGCGCGATCTGGGTCGAGGCGGCGCCGCCGGACGCGGAACTGGCCGAAGGGATGCCGTTCCGCAACCTCAACGACGGGGTGACGCCGGTGGTGATCGGCGGCAACGACTGGGCGCGCGCCTGGGCGGTGGATGACGAGAGCCGCCCGATGTTCCCGGTGGGCCGGGGCCTCGGCGGCGAGCGCCAGCGCGAGATTTCCTACCGCTTCGGCGTCAACCTGGTGATGCATGTGCTGACCGGCAACTACAAGTCCGACCAGGTGCATGTGCCGGCGCTGCTGGAAAGGCTCGGGCAATGAGCGGGCAGGTGATCCTCGACCCGCTCCTGCCCTGGCCGGCGATCTGGGCGCTGGCGGCAGTGGCGGCCGCGCTTGCCGGTCTCGCGCTCTGGCGCGGGCTTGCCGGCTGGTGGCTGCGCGCGCTGGCCGCGGCGGCGCTTCTCGCCGCCGTCGCCCAGCCCTCGCTGCAACGCGAGGAGCGCCGGGCGCTCAGCGACATCGTGATCCTCGTCGTCGACGAGAGCGCGAGCCAGAAGATCGGCGACCGGCCGGAGCAGACCGCGGCGGCGGTGGCGCGGATCGAGGCGGAGGTGGCGGCGCTGCCCGACACCGAGCTGCGCAAGATCACCGTCGGCGACGGGGCCAGGGATGCCGGCACGCTGGCCATGACCGCGCTGGCCCAGGCGCTGGCCGAGGAGCCGCGCGCGCGCGTGGCGGGTGCGATCCTTGTCAGCGACGGCCAGGTGCACGATCTCGGCCTCGCGCCCTCGCTGCCCGCGCCGCTGAATGTGCTGCTGACCGGCCATGCCGCCGACTGGGACCGGCGGCTGATGGTCAAGACCGCGCCCGCCTTCGGGATCATCGGCGAGCCGCTGACGCTGACGCTCAGGGTCGAGGAGCAGGGCCGGATGCCGGACGCCGAGGCCGGGCGCCCGGTCGACCTCGCGATCTCGCTCGACGGCGGCGAGCCGCAGCGCGTCACCGTCCCGACGGGGCGCGACCTCGACCTGCCGCTGACGCTGTCCCACGGCGGGCAGAACGTCGTCCAGCTCACGCTCGAGACCGCGGAGGGCGAGCTGACCGACCGCAACAACCTCGCCGTGGTGCAGATCAACGGGGTGCGCGACCGGCTGAGGGTGCTGCTGGTGTCGGGCGAACCCTATGCCGGCGAGCGCACCTGGCGGAACCTCCTGAAATCCGACAGCGCGGTGGACCTCGTCCATTTCACCATCCTGCGCCCGCCCGACAAGCAGGACGGGGTGCCGGTGTCGGAACTGTCGCTCATCGCCTTCCCGACGCGCGAGCTTTTCGTCGAGAAGATCGACGAATTCGACCTGATCATCTTCGACCGCTACCGCCTCCGCGGCATCCTGCCCGCGGCCTATCTCGACAACATCCGCGACTATGTGCTGGCCGGCGGTGCGGTGCTGGTGTCGGCCGGGCCGGACTATGCCTCGGCCGAGAGCCTCTATCATTCGGGCCTGGGCGAGATCCTTCCCGCCCGGCCGACCGCGCGGGTGATCGAGGGGCCGTTCCTGCCGCGCGTCTCGGCGCTGGGCGAACGCCATCCGGTGACCGAGGGGCTGGAGACCTTCGCGCCCGAGGGCGGCGGACCGGGCAAGCCCGGCGCCCCCAACTGGGGCCGCTGGACCCGCTACCTGGAGCTTGCCAGCGCCGAGGGGCAGGTGGTGATGGAGGGGCCGGAGCGGGCGCCGCTGCTGATCCTCAACCATGCGGGCGAGGGGCGGGTGGCGCTCCTTGCCTCCGACCAGGCCTGGCTCTGGGCGCGCGGGTTCGAGGGCGGCGGGCCGCAGCTCGAGCTTCTGCGCCGGCTCGCGCACTGGATGATGAAGGAGCCCGACCTCGAGGAGGAGGCGCTGACCGCGACCGCCGAGGGCAACGTGCTGACGATCACGCGGCGGACGCTGAAGGAGGGCGGTCGCGAGGTGACGGTGACGGCGCCTGACGGATCGTCGACACAGCTCGCGCTGACCGAGGTCGCGCCGGGGCGCTACCAGGCGGCCTTCGCGGCGCCTGACCTCGGGCTCTACCGGATTTCCGATGGAGACCTCGAACGCGTGGCCGCCCTCGGCCCCGCAAGCCCGAGGGAATTCGAGGACGCCATCGCCTCGGCCGCGCCACTCGATCCGGTGGTCAGCCCCACGAACGGCGGATTCGTCGCGATCGAGGGCGGCCTGCCCGATATCCGCGCGGTGCGCGAAGGCCGCCCCGCGGCAGGCCGGGGCTGGATCGGCATCACGCCGCGCGGCGCCTATCAGACGACCGATATCCGGATCGCGCCGTTCCTGCCGGCCTGGGCGTTTCTTCTGATTGCCGCCGGGCTGACGATCGCGGCCTGGCTGCGCGAGGGACGGCGCTGATCCCTCAGCGGATGAGGCCGGAGCCGCCGCGGCGGATGTCGATCCCGGGGGCCCGGGGCGCGGGCGGAGTCAGAGCGGCACGTTGTCCCACAGCGCGTCGGCGTCGCTGCACAGCGTCAGCAACCGGAGCTGCGCGCGGCGCTGTTCGGGCGTCGCCTTGTCGCCGAAGGTCTCGCGCAGCTTGCCCTTTAGCTCTTCGGCGCGTTCCGGATTGGCGAGCAGATCGTCGACAAACAGGTCAATCTCGTCACGACGTTGCGTCTGGCCCATGACATCCTCCCGGTGAGTCGCACTTCATCGAGCACGCAGTTGTGGCGGTAGCGCAACTGTAGCACGAAAAATGCGATTCTCTTCAAGCCCGAAGCCGGACAATTCCGCGTGTCCTCGGTTCGGGCGGCTTGCTGCCGATTTCTTCGGCGTCATCGGCGGATATCGAGACGCGTCGGCATCGCCACCCAGCCGTCGAGCGTGCAACGCGGGCGGATCAGCACGAAGTCGAACGCGGCGGGAATCGCGACGTCCTCGAGGCTGCGGGTGAAGGGCTGTTCGTCCACATGCGGATGGGACAGTTCGCGATAGCCGAGCCGGGTTCCGTCCGGCGTCAGCACCTCCCATCCGCTGGCGTAGTGGTCCCACCCGGTGTCGGGGTGGCGGAGCGTCACGAAGATGGTCCATCTGCCGCCGCCCCTCGCCTCTGCCCGGGCAGAGACCACCTCCGGCGGATTGGCGGTTGCGGGCAGCGCGGCGAGAAAGGCCAGGGCGAGCAGGGAGTGGCGCATGGCCGCACTGTGCCACGTCTCGTCCGCGCCGACGATCACTTTGGCGTGCCATCGGCCGGCCGCCCCGCCCGGGCGGGACGGCCCCCCGACACCCGGACGCGCCGAAGGCGCCGTCAGCGCGACAGGCTGGCGGCGAGGCGCATCAGCCCGACCGCCTCGGCGCGGTAGCCGTAGGGGTCGTCGCCCTTCGCGCCGGCCGCGAGCGCGATCGCCTCGTCCCAGCCCCAGGTGCCGAGGTATTTCGGTTCCGACAGGAGCTGGCCCATGCCCGCGATCGCGGCGGCGAAGCGGGCGTCGTCGCCGGCCTCTCCGGGCGCGGCCGGGATCGGCGTCTCGACCAGTTGCGAGTGCGCCGCGCCCGGCGCCTTCCAGCGCAGCTTGAGGAAGCCGAGTTCCGAGGCGTCCCCGCCTTCGGGCGCCGTGCCGTAGCGCAGGGGGTCGGAGAGGCGGGCGGGAGAGCCTGCCGGCGTCACCTCGTAGAGCGCCGTCACCTGGTGGCCGGCGCCGATCTCGCCCGCATCCACCCGGTCGTTGTTGAAGTCCTCGCGGGCGAGCGCGCGCGTCTCGTAGCCGATCAGCCGGTATTCGGCCACCGCCGCTGGGTTGAACTCCACCTGCACCTTGACGTCGTCGGCGATCGGGAAGAGCGCACCGGAGAGCTGGTCGACCAGCACCTTCTGCGCCTCGGGCAGCGTGTCGATATAGGCCGCCGTGCCGTTGCCGTTCTGCGCCAGCGCCTGCATCGTCGCGTCGTCGAGGTTGCCGCGGCCGAAGCCGAGGACGGAAAGGTAGATGCCGCTCTCGCGCTTCCCGGCGATGAAGCCCTTCAGCGCCCCGGGGTCGGAAATGCCGACGTTGAAGTCGCCGTCGGTGGCGAGGAGGATGCGGCTCACCCGCCCCTCGGCGCCCATGCCTTCGGCGACCGCATAGGCCTGCTGCAACCCCTCCTGCCCGGCGGTGGAGCCGCCGGCCGAAAGCCGGTCGAGCGCGCCTTCGATCGCGCCGCGGTCGGCGGCCGGGGTGGGCTCCAGCACCAGCCCGGCGGAACCGGCATAGGTGACGATCGCCACCCGGTCCTCGGGGCGGAGCTGGCCGAGCATCAGCCGGAACGACTGCTTGAGAAGCGGCAGCTTGTTCGCGTCCTCCATCGAGCCCGAGGTGTCGATGAGGAAGACGAGGTTCAGCGGCGGCCTTGCATCGGTCGCGGGCAGGGCGCCCTGGATACCGATGCGCAGGAGCCGGGTGCCGGCGTTCCACGGCGTCGGGAAGAGGCTGACCGAGGCGCGGAACGGCGCCCCGCCGGCCTCGGGCGCCGGGTAGCCGTAGGGGAAGTAGTTCACCATCTCCTCGATCCGCACCGCCTCCCTCGGCGGCAGCATGCCGGCCGCGAGCGAGGAGCGGACGACCGGCCAGGAGGCGGTGTCGGTGTCGATCGAGAAAGTGGAGACGGGCTCCTCCGCCGCGATCTTCACCGGGTTGGGGTCTTCGTTGGCGAAGGCCTCGGTATCGGGGGCGGGGAGCGGCGCCAGCGCGTCGGGCGCGAAGCCGGGCGCGGCGAATCCCCCGACCTCGGCCGAGGATTCTCGGCTCCGCGCAAGCGGGGCGGGCGCCATCTGCGCGCCGCCTTCGTGCTCCATCGCCTGCGGCATGGCCGCCGGCGCTTCCGCCTCGCGCCGGCTGTCGGCGAGGGAGGAGACCGCGCCGGAGGTATCTGCGGCCGGCACCGGGGCGGTGGTCGCCGGTGCCCCTGCCGCCGGTGCCCCTGCCGCGCGCAGATCGGCCCCGGGCGTGGCCTCAACGATGGCCGGCGGGGCCGCGATCTCCGCCGGCGCCTCGGCCTTCCGCGCCTCGGCCCCGGGGGCGGTGGCCTCCGCGGCCGGCGCCCCGTCGACGCGGGCGGGCTGGGCGCCCGGCAGCACGGCGTCGCGCCGGAGCGTCGGGTAAAGCGCAAGCGAAAGCCCGATCACGGCGACCGAGGCGGTGGCGGCGAGCGTGGCGCGGGGGGAAAGGTGGGAAAGCATCAGCCGAACTCCTGTCAGGAACCCCGCCCTTTTTGGGCGGTCCGGCATGGGACGCGCGGCCTGCGCGGTTTCTTGGGCCGCGTCGTGAATCCGGTCGAAGCTTTCCATCGCCAGCTTCAGCGCGCGCGCCCTGGCCGCCGCGTCGGGCGCCGGGGGCGCGGATTTCAGCCCGTCGCGGAGCCTCTCGAGTTCGTCGCTCATAGCATCCCCTCCGCCCGCGCCAGCGCGCGCAGGCGCTTCTTCACCTCGCTCATCCGCCAGGCCACGGTGCCTTCCGAGATGCCCAGCACCTCGGCCGCCTCGCGCTGCGACAATTCCTCGCCCAGCGTCAGCGCCACGGTGTCGCGCAACTCCGGCGAGAGCCGCGCCATCGTCGCGACGAGCCAGTCCTGCGCCGCCGCCTCCTCGGCGATCCCGGCGCGGCGGTTCACCTCCCAGTCGCCCCAGCCGTCGGCCGCCCTCGACCGTGTGGCGGCGCGGCGGCGGCGGTCGTGGGCGGCGTTGACGGTGACGCGGTAGAGCCAGGTTGTGAACCGCGCCTCGCCCCGCCACGAGCCGAGCTTGGCCGGCAACGCCAGGCAGATGTCCTGGGTCAGGTCCTCGGCCTCGGCCCGGCTGCCGGTGAGGCGGAAGGCGAGCGCGAAGATGCGGTCGTAATGCCGGCCGAGGAGCGCCGCGAAGGCATCGCGGTCTCCTGTCGCGGCGGCACTCGCCAGGGCCTCGTCCGGGGTCTGCATGCGCATCACCGAACTCCGACGCGGCCCGGCGGTCAATCCTTGGGAAGGGAAAAAGAAGGGGGCCCAGGGGGCCCCCTTCCGCCGGCCAGGTCAGCCGAGGATCGTGTCGTAGAACTCGTGGGCACCGGCCATCGAGCCGAGCTGGTCGGTGCCGGTGGAATCGCCGGCGATGGCCATGATCGCCTGGTAGGTCATCGGGCCGAAGGCGCCGTCGATCCCGCCGCGGTAATAGCCCGCATCGGCCAGCCGCGCCTGGATCCGGCGCCGCTCGGCCGGGCTGTAGCTGTTGAAGGCGCGCGCGGCGGGAGTGGAATAGATGCCCGCGGGCGCGGCGGGTTCATAGCGCGTCGGCGCGGTATAGCGGGGCTCCTGGTAGCGCGGCTGATAGTAGCCCGGCGCCGTCCGGACCGGCGCCGCCCGGCGCTTCTTGTCCTGCAGGATGAGCGTTCCGATCACGCCTGCCGCGACGATGGCGGCAAGGGCGTTCTGTTCCTTCTCGCCCCAGGCGAGGGCAGGCGCGGGCATCGCCGCGGCGATCGAGAGGGCCGCGATGGCGGCGGTGGCGGTGTTGCGGATTTTCGGCAGCATGTCATGTCCCCGGTTGCGGTGGGTCGATGACCAAGACATGCGGCCGGACCGGATGCTAGGCAAAAACCGCAGGGCCGCTATCGGATAACCCGGCCGGATTTCGCGGCGGCGCGGTTCCCGCGCCACGCCTTTCCTCTCGCCTGCGGGCCCTCCGGCCCTCCGGCTCGCAGGCCTCCGGCGGGAGTATTTCCCGGACAGAAAGGGAAGCCGCTCCCGCTTTCTGTCGGGAAATACTCTCGGGGGTGAATTGCTGCGGCAGCAGCAAGAGGGGGCGGACAGCCCCCTCCCTTTTGCTTTTGCCGGCGGTCGGGTCAGACCGACAGGCAGATGTATTTCATCTCGAGATAGTCCTCGACGCCGTGGTGGCTGCCCTCGCGGCCGAGGCCGGACTGCTTGACCCCGCCGAAGGGCGCGACCTCGGTCGAGATCAGGCCGGTGTTGACGCCGACCATGCCGTATTCCAGCGCCTCCTGCACCCGGGTGATCCGGCCGATGTCGCGGGCGTAGAAATAGGAGGCGAGCCCGAAGATCGTGTCGTTGGCGAGCGCGATCACCTCCTCCTCGGTCTCGAACCGGAAGAGCGGCGCGAGCGGCCCGAAGGTCTCCTCGGTCGAGACCTTCATCTGCGGCGTGATGCCGGTGACCACGGTCGGCTCGAAGAACGTCCCGCCGAGCGCGTGGCGCCTGCCGCCGGTGACGATCTGCCCGCCGCCCGCCAGCGCGTCGGCGATGTGCTCCTCGACCTTCTCGACCGCGGCCTCGTTGATCAGCGGCCCGGTGGTGACGCCCTCGCTCAGCCCGTCGCCGACATTGAGCTTCCTCACCGCCGCCGCGAGCTTCGCGGCGAAGGCGTCATAGACGCCCGCCTGCACGTAGATGCGGTTGGCGCAGACGCAGGTCTGGCCGTTGTTGCGGAACTTGGAGATCATCGCGCCCTCGACCGCGGCGTCGAGGTCGGCGTCGTCGAAGACGATGAAGGGCGCGTTGCCGCCCAGCTCCATCGAGCATTTCATCACCTGGTCGGCGGCCTGGCGCAGGAGGATGCGGCCGACCTCGGTCGAGCCGGTGAAGGTCAGCTTGCGGACCGCGTGGTTCTCGCAGAACTCCTTGCCGATCGCCGAGGATTTCTTCGAGGTGATGACCGAGAAGAGCCCGGCCGGCACGCCGGCGCGTTCGGCCAGCAGCGCCATCGCCAGTGCCGAGAGCGGCGTTTCCGCCGCGGGCCGGGCGACGAAGCCGCAGCCCACCGCCAGCGCCGGTGCCACCTTGCGCGCGATCATCGCATTGGGAAAGTTCCACGGCGTGATCGAAGCGGCGACCCCGATCGGCTGCCTGATCACGGTGATGCGCTTGTCGCGCTGGTGGCCGGGGATGGTCTCGCCGTAGATGCGCTTGGCTTCCTCGGCGAACCATTCGACGAAGGAGGCGCCGTAGAGCACCTCGCCCTTCGCCTCGGGCAGGGGCTTGCCCATCTCGGCCGTCAGGATCGCGCCGAGGTCATCGGCATTGGCGACCATCAGGTCGTGCCACCTGCGCAGCACGGCGGCGCGTTCCTTGCCGGTGCGGGCGGCCCAGTCGTGCCGCGCCTTGTCGGCCGCCGCGATCGCCCGCGCCGTCTCCGCCCGGCCGAGGTCGGGCACGGTGCAGATCACGTCGCCGCGGGCGGGGTTGGTGACGGGAAAAGTGGTGCCGTCATCGGCATCGACCCATTGCCCGGCGACATAGGCCTGCGTTACCAGAAGCGACGGATCCTTCAGCCGGGACTTCAGGTCGGTAGCGGAATCGAGCATGGGAACTCCCCTTCATCTGTGCCATTCGATCAAATGCCCGAGGCCGGGCCCGATGTCCAGCAGGGCCGCCGATCGAGGATTCGCCCATGAGATATGACGACGCCTACCGGAATGCAAAATACATTCCCGGCAGCGGGGACTTTCCGCCCCGCTGGGCCGAGGCCGCGGCGGCATTCCGCGAAAGGCTGGGCCCCCGGGCGCGGCCCGGCCTGCGCTACGGGGCCGCTGCCGCCGAATGGTTCGACCTCTTCCTGCCCGAGGGTCCGGCCGCGGGGCTCGCGGTCTTCGTCCACGGCGGCTACTGGATGGCCTTCGGCCCGCGCGACTTCTCCCATCTCGCCGCCGGCGCGCTCGCCCGCGGCTGGGCCTGCGCGATGCCGGCCTACACGCTCGCCCCCGCGGCGCGGATCGGCGGCATGACGCGCCAGATCGCCGCCGCCGTCGCGCAGCTTTCGCGCGATGTCGCGGGGCCCCTGGTGCTGACAGGGCATTCCGCCGGCGGGCACCTCGTCGCGCGGATGGCCTGCGCCGGCCTGGCGCTGCCGGACGCGGTCGCGGCGCGGATCGCCCGGGTGGTGCCGATCTCGCCCCTGGCCGACCTCCGCCCGCTGCGCGAGACCTCGATGAATGAAACGCTCGGCCTCGACGCGGCCGAGGCGCTGGCGGAAAGCCCCGCACTCCTGCCCCGGAGGCCGGGCGTTGCCGTCCACGTCTGGGTCGGCGGCGACGAGCGGCCCGCCTTCCGCGACCAGGCCCGCCGGCTCGGCAATGCCTGGGCCTGCCCGGTCACGGTCGAGCCGGGCCGGCATCATTTCGACGTGATCGAGGGGCTGGAGCGGCCGGAGAGCCCGCTGATGCGGGCGCTCCTCGGCTGACCTCACGCCCCGGGCGGGATCGGTTCCCGGCCCTGCCCGAACCGTGCGCGCCAGGCGGGCATCACATCCCCCTCCCGCGCCTCGGCGAGGTAGACCGCGCGGGCGATGGCGCGGGCGAGACAAGAGGCTGCGGCATGGCCGAGGAGGAACAGGTCGGCCACCGGATCGGCCAGCGGCCTCGCCCCGGTCGCGGCGGCGAAGATGAGATCGCCGTCGAAGGGCGTGTGCGACGGCACGATCGCGCGGGCCATGCCGTCATGCGCCGCCGTCGCCATCCGCTGCGTCTCCACCCGGGTCAGCCGCGCATCGGTGGCGACGATGGCGATGGTCGTGGCTGCGCCCGGCCGCTTCTCCGGCCGGGGCTCCGCCGCGGCGGGAAAGGCCGCCGGCAGGCCGAGGCCGCCGAACTCGGCGTCAAGCTCCCAGGGTGCTGCCCAGAATTCCCGCCCTCCGCCCACCGTCACCGAGCCGAGCGCGTTGACCGCCACGAGCGCGCCGACCGTCAGCCCGTTCTCCAGCACCGCCGAGGCCGAGCCGAGCCCGCCCTTCATCCCGCGGGTCGTGGCCCCGGTGCCGGCCCCGGCGGTGCCGAGCGCGAAATCCCGCCCCGCCGCGGCGAGCGCCCGGGCCCCGAGCCCGCGGTAGGGGTTCTCCGCCCAGTCCTTCGCGCCGCCGTTCAGGAGATCGAACAGGATCGCCGCCGGCACGATCGGCACGCGCTGGTCGCC
>JBDHSQ010000097.1:0-13074 GCA_039808285.1 Paracoccaceae bacterium
GGCGGCGCGGCGCTTCACGCGGCGCAAGCCGGCGCGGCGCGGCTGCCCGGCGTCCTCGCCGCGCTCGCGCTCATCACCTGGGCCAATCCGCATGTCTGGCTCGACACGGTGGTGCTGATCGGCTCGGTCTCGGCGCGCTACCCCGGCCAGTCCGCCTCCTTCGGCGCCGGGGCGGCGCTGGCCTCCTTCGTCTTCTTCTTCGCGCTCGGCTATGGTGCGCGCCTGCTTGCGCCGCTCTTCGCGCGGCCCCGCGCCTGGCAGGTGCTCGACGCCGCGGTGGGCGTGATCATGTGGACGATCGCGCTCCGCCTCGCGCTCGGATAGGCCCTTGCGGCCCGCGGCGGGATGACGTTCTCTGGCCGGATGCAACCGGACGATCAGAACCGCCCGCTCGCCGGGATCCTGTGGATGCTGGCGACGGGGATGGCCTTCGTCGTCGTCACCGGAACCGTCCGCTGGCTCGGCACCGACCTGCCGGCAGCGCAGTCGGCCTTCATCCGCTTCCTCTACGGGCTGGTGTTTCTTGCCCCAGCGCTCGTGCCGGCGCTCCGCCGCGGCCTGCCTACCGGCGCGTGGCGGCTGGTTCTCGGCCGCGGCGTGCTGCATGTGCTGGCGGTGACGATGTGGTTCTACGCGATGGCGCGGCTGCCGGTGGCCGAGGTCACCGCGATCGGCTACCTCAACCCGATCGTCGTCACCGTGGGTGCGGCGCTTGTCTTCGGCGAACGCCTCGCCGCGCGCCGCCTCGCCGCAATCGGGGTGGCACTGGTGGGCGCGCTGGTCGTGCTCCGCCCCGGCCTGCGCGAGGTGACGCAGGGGCATCTGTCGCAGCTCGGCGCCGCCTTCTGCTTCGGGCTGTCCTACCTCATCGCCAAGCGGCTCGCCGCGCTGGTGCCCGCCGGTGCGCTGGTGGGGCTCCTGTCGCTGACGGTGACGGCGGGGCTCGCGCCCTTCGCGCTGGCCGTCTGGGTGCCGCCGACATGGCAGCATCTCGCCGGGCTCGGCGTGGTCGCGGCCTTCGCCACGCTCGGCCACTACACGATGGCGCGCGCCTTCGCCGCGGCGCCGCTGACGGTCACGCAGCCGGTCACCTTCCTGCAACTGGTCTGGGCGAGCCTGCTCGGCTGGATCGCCTTCGGCGAGGCGGTCGATCCCTTCGTCCTTCTGGGCGGCGGCATGATCATCGCCGCGATCAGCTACATGACCTGGCGCGAGGCACGGGCGCGGCGGCGGGAAATCACGCCGGCGCCAGAGGCGGCGAAGCTCTGAGCCGCGCCTTGCCGGCCCTCCGCTTTCGCTCCGGGCGCGCCTTGCCGGCCCTCCGCTTTCGCTCCGGGCGTTCGGCGCTGACGACCTTCCACCGGAAGGTCGTCCGGGCGCGCCTCACCCCCGCGGATCGAGAAGCCGTGCGATCACCGTCTTGCGCGACACCTGGCCCACGACCGTGCCGTGGTCCGTCACCTCCAGCGCCCGGGTCTCGTCCTTGAGCCGCGCCATCACCTCCTTGATCGGCGTGTCGATGTCGGTGGTGCCGGCGGTGGGGATCGCGCTCGGCGTCGGCTCCACCGCGTCGCGCGCGGTCAGCACCGACAAGGGGTTCATGTGGTTGACGAAATCGGCCACGTAGTCGGACACCGGATTGGCGATGATCTCGCGCGCGGTGCCGCACTGGACGATCCGCCCGCCCTCCATCAGGGCGATCCGGTTGCCGATCTTGAACGCCTCGTCGAGGTCGTGGCTGACGAAGATGATCGTGCGCTTGAGCTTGTCCTGAAGGTCCAGCAACTCGTCCTGGAGACGGGTGCGGATCAGCGGATCGAGCGCCGAGAAGGGCTCGTCCATCAGAAGGATCGGCGCGTCGGTGACGAAGGCGCGGGCAAGGCCCACGCGCTGCTGCATGCCGCCCGAAAGCTCGCCCACGCGGGCATCGGCGCGTTCGTGAAGGCCGACGAGCTTCAGTTGCGCATCGACCTTCTCGCGCATCTGGGCCGGGGTCATGCCGGCAAGCTCCAGCCCCAGCCCGACGTTCTCGCGCACCGTCCGCCAGGGCAGGAGGCCGAACTGCTGGAACACCATCGCCACGCATTCGCGCCGGACCCTCAGCAGATCCTCGCGCGAGGCGCCGCCGACCTCGCAACTCCATCCGCCGTCATGGATCGTGACGGACCCGCGGCAGACCTTGTTGAGCCCGTTGACCGCCCTGAGGAGCGTCGACTTGCCCGACCCGGACAGGCCCATGAGCACGAGGATCTCGCCCCTCGCCACGGTCAGCGAACAGTCGTGCACGCCCAGCACCTGGCCGGTGGCCTTCTGGATCTCGGTGCGGCTCAGCCCCTGGTCCATCAGCGGCAGGGCGCGTTCGGGATGATCGCCGAAGACGATGTTGACCTTGTCGAAGGCCACCGCGACCTCGGGAGCGGTCCCGGCGGCGTTCTCGGGCGCGGCGTTCTCGGGCGCGGCGGTCATCTGGCGTCTCCCTTGCGCAGCATCCGGTCAAGGACGATGGCGACGATCACGATGACGAAGCCGGATTCGAAGCCGAGCGCGGTGTTGACCGAATTGAGCGCCCGGACCACCGGCACGCCAAGCCCGTCGGCGCCGACCAGGGCCGCGATGACCACCATCGAGAGCGACAGCATGATCGTCTGGTTCAGCCCCGCCATGATCTGCGGCAGCGCATAGGGAAGCTCGGCCTTGTAGAGAACCTGCCGCTTCGTGGCGCCGAAGGCGGTCAGCGCCTCGGTCAACGCGAGCGGCGTGTTGGCGACGCCGAGATGGGTCAGCCGGATCGGCGCGGGCAGCACGAAGATCACCGTGGCGATCAGGCCGGGCACCATGCCGAGCCCGAAGAAGACGATCGCCGGGATCAGGTAGACGAAGGTCGGCAGCGTCTGCATCAGGTCGAGGATCGGCTGCATCGCCGCGTAGAGCCGCGGCCGGTGGGCGGCGGCGATGCCGATCGGCACGCCGACCCCCATGCAGACGACGCAGGAGGCGAGGATCAGCGTCAGGCTTTCCATCGTCGGCTTCCAGTAGCCCTGGTTGAGGATGAAGAGAAAGCCCACCAGCACCAGAAGGCAGATCTTCCAGTTGCGCTGGAGATACCAGGTCAGCGCCACCGCCAGCGCGACGATGATCAGGGGATGCGGTGTCTCGAGCAGCCAGAGGATGCCGTTGATGAGCCCCTCCATGACCGTCGACATGAAGTCGAAGACCGGCCTGAGGTTCTCCTTCATCCAGTCGAAGGCCAGCTTCGACACCTTGCCGACCGGAATCTTGTGGTCGGCCAGCCAGACCTTCTCGAGCCAGCTCCAGTCCATCGCGCCCCTCCCTCGCGCCGGTTCAGATGGAAAGCGGCAACAGACGGGTCTGTTGCCGCGTTCCGGTTCGCCTCACGCCGGGCGTGTCAGCCGAGCGCTCCGGTCACCGCCGCCATCGCGTCGCCGCCGTCCTTGGTCGTCACGCCGTCGAGCCAGGGACCGAGCACGCCGGGGTTGGCCTTCAGCCATTCCTTCGCCGCGTCCATCGGATCGGCGCCGTCGTCGAGGATCTTGCCCATGATCTCGTTCTCCATCTGGAGCGAGAATTCGAGGTTCTGCAACAGCTTGCCGGTGTTCGTGCATTCCGCCACATAGCCCTTGCGGACGTTCGTCGCCACCTCGGCGCCGCCGAAGTTCGGGCCGAAGACATCGTCGCCGCCGGCAAGATAGGTCATCTTGAAATTGGCGTTCATCGGATGCGGCTCCCAGCCGAGGAAGACGATCGGCTTGCCGTCGCCGTCGTGCTTGGCGACCTCGGCCAGCATCCCCTGTTCGTTGCTTTCGACCAGTTCGAAATCACCCAGCCCGAAGGTGTCGTTGGCGATCATGTCGAGGATCAGGCGGTTGCCGTCGTTGCCCGGCTCGATCCCGTAGATCTGACCTTCCAGTGCATCCTTGTTGGCGTCGATCTTGGAGAAGTCGTCGATCCCGAGCGCCGCGCCGGCCTCGTTGGTGGCCAGCGTGTATTTCGCGCCGGTCAGGTTGGTGCGCACCGTCTCCACCGTGCCGGCGTCGCGGTAGGGGGCGATGTCGGCCTCCATCGTCGGCATCCAGTTGCCGAGGAAGACGTCGATGTCGCCCTCGGCAAGCCCGGTGTAGGTCACCGGCACCGACAGCACCTTGACCTCGGTCTCGTAGCCGAGCGCGTTCAGGATCGTCGTGGTGACGGCGGTCGTGGCGGTGATGTCGGTCCAGCCGACGTCGGAGAAGACGATCTTGTCGCAGCCTTCCGCGTGGGCGGGGGCGGCGGTCAGAAGCGCGGCGGTGGCCAGAAGGCCGGCGCGCAGGCCGTGGGTGAGGGTCATGCTGTGCTCCCTGTTTTCTTGATTGACGCGTCAATAAACGTGGAATTCCGCCTGGAAGGCAAGGAAAATCTCTGCCCCCGCGCCGGCAAGCGCGGCAGGCCGGGCCAGCCTAGACCAAGAATTTCCTCAGGAAAAGCAGGGTTTCCGGCAGGTCATGCAGTTTTTCTTGATTGACGGATCAATAAAAAGTCGGCTAGCGATGATCGGCCGGAGGGATGCGCGATGCCGAAACTGGGAATGGAGCCGATTCGCAAGGCGGCGCTTGTCAAGGCGACGATCACCGAGATCGGGCGCGCCGGGTCGCTTGACGTCACGGTAAGCCAGATCGCCAAACGCGCGGGCGTGTCCTCGGCGCTGGCGCATCACTACTTCGGGTCGAAGGAGCAGATTTTCCTCGCCGCGATGCGCCACATCCTGACGCTCTACGGGGCCGAGGTGCGCGGCGCCCTTGCCGCGGCCGACGGTCCGCACGGAAGGCTGAAGGCCGTCGTCCGCGCCTCCTTCGCGGCGTCGAGCTTTCGCCGCGAGGTGATCGGCGCCTGGCTGAATTTCTACGTGCTGTCGCAGACGCAGGCCGAGGCCAAGCGCCTTCTGTCGATCTATCAGGCGCGGCTCCAGTCGAACCTTGTCCATGACCTCCGCCCGCTCGTCGGCGCGCGCGCGGCGGATGTGGCGCGCGGCGTCGGCGCGATGATCGACGGCGTCTACATCCGCGAGGCGCTGAAGCGCGGCGCCCCCGACGGCACCGCCGCGGCCGACCTCGTGCTCGGATATCTGGAGCGTGAGCTGGAGGGGCGGGGATGAGGGCGCAGCCGCCGGCCAGCCATTTCGTCGACGGCGCCCCGGTCGAGGACCGGGAAGGCGCGGCCTTCGACGTGATCTATCCGGCGACCGGAGAGGTGATCGCCCGCCTGCATGAGGCAACGCCCGCGATCGTCGGACGCGCGCTTGCCTCGGCAGAGCGTGCGCAGCGCGGCTGGGCGCGGCTGCGCCCGGTGGAACGCGGCCGCATCCTGCGCCGGGCGGCCGACATCCTGCGCGAACGCAACCGCGACCTCTCGGTGCTGGAGACGCTCGACACCGGCAAGCCCTTGCAGGAAACGCTGGTGGCCGATGCCGCGTCGGGCGCGGATGCGCTGGAATATTTCGCGGGCCTCGCCCCCGCGGTCACCGGCGAAACCGTGCCCCTCGGCCGCGACTTCGTCTACACGCTGCGCGAGCCCCTCGGCGTCTGCGTCGGCATCGGCGCCTGGAACTACCCGATCCAGATCGCCTGCTGGAAGGCGGCGCCCGCGCTCGCGCTCGGCAATGCGATGGTGTTCAAGCCGTCGGAGACGACGCCGCTCTCGGCGCTGAAGCTGGCCGAAATCCTGCACGAGGCCGGGCTGCCCGCAGGGCTTTTCAATGTGGTGCAGGGACGCGGCGCGGTCGGGGCCTCGCTCGTCGGCGATCCGCGGGTGGCCAAGGTGTCGCTCACCGGGTCGGTTCCCACCGGGCGGCGCGTCTATGCGATGGCGGCCGAGGGAATGCGATACGCGACGATGGAGCTGGGCGGCAAGTCGCCCCTGATCGTCTTCGACGACGCCGACCTCGACAGCGCCGTCGGCGCGGCGATGCTGGGCAATTTCTATTCCGCCGGGCAGGTCTGCTCGAATGGCACCCGCGTCTTCGTCCACAGGGCGGTCAAGGACGCCTTCCTCCAGCGCCTGAAGGAGCGCAGCGAGCGTATCGTGCTGGGCGACCCGCTGGACGAGGCCACGCAGATGGGCCCCCTGGTCAGCGCGGCGCAGCGCGACAAGGTGATGGGCCACATCGCCAGGGCCCGGGCCGAGGGCGCGCGGCTTGTCACCGGCGGGGGGCGGGCAGGGCATGAAGGCGGATTCTTCGTCCATCCCACCGTCTTCGCCGACGTGACCGACGGCATGACGCTGGCGCGCGAAGAGGTGTTCGGCCCGGTGATGGCGGTTTTCGACTTCGCGACCGAGGACGAGGTGATCGCCCGCGCCAATGCCACCGAGTTCGGACTGGCGGCCGGGGTCTTCACCGCCGATCTGGCGCGCGCGCACCGCATCGTCGCCGCGCTTCAGGCGGGAACCTGCTGGATCAACGCCTACAACCTGACCCCGGTCGAGGCGCCCTTCGGCGGTGCCAAGATGTCCGGCGTCGGACGCGAGAACTCGAAGGCGGCGGTCGAGCACTACACCCAGGTGAAATCGGTCTACGTGGGCCTCGGCCCGGTCGAGGCGCCCTACTGATCGCGGCCCGCGCTGGCCAAAGGAAACGAGGACGGAGATGGAAGCGGATTACGTCATCGTCGGGGCGGGCAGCGGCGGCTGCGCGATGGCCTACCGGCTGTCGGAGGCCGGCAAGTCCGTCATCGTCGTCGAACATGGCGGCTCGGACGCCGGGCCGTTCATCCAGATGCCGGGCGCGCTGTCCTATCCGATGAACATGGGGATCTACGACTGGGGTTTCCGCACCGAGCCCGAGCCGTATCTCGGCGGCCGCACCCTCGCCACCCCGCGCGGCAAGGTGATCGGCGGCTCGTCCTCGATCAACGGCATGGTCTTCGTCCGCGGCCACGCCAGGGATTTCGACCACTGGGCCGAGGCGGGCGCCAGCGGCTGGGCCTATGCCGACGTGCTGCCCTATTTCCGGCGGATGGAGACCTGGCACGGCGGCGAGCCGGGCGAGTTCCGCGGCGCGGAGGGGCCGTTGCACGTCACCCGGGGGCCGCGCCGCAACCCGCTCTTCCACGCCTTCGTCGAGGCCGGCCGGCAGGCGGGCTACGCGGTGACGGACGATTACAACGGCCGCCAGCAGGAAGGCTTCGGCCCGATGGAGGCGACGATCTGGCGCGGCAGGCGCTGGTCGGCCGCCAACGCCTACCTCCGGCCCGCGCTGAAGCGGCCGAACTGCACGCTGGTGCGAGCCTTCGCGCGCCGGGCAGTGATCGAGAACGGCCGGGCCGTGGGCGTCGAGGTGGAGCGCGGCGGCCGGGTCGAGGTGATCCGCGCCCGCGCCGAGGTGATCCTCGCGGCCTCGTCGATCAACACGCCGAAGCTCCTGATGCTGTCCGGCGTCGGCCCGGCGGCGCATCTGGCGGAGCACGGGATCGCGGTGGTGGCGGACCGGCCGGGGGTCGGCGCGAACCTTCAGGACCACCTCGAGATCTACATGCAGTATGCCTCGCAAGAGCCGATCACGCTTTACAGATACTGGAACCTCTGGGGCAAGGCCTGGGTCGGGGCGCAGTGGCTGCTGACCGGCACCGGCCTCGGCGCCTCGAACCAGTTCGAGAGCGCGGCCTTCATCCGGTCCGACAAGGGCGTGGACTATCCCGACATCCAGTATCACTTCCTGCCGATCGCGGTGCGCTACGATGGCAAGGCGGTGGCCGAGGGGCACGGGTTCCAGGCCCATGTCGGGCCGATGCGGTCGAAGTCGCGCGGCAGCGTGACCTTGCGCTCGGGCGATCCGAAGGCGCCGCCGGTGATCCGCTTCAACTACATGAGCCACCCCGACGACTGGGCGGAGTTCCGCAAATGCGTCCGCCTGACCCGCGAGATCTTCGGGCAGGAGGCGTTCAGGCCCTTCGTGAAGCACGAGATCCAGCCGGGGCCGGGGGTGGGGACCGACGACGAGATCGACGCCTTCCTGCGCGAGCATGTCGAAAGCGCCTACCACCCCTGCGGCACCGCAAGGATGGGGCGGCGCGACGATCCGACGGCCGTCGTCGATCCGGAAGGAAGGGTGATAGGGGTCGGGGCGCTGCGCGTTGCCGACAGTTCGGTCTTCCCGCGCATCACCAACGGCAACCTCAACGCGCCGTCGATCATGGTGGGCGAGAAGGTCGCCGATCACGTGCTCGGCCGGGGCCCGCTCGCCCCCGCGAATTCCGAGCCCTGGATCAGCCCGCGCTGGAAGGCGGCGCAGCGGTAGCGCCCGCTTCCCGCGCCGGCGGGGCTGCGGCTATGCTCGGCCGCGGTGACGCACGGGAGAGCAGAGATGGACGACGAGGTGCGCGAGCTGGCCGAGCGGCTGCTGAGCAAGGGCTACGATGACCTGCCGGAACGGGAGCAGCGGGTCTTGCGGCGCATCGCGAGCCGCGCGGCGATCTCGCGCAACGTCGACGAGACCTTCCGCGGGGAACTGAGCTTCGGCGACCGGGTGGCCGACCGGGTCGCCGCCTTCGGCGGGTCGTGGAGCTTCATCGGCCTGTTCGCGGCGGTGATCGCGGGCTGGGTCGTTCTGAACCTGTGGGTATTGACGCAACCGGCCGACCCCTATCCGTTCGTCTTCCTCAACCTGATCCTGTCGATGGTGGCGGCGGTGCAGGCGCCGGTGATCATGATGTCGCAGAACCGCCAGGCGGCGAAGGACCGCGTCGCCGCGGCGCATGACTACGAGGTCAATCTGAAGGCGGAGCTGGAGATCATGAGCCTGCACGAGAAGGTGGACGACATCAGGATGCGCCAGCTCGAGGCGCTGTTCGCGCGTCTCGAGATGAAGATCGACGCGCTTTCCGGGCGGTGAGGGCGCGGGGTCTCAGGGCGGGGGCCGTCTGCCCCCCCGCGCGCCCGGAGGGTATTTCGGCAACGAAGAAATCAGGCGGTGAGCCGCGCCGGGATCAGGCCGCGGAGCGCGTTGCCCATCCAGAGCCGTGCGCGGGGCAGGTCTTCGCCCCGGATCACCGCCTCGCGCGCCCGCCCGAGCGCCAGAAGCTCGGCGCGCAGGATGCCGGGCAGGCAGCCGCAGGCCAGCGGCGGCGTCAGAAGACCGTCGCCGAAGTCCGCGAAAAGATTGGTGATCGTGCCCTCGGCCGCCTCGCCGCTCGTGTTGAGGAACAGCGCCTCGTCGATCCCTTCGGGAAGGGCGGCGCGAGCGCCGTCATGCGCCGCGCGCTCCGTGGTCTTGTGCCGCAGGAGGGGGGCGCCGGGGTCGAGCCGCCCGGCGGCGACCGCGATGCGCCAGCCGGCCGGATTGGGGGCGAGCGGCGCGGCGGTGACTTCGGCGTCGCCGTCCCGCCCGAGGGTCAGCCGCACCCGCAGCGGGCCCGGCTCGGCGACCCCGGCGAGCGCGGCGCGCACCGCCCCTTCGTTCCAGAGGAAGCCGAGCGCCGCGGCCGAGGCGCGGGCGCGGGCGAGATGGGCGTCGAGCCGGCGGAAGGCGCCGCCCTCGCGGGCGAAGGTCTCGATCAGCCGTGTATCGCTTCGGCAAAGCGGGCTTTCCACAGCGCCTCCTCGTATTCGCCCTGCGGCGTCGAATCGGCGACGATGCCGCCGCCGACGCCGAACTCGACCTCCGCCTCACCGTAGAGCGTCAACGTCCGGATCGCCACGTTGAAGGCGGAGGCGCCGTCGGGGCCGAGCCAGCCGATCGCGCCGCAATAGGCGCCGCGCGGGGCCGGCTCCAGTTCTCGGATGATCTCCATCGCCCGGATCTTCGGCGCGCCGGTGATCGAGCCGCAGGGGTAGAGCGCGCGCAGGATCGCCGAGGGCGCGGTGCCGGGGCGAAGCCGGCCGGTCACCCGACTGACCATCTGGTGCACGGTGGCATAGGATTCGATGGCGTAAAGTTCCGGCACGCGGACCGATCCCGGGTCGCAGACGCGTGAGATGTCGTTGCGAAGAAGATCAACGATCATGAGATTTTCCGCGCGATTCTTCACACTTTGCTGCAACTCGATCCGAAGTGCCGCATCATGCGCTGGGTTGCTGGCGCGGGGCGCGGTGCCCTTCATCGGCCTTGTCTCGATGCCGCCCAGGGCGTCGGTGGCAAAGAAGAGTTCAGGCGAGCGGGAAACGAGCACGGGGCAGCCGGGGAGTGCCACGAAGGCGCCGTGGCCGACCGGCTGGCGGGCGGCGAGGGCGCCGTAAAGCCCCAGCGCCGGCCCCTCGCGGCGGGCATGCATCTGCATCGTGAGGTTGGCCTGGTAGATGTCGCCGGCGCGGATGAAGGCGAGCACCCGGCCCATCGCGGCGGCGTGGTCCGCGGCCGCCCAGGACGGGGTGGCGCGGCCGAGCCGGGCTCCGGGCGCCTCGGCCGCCGCGCGCGCGAGCACCGGGCCGGCGGGGACGGGGACGTCGTAGAGGCCGAAGGCCAGAAGCGGCAGCCGCCGCGCCGGCGGCATCAGGCCCGCGAGCCGCGGTTCGAGCGCGTATCCCGCCTCGTAGCTGAGGAAGCCGGCAGCCCAGAGGCCGGCCCGCCGCCCGGCATCGAGGGCCTCGAGCGCGGGCGCGAGATCGGCCGCCGCCTCTGCCAGGATGAGCCGGCGGGGCGCGTCGAACACGGCGGGGCGCCCGCCGGGGCCATTCTCGATCAGGATCATCTCGCGCGCCTCTTGCCGGTGGGCGGGACATAGGGCGGCGGCGCGCCCTCGGCAATCCTGCCCGCGCCGCTTTTCGCGCCGTTCGCGCCTTTGCCCTTCCAGTTTGACCGAGGTCAAAGTATGGCGACGGCGGCCGGGCCAGACAGGACCGGCAGAAGAAAGGAATGCGCAATGTCGAATACCCCGCACGAACTCCACGAAGAATTCCCCGCCGAGGCCGATAAGATTCATGCGCTCAAGGTCTCGAACACGCATTTCGCCCGCCTGGCCGACGAATACCACGAGATCAACCGCCAGGTGCACCGCGCCGAAACCGGGGTGGAGCCGGTCGACCAGTTCGCCGAGGTGGAGATGCGCAAGAAGCGCGCGGCGCTGAAGGACGAGATCTACCGGATGCTCGGCGCCGCCTGAGGCTCAGCCGATCTCGTAGGGCAGGAGCCCGCGCCGGTCGGGATCGACGCGGAGCCGGCGTTCGAGCGGCGGGACGGAGCGCTGGTGGCACTCCGTCCGGTCGCAGATGCGGCAGGAAATCCCGATCGGCTCGAAGGCGCGGGCGTTGGCGAGGTCCAGATCGTCGGCATAGACGAGCCCGGCCGCATGGCTCACCTCGCAGCCGAGCCCGATGGCGTAGCGCCGCACCGGGGCGTGGAACGACCCGCCGGATTTCGACACGTCGCGGGCGAGGCAGAAATAACGCACGCCGTCCGGGGTCTCGGCCAGTTGCCGCAGGAACCGGCCCGGCGTCTCGAAGGCCTGGTGCACGTTCCACAGGGGGCAGGCACCGCCGAAGCGCGCGAACTGGAGCCTTGTGGCGGAATGGCGCTTGGTGATCGTGCCGGCCTGGTCGACGCGGACGAAGAAGAAGGGGATGCCCTTCATTCCCGGCCGCTGCAGCGTGGACAGCCGGTGCGCGATCTGTTCGATCGAGGCGCCGAAGCGGTCGGCGAGCCGTTCCAGATCGTGCCGCGTCTCCTGCGCCGCGCGCAGGAAGGGGCGGTAGGGCAGCAGCGCGGCGCCGGCGAAATAGTTGGCAAGCCCGATCTTGGCGATGGCGCGCGCCGCCTCGGACTGGAACCGCGCGAGGTCGAGCGTCGCCTCGATCAGGTCGGCCTGGGTCAGCAGCGCGATCTGGTGGAGAAGCTGGAAGCGCTGGGTCGGGCCCGCCGTGCGGGTCGAGATCGTCAGTACCCCGGCCGCGAGCGCGCGCACGTCGGGGCTGTCGGAAAACCGCAGGTCGATCCCGCGGGCGGCAAGCACCGCGCGCGCCTGCCGGTCGATGTCGACGGGCTCGCCCTCGGGGGCGGCGAAACGTTCCGCCGCGCGGTCCACCGCGTCGATGTAGTTGTCGCAGTAGTGGAAGAAGTCGCGCACCTCTTCCCAGGGCGAGGCGCGCGTCGCGCCACCCTCGCGCCCCAGCGCCTCGTCGAGCGAGGCGAGGCGTTCATGGTTCTGCCGATAGGCGCGGTGCAGTTCGAGGAACGCCCGGGCCAGCATCGGCGCGTTCGAGGCGGCGAGCCGCAGGTCCGCGAGCGGCGGCATCGTATCGGCAAAGACCGGGTCGGCCAGCGCCTCGCGCATGTCGGAGACGAGCCGCTCGGCATCGCCCGCCGAAAGCTCGGTGACGTCGAGCCCGAACTCGCCGGCGAGCGCCAGCACCACCGCGGCCGAGACCGGCCGGTGATTGTTCTCCATCTGGTTGAGATAGGGCAGCGAGACGCCGAGTTTGGTGGCGAAGGCCTTCTGCGTCAGCCCGAGCCGCGCCCGCGTCTCGCGCAGCTTGGCGCCGGCGTAGAGTTTCTGGGTGGCCATGTGCCGGCGCTCCGGGCGAGTGGTTTGCGAAGCGGACAGTAGCCTTTGCAAACCGGGCCGCCAAGCCCGGTCAGAGGCCGAGCCTGCGGGCGCGGCGCAGGACGAGGAGGATCGACGCGACGGAGGCCGCCGAACAGGCGAACATCAGCAGCGCGAGCGGCGCCGCCCCGCCGCCGAGGCCGAGCACCCAGCCGGCCGCCGCCGAGATCGCCGCGCCGCCGCCGATCATGATCGCGCCGCCAAGCCCCGAGGCGGTGCCGGCGAGGCCGGGCCGGACCGAGAGCATCCCGGCGTTGGCGCCGGGCAGCGACATGCCGTTGCCGAAGCCGACCGTGACGATGAGCCCGAAGAAGACATTCGCGCCGGCCAGCCCGGCCAGCGACAGGAGCGCGAGAATCGCCATGCCGGCGGTGGTCAGCAGGGTGCCGGCGAGGATCATCCGGTCGATGCCGTAATGCGCCGAATAGCGCCCGGCGAGGAAGTTGCCGGCGGCATAGCCGAGCGCCGGTGCGCCGAGGTAGAGGCCGAGGCGCCCGGGCGGCAGGTGGAAGACCTCGCTGCCGACATAGGGGGCGCCGCCGAGATAGGC
>JBDHSQ010000098.1:0-13050 GCA_039808285.1 Paracoccaceae bacterium
CCGCCCCCTCTGGCAGCGATACCGGCGGTCCGGCGCGGTGTCCTGCGCTGACGGTGGCGGCCCTTGCCGATCGGCGCGTCAGCCGCGGCGGCGGCGCCGGCCACCCTCGCCGCCACCGCCGGCCGCCGCGTTGAAGGCGACGTCGGGCAGGGTCATGATCCTGGCCAGTTCCGGGAAGGGGGCGGTCGCGTGCGGGATCGCGTTGGCCGCGACGAAATGCTCCTGGAAGCGCGGCTCGATCGCGGTTTCGACCTTGTGGATGCGCTTGACTTCGGCCTCGATCGCGGCGCGGGCGCCGATGTTGCACAGCGCGATCCGCGCGCCGGTGCCCGCGGCGTTGCCGGCGGAGGTGACCTTGTCGAGCGGACAGTCGGGGAACATGCCGAGCACCATCGCGTGCTTGGGCGAGATATGGGCGCCGAAGGCCCCGGCCAGCACCACGCGTTCCACCCGCTCGATGCCGAGCTCGTCCATCAGGAGCCGCGCGCCGGCATAGAGCGCGGACTTCGCAAGCTGGATCGCGCGGATGTCGCCCTGCGTCACGGTGATCAGCGGCCCGCCCTCGGCGGTGCCGTCGTGCAGCACATAGGCGTGGGTCCGCCCCTGCGGGATGCAGCGGGGGCTGCCGGTCTGCTCGGCCGAACCGATCAGCCCGCCGGCGTCCAGAAGCCCCGCCATGCGCATCTCGGCCACCACCTCGATGATGCCCGAGCCGCAGATGCCGGTGATGCCGGTGGCGGCGGTCGCCTCGGCGAAGCCGGGCTCGTCCGACCAGATCTCGCTGCCGATCACGCGGAAGCGCGGCTCCTTCGTCCCGGGGTCGATCTCGACCCGTTCGATCGCACCCGGCGCCGCGCGCTGGCCCGAGGAAATCTGCGCGCCCTCGAGCGCCGGCCCGGTGGGCGAGGAACAGGCGAGAACCCGGTCGCGGTTGCCGCAGAGCAGTTCCGCGTTGGTGCCGACGTCGACGATCAGCACCATCTCCTCGGACTTGTCGGGTTCTTCCGACAGGGCCACGGCGGCGCAGTCGGCGCCGACATGGCCGGCGATGCAGGGCAGCACGTAGACGCGGGCGTTTTCGTGGATCGCGTCGAGGTCGAGGTCGCGCGCCGGGATCGACAGGCTTTCCGAGGTGGCCAGCGCGAAGGGCGCCTGGCCGAGCTCCACCGGGTCGATGCCCAGCAGCAGATGGTGCATCACCGGGTTGCAGACGAAGACCGTCTCGACGATCTGGCGCGGCTCGATCCCCGCCTCGCCGGCGATCGTGGCCGCAAGCCCGTTGATCGCGCTGCGCACCGCATTCGTCATCTCGCGATCGCCGCCGGGGTTCATCATCGCGTAGCTGACGCGGCTCATCAGATCCTCGCCGAAGCGGATCTGCGGGTTCATCAGCCCCGAGGAGGCGAGAACGTTGCCGTTCCTGAGATCGCACAGATGCGCCGCGATGGTGGTGGAGCCGAGGTCGATGGCCAGCCCGTAGAGCCTGCCTTCCCAGAAGCCCGGCTGTATATCGAGGATGCGCGGGCGGTCGTGGTGGTCGCGGTGCAGGATCACCGTCACCTTCCATTCGCCCTTGCGCAGGATCGGTTGCAGGCGGCGCAGCAGCGCGGGCTCGGCCTCGAGCCCCTCGATCTGCCATTGTTCCTTCAGCGCCGCGGCGAGCCGCTGGAAGTCGCCCGAGGGTTCGTGCATGTCGGGCTCGGCCACCTCGACGTAATAGGCGTGGGTGGCCGGGTCCATCGTGATCGCGCGTGCCGTGGCCGACTTGCGGATCACCTGGCGGTGGACCTGGCTTTCGGGCGGGACGTCGATCACCACGTCGCCCATGATCCTGGCCTGGCAGCCCAGCCGGCGCCCTTCCTTCAGGCCGCGGATGCGGTCGTAGCGTTCCTCGACGGCGTTCCATTCCGAAAGCGCGTGCTCGGTCACGGTCACCCCGTGCTTGGGGAATTCGCCATAGCCCGGCGTGATCTGGCATTTCGAGCAGATGCCGCGCCCGCCGCAGACGCTGTCGAGGTCGACGCCGAGCTGGCGCGCCGCGGTCAGCACCGGCGTGCCGGGGGCAAAGCGCCCCCGCTTGCCCGAGGGGGTGAAGATGACCAGCGCGTCGTCTGTCATGGCAAGCTCTTTTCGTCTGTTCGCCGGACTATCTAGCCCCTTTCGCCGCCGGGGCAATGGTCCGCAAGCGGCATGGCAGGGTCAGCCTGCGTCAGTATGGTCGCGGCGCGTGTCCGGCGCGCGCCAGATCACCGCGACGACGGAGAGAAGCGCGAAGGACCAGACCGGCAGGCCCGCCGCGCCGGCGGCGGCGAAGGCGGCGGCCATCGCCGGCAGCGCCAGCCGGTAGCGCGGGGAAAGGGCGAGCACCCGGTCGCGCGTCAGCCAGAGTGCCGCGGAGCCGAGCGCCAGCGCAGCGCCGAGCCAGGCCGAAACGTCCTTCGGGCGCGCCTCGCCGTGGCGGGTGGCGACGTCGATCGACGCGGCGATGGCGGCGCCGAGCGCGGCCGTCGCCATGAAGACGAGGACATGGCCGTAGCCCCAGATCAGCGCCGTCGGCAGGCGGGTGGTGACGAGATGCTCCGCCTCGCAGAAGTAGAGCCACCAGACCGAGAAGACGATGACCAGCGCCGCGACCGAGGTGAGCGCCGCCGCCGCGGAGGGGTGGCCGCCGTAGAGCGAGGCGAAACCGTGCGAGACCGACAGCACGATCTCGCCCAGCGAGATGATCATCAAGAGCCCGTAGCGCTCGATGATGTGGTGGCGGTGGAACGGCGTGGCGCGGGCGCTTTCGGCAAAGGGCGGCACCGCGAACTCCAGCAGGAAGCAGAGCGCGCCGGCGGCGAAGAAGGCGGGCGAGGCGGGAGCGGTGGTGAAATAGGCCAGCGTCCAGCCGACCTGGGCGAGCGCGATGCCTGCGGCATAGCGCAGGCAGGTGGTGCGATAGGCCGGCGCGGCCGCGGCGGCGCGCAGCCACAGGCCGACCATGCCCGCCCGCATGACGATCCAGCCGAGAAGGCCGAAGCTGAAATCGAGCGTCGCGAAGATATGCGCAGCGCCGCCGGCGAAGACCAGCGCGCCCCCCATGATCACCATCGTCAGGAGGCGGTGGAGCGCGTCGTCGTTGTCGAAGGCGGAGGCGAACCAGGTGAAGTTCATCCAGGCCCACCAGACGGCGAGGAAGAGGAAGACGAACCGCGGCAGCGCCGCGGCGCCGTGGCCTTCCGCGATCGCATGGTGCAGCCCCGCCGTCACCGCGGCGATGGCGATGACCGAGACGAGGTCGAAGAACAGCTCAAGCGTGGTCGAGACCCGGTGGGCTTCGCGGGGATCGCGGGCAAGGCTTCTGGGGCGGGGCGGCATGGTTTCCTCCGGGCCGGTCGTTCGCGGCCCGGATGGTTGCGCCGAAGCGCGGCGGCTGCAAGCGCCGGGTGCGGCCGGCTGGCCGGGCAGCCGGGCGGGGTCAGCCGCGGGCGTCGGCGACGATGGCGCGCATCGTCTCCAGCGGCGCATAGCCGCGCAGCATCTGCCCGCCCATCACGAAGGTGGGCGTGCCGGAAATCTGCATCCGCTCGGCGAGAAGGTGGTTCTCCTCGATCACCTTCGTGACCTCGGGCGCATCCATCCGCGCCAGGATCGCATCGCCGTCGAGCCCGAGGTCGGCGGCGAAGGCGGCAAGCGTCCCTTGCGTCACCTCGCCGCGGAAGCTCTCGTAGAAGCCGGCGTTGATCTTCTCGTAGGCCTCGGGGCCGAGCGCCTGGAGCGCCGCAATGGCAAAGCGCGCGGCGGTGACGGAGTCCTCGCCGAGGATCGGGAATTCCTTGACGATGTAGCGGATGTCGCCGTCCGACCGCACCAGCTCCGCCACCTCGGCATGGGCCTTGTGGCAGTAGCCGCAGCGGTAGTCGATGAACTCGACCACGGTCAGGCTGCCCTCGGGGTTGCCGCCGACGAAGGAATGGCCGTCGTTGAAGATCTCCTCGGCATTGGCCTTGACGAAATCCGCGTCTCCGGCGGCAGCCGCCTGGGCCTGGCGCCTCTGCAACTCGTCGATCGCCTCGGCCAGCACCTCGGGGTTGTCGAGGAGATAGGCGCGCACCTCGGCGCGGAAGGCCGCGCGTTCGGCGTCGGTCATGCTGGTGAGGTCGAAGGCGGCGGCGGGGGTGGCAAGAAGCGCGGCGAAGGCAAGCGGGGCAAGCGCGGCGGGAGCGAATGCGGCGGGGACGAATCTCATGGACGGCCTCTGGTCGGGGGCACGCGTTCGGCGCGCCGGTCGGGTCGGGGGCCGAACATCGCAGATTTCCCGCGGTGTGCAACCCGAAGGGGCGGCCATTGACCTTGGCTCCCGGGGCTGGGATGAACGGCCCTGTTCGGGCCACGATAGTGAGGGGGCGATGCGCACATCAAGCCGCGGGATGGTCGATCCCTTCATTGTGATGGACGTGATGGAGGCCGCCCGCGCGGCCGAGGCGGCCGGCCGCCACATCATCCACATGGAAGTGGGCCAACCCTCGACGCCGGCCCCGGCCGCCGCGCGGGCGGCGCTGGCCCGGGCGATGGAGGAGGATGCGCTCGGCTACACCGTGGCGCTCGGCCTGCCGGCCTTGCGCGACGGCATCGCCCGGCACTACGCCGGATGGTATGGCGTCGATCTCGATCCTGCGCGGGTGATCGTCACCTCCGGCTCCTCGGGGGCCTTCCTCCTCGCCTTCGCGGCGCTCTTCGACGCGGGCGACCGGGTGGCGCTGGGAGAGCCGGGCTATCCCTCCTACCGGCAGATCCTGCGGGCGATGTCGGTCACCCCGGTCGGCATTCCCGCGCGGGCCGAGAACCGCTACCAGCCGCGGCCGGAGGAGGTGCCCGAGGGCGTGAAGGGCCTGATCGTCGCCTCGCCCGGGAACCCCTCGGGCACGATGCTGTCGCGCGAGGAACTTGCCGCCCTTGCCCGGTTTTGCGAGGTGCGGGGGATCGCCTTCATCTCGGACGAGATCTACCACGGGCTGCAATACGACCGCCCGGCGGTGACCGCGCTCGAGGTGACCGACGAGGTCTATGTCGTCAACTCCTTCTCGAAATACTTCTCGATGACCGGCTGGCGCGTCGGATGGATGGTGGTGCCGCCGGCGCATGTGCGGGTGGTGGAGCGGCTGGCGCAGAACATGTTCATCTGCCCGCCCCACGCAAGCCAGGTCGCGGCGCTGGCCGCGCTCGGCTGCGAGGCGGAACTGGAAGCCAACCGCGCGGCCTATGCCGAGAACCGCCGGCTGATGCTGGCGGAACTGCCGAAGGCCGGTTTCACCAGGATCGCACCGCCTGACGGCGCCTTCTACATCTATGCCGATGTGTCGGACCTGACGGAGGACAGCCGCGCCTTCGCGGCCGAGATCCTCGACAGGGCGGGCGTGGCGGTGACGCCGGGGCTCGATTTCGACCCGGTGCGCGGGGCGCGGACCCTGCGGTTTTCCTATGCCCGCTCCACCGCCGACATCGCCGAGGGGCTGCGGCGGCTTCACGAGTTCATGACGGCGCGCGGTTAGGGCCTTTGCGGGCCCGGCCGCCATGCCTATGATTGGCGCAAAACGGGCAGTCGCATGATCCTTCGGGTGCTTTCCCTTTGTCTCGCTGCTGCCGCTGCTGCCGCTGCCGCCGCTGCGGCGCCGGCCGCCGCGGCCGACCTGACCGCGCTCGCCCGTCTCGACCCTGCCGCCTCGCGGGTGGCGGACGAGGGCGCAGGCGTCGCGGTCGATCTGGCGATCTCGAAGGCGGTTCCCTTCCGCGCGTTTCTTCTGAACGCGCCGCCGCGGCTCGTGCTGGATTTCTCCGAGGTCGATTTCGGCGCCTCGCGGCCCGGGGTGCTCGATACCTCGGGCCGCGTCACGGGCCTTGCCTGGGGGCCGATCCGCGAGGGCTGGTCGCGGCTGGTGGCCGAGCTGGACGGCCCCTACCGGATCGCGGCCGCCGAGGAACGGGTAGGCTCGGGGGGCGAGGGCGAGGTGCGGCTGCGGCTTCTGCCCGAAGACCCGGCCGCCTTCGCGGCGGCAACGGCGGCAGGCGTGCCCGAGGTGGCGCGCTGGGCGCTGCCGGCGCCCGCGGCGGTGGACGCGCCGAGGCGGCGTCAGACCGGCGAGGCGCCGCTCGTCGTCGTGCTCGATCCCGGCCACGGCGGCATCGACCCCGGCGCCGAGGCCGGGCCGGTGCACGAGGCCGGGGTGATGCTGGGCTTCGCCCGCGAACTGGCCGAGGTGCTGCGCCGCGCCGGCATGACCGTGGTGATGACGCGCGAGGAGGATGTCTTCGTGCCGCTCGAGACGCGGGTCAGCGTGGCCCGCGCGACGGGGGCGGACGTGTTCCTGTCGCTTCATGCCGACGCGCTGGCCGAGGGCGAGGCGACCGGGGCCACCGTCTATCTTCTTGCCGACGAGGCGAGCGATGCGGCCTCGGCGCGGCTTGCCGAACGCCACGACCGCGCCGACCTTCTGGCCGGCATCGATCTTGCCGGGCAGGATGACCTGGTCGCCGCGGTGATGATGGACATGGCCCGCACCGAGACCCGGCCGCGGTCGGAACGGCTGGCCGCGGCGCTGGCGGCGGCGATCAAGGGCAAGGGCGGCCGGATGCACCGCCACCCGGTCCAGCAGGCCGCCTTCTCGGTGCTGAAGTCGCCCGACATCCCCTCGGTGCTGCTGGAGGTCGGGTTCCTCTCGTCGGAGGCCGACCGCAAGCGCCTGTCCGACCCGGCGTGGCGGGCGCGGATGCAGGAGGCGATCCTGGCCGCGCTCGCGGCCTGGGCGCGGGCGGATGCCGCCGAGGCGAAGCTGATCCGCCAGTAGCCGCGCCCGTGGCCCGCGCGATGTTTCGCCCGGCCCGCGTGCTGTCGCCGAGTTGTTTTGACCCGATTGTCGGCGCACTGTATAGACGCTCCGTCCTGCCGGGAGTCTCGTGTGATCCGCTTCGTCCTGTCCTTCTTCGGCGCCATCTTCAGCTGGCTCGTCACCGGGCTGGCCTTTGCCGCGCTGACGGTGGGGGCGATCTTCTGGATGTACAGCCGCGACCTGCCGGACCACGAATATCTTGCCCGCTACACGCCGAAGACGATCAGCCGCATCTATTCGGGCGAGGGGCGTCTGATGGACGAATTCGCCACCGAGCGGCGCATCTTCGCGCCGATCGAGGACATCCCGCCGCTGGTCAGGGAAGCCTTCATCTCGGCCGAGGACAAGAATTTCTATTCCCATCAGGGCTTTGACACGCGCGGCATGGCCGGCGCGCTGTGGGATGCGATCCGCACGCGCGGTCAGACGCTCCGCGGTGCCTCGACCATTCCCCAGCAGGTGGCCAAGAACTTCCTTCTGGGGGGCGAGCGGACGGCCGAGCGCAAGATCAAGGAACTGGTGCTTGCCAACAGGCTCGTGAACACGCTGCCGCGCGACAAGATCCTGGAGCTTTACCTCAACGAGATCGACCTCGGCTTCCTCTCCTTCGGCGTCGCCTCGGCGGCGCAGACCTATTTCAACAAGACGCTGGCGGAACTGACGCCCGAGGAGGCCGCCTATCTCGCGGCACTGCCGAAGGCGCCCTACAGCTACCACCCGGTCAAGAACCGCGACGCGGCGATCGAGCGGCGCAACTACGTGCTGCGCGAGATGTTCCAGAACGGCTACATCGACAAGACCACGCTCGATACCGCGCTCGACGCGCCGCTGAAGACGGTGCAGGGCGGCGAATACCCCTCGTTCAAGAGCGCGCTTCCGCCGCGCGACTATTTCACCGACGAAATCCGCCGCCAGCTTTCCAAGAGCTTCGGCGAGGAGGAATTCTTCGGCGGCGGGCTGTCGATCCGTGCCACCGTGGACCCCGAGATGCAGCTTTCCGCCGCCGAGGCGTTGCAGGAGGCGCTGGAGAGATACGACCGTTCGCAGGGCGTGTGGCGCGGCACCCGCAAGACCCTGCCGGCCGAGGCGCTGGCCTCGGACGCGGCCTGGCGCGCCGCGCTGGCCGAGACCGAGGTGCCGCGCGACATTCCGGGCTGGCTGCCCGCGGTGGTGCTGGAAGTCGGCGAGAAATCGGCGCGCATCGGCATCGAGGGCGTCTCGGACGACGAGGACGGCCACTGGATTCCTGCCGAGGACGTGACCTGGGCACGCAAGCGCCTTGCCGACGGCAAGCTCGGGCCGAAGGCGAAGGCGGCGGGTGACCTTGTGGCGGTGGGTGACGTCGTCATGGTCGCGGCCCTTGCCAACGACGACGGGTCGTTCAGGCGCTGGTCGCTGAGGCAGGTGCCCGAGGTCGAGGGCGGCTTCATGGCGATGGACGTCAACACCGGCCGCGTGATCGCCATGCAGGGCGGCTTTTCCTACCAGTCCTCGGTCTTCAACCGGGCGACCCAGGCGCAGCGCCAGCCCGGCTCCTCGTTCAAGCCCTTCGTCTATGCCGCGGCACTCGATTCCGGCTTCTCGCCCGCGACGATCGTCGTCGACGCACCGATCGAAGTGGACACGCCGCAGGGCCTCTGGCGGCCCAAGAACGCGTCGAACAAGTTCTACGGGCCGACGCCGATGCGCACCGGCATCGAGCAGTCGCGCAACCTGATGACGATCCGCATCGCGCAGGAAATCGGCATGCAGACGGTCGCGGGCTATGCCGAACGCTTCGGCGTCTACGACCATCTGGAGCCGTTCCTTGCAAATGCGCTCGGCGCGCAGGAGACCACGCTGTTCAAGATGGTTGCGGCCTATGCGATGTTCGCCAACGGCGGCGAGAGGGTGGAACCCACGCTCGTCGACCGGGTGCAGGACCGCTGGGGCCGGACGATCTACCGTCACGACCAGAGGCAGTGCGCCGACTGCCGGCTCGCGAGCCTCGATCCCGGCGCGGCACCGCGGATCACCTCGGACCGCGAACGGGTGATGGACCCGGTAACCGCCTACCAGCTCACCTCGATGTTGCAGGGCGTGGTGCTGCGCGGCTCCGGCTCAGGCGTGAAGCTGCCGGTACCGGTCGCGGGCAAGACCGGCACCACGAACGACGCCAAGGACGTCTGGTTCATCGGCTTCACCTCGAACATCGTGGCGGGGTGCTACATGGGCTACGACCAGCCGCGTACACTGGGGCCGGGCGCCTACGGCGGCACGCTTTGCGTGCCCGTCTTCAACGCCTTCATGAAGGAGGCGGTGAAGAAATACGGCGGGTCGGAGTTCAGGGTTCCGCCGGGCGGACATTTCATCAAGATCAACCGCTTCACCGGCGAGCGCCTGCCCGACGACGCGTCGGGCGATTTCGTCCAGGCGGAATATTTCCGCGACGGCGAGGTACCGATCTTCGGCATCGGCGCGATGGTCGACGGCGGTTTCGCGATGGGCCAGAACCTGCCGCTCTATGCCTATGGCGAGATCGGCAGCGACGAGGGCGGAACGACGGTCACGACCTCGACCGGCGAGACGAAGGTGATCCCGAAGAAGGCCGATTTCGGCACGCTGAGCGCGGGCGGGCTTTACTGACGGCGCGCGCCGTCCGGGATCAGATGCCGAGCAGCCGGGACAGGCGCTGCGCGATGTCGCGGTTCTTTGCCAGGTCGACCACGCTCGGAAGCTCGGTGCGCCGCATCGTCGCCTCGATCCAGTCGTTCGCGCGCGGGTCGGCGGGCTTGCGGCCGCCTCCCGCGATGACGGCGCAGGCCCGTGCCAGCGTTGCCGCATCCTTCCCGGTGTGAAGTCCCGTCATGCCAGACCCCCTCTGACGCAACCTTCCGGGAGACGGATTAACAAAGGATTGCGGCCGAATTCTGCCGGATTTGGCAAGAATTCGCGTCGGTTGCACCGCGGCGCAAAGGCCGGGGGGGCTTCCGCGAACGAAAGGGGGCGCCCCTCGGGGCGCCCCGTCGGCGATGGCCCGGCTGCCGGTCAGCAGCTATAATACATCTGGTATTCGATCGGGTGCGGCGTGTGTTCGTAGGCGTAGACCTCTTCCCACTTGAGCGCCACATAGCCGTCGATCTGGTCGCGGGTGAAGACGTCGCCGGCGAGCAGGAAGTCGTGGTCCTTCTCCAGCTCCTCCAGCGCCTCGCGCAAGCTGCCGCAGACGGTCGGGATCTCGGCCAGTTCCTCCGGCGGCAGGTCGTAGAGATCCTTGTCCGACGCCGGCCCCGGGTCGACCTTGTTGCGGATGCCGTCGAGCCCCGCCATCAGCAGTGCCGCGAAGCAGAGATAGGGGTTGGCCGAAGGGTCGGGGAAGCGCGCCTCGACCCGCTTGGCCTTGGGGCTTTCGGTCCACGGAATGCGGACGCAACCCGACCGGTTGCGGGCCGAATAGGCGCGCAGCACCGGCGCCTCGAAGCCCGGGATCAGCCGCTTGTAGGAATTCGTGCCCGGGTTGGTGAAGGCATTGAGCGCCTTGGCGTGCTTCAGGATGCCGCCGATGAACCAGAGCGCCTCCTGGCTGAGGTCGGCATACTTGTCGCCCGCGAAGAGCGGCCTGCCGTCCTTCCAGATCGACATGTTGACATGCATCCCCGAGCCGTTGTCGCCCTTCATCGGCTTCGGCATGAAGGTCACGGTCTTGCCGTAGGCGGCCGCGACGTTGTGGATGACGTATTTGTATTTCAGGATGTTGTCGGCCTGTTCGGTCAGCCCCCCGAAGATCAGCCCAAGCTCGTGCTGGCAGGTCGCCACCTCGTGGTGGTGCTTGTCGACCTTCAGCCCCATCCGCTTCATCGTCGAGAGCATCTCGGAGCGGATGTCCTGGCCCTCGTCGGCGGGGTTGACCGGGAAGTAGCCGCCCTTGTAGGTCGGCCGGTGGCCGAGGTTGCCGGTCTCGAATTCCGCGTCGGTGTTCCAGGCGGCGTGTTCGGCGTCGATCTGGTAGGAGACCTTGTTCGGCGCGACCGAATAGCGGACGTCGTCGAAAAGGAAGAACTCGGCCTCGGGCCCGAAATAGGCGGTGTCGCCGATGCCGGAGGCCTTGAGATAGGCCTCGGCCTTCACCGCGGTGCCGCGCGGATCGCGGCTGTACGGCTCGCCGGTGTCGGGCTCCACGACGTTGCAGTGGATGCACATCGTCTTCTCGGCATAGAACGGGTCGATGTAGACCGAGTTCGGGTCCGGTATCAGCTTCATGTCGGACTGGTCGATCGACTTCCAGCCGGCGATCGAGGAGCCGTCGAACATGAAGCCTTCCTCGAAGAAGTCCTCGTCGACGAGGTCGGCGATCAGCGTCACATGCTGGAGCCGCCCGCGCGGGTCGGTGAAGCGGACGTCGACATATTCGACCTCTTCGTCCTTCATGAGCTTCAGGGCGTTCTTTACGCTCATCTCGTGCTGTCCTTCTTGTGGAGCGTGGGCCGGGCGGGTGCCCGGAATTCAGATCGCGTCCTCGCCGGTTTCGCCGGTGCGGATGCGGATAACCTGTTCGACGGGGGTGACGAAGATCTTGCCGTCGCCGATCTTGTCGGTGCGGGCGGCCGAGACGATCGCCTCGACCGCGGCCTCGACCATGTCGTCGGCCAGCACGACCTCGACCTTCACCTTGGGCAGGAAGTCGACGACGTATTCGGCACCGCGGTAAAGCTCGGTATGGCCCTTCTGGCGGCCGAAGCCCTTGACCTCGGTGACCGAGAGGCCCTGGATGCCGACCTCCTGCAACGCCTCCTTCACCTCGTCGAGCTTGAAGGGCTTGATGATGGCTTCGATCTTCTTCATCGGCCGCGACTCCCCGGGAGTGTTCGATGCGAGTTGGCCCCTGTCACCACTTTCGCCGGGTGCGGGCAATTGGCTAGGGTCGGGCGGGCGGGGCAGCGCCGGAGATTCCGCGCGTCCTGCACAAATCTTGTGCGGACCGCCCGATTTACGGGCGATCCGGGAAACCGGAGGACCGTTTCGTGACCGGACTTCTCACCGCCGCTCAGATGCGGACCCTCGAACGGATGGCGATGGACACCGGCGAGGCCACCGGGCTGGAACTGATGGAACGCGCTGGGAAGGGTGTCGTCGAGGCGATCTTCGAGGAATGGCCGGAGCTGAAGGCAGAGCCGCAAAGAGCGGTGGTGCTCTGCGGCCCCGGCAACAACGGCGGAGACGGGTTCGTCGTGGCGCGGCTGTTGAAGGAGCGAGGCTGGGAGGTGCTGGTCCGGTTCCTGGGCGCGCGCGACCGTCAGCCGCCGGACGCGGGCGAAATGCATGACCGCTGGATTGCCGCGGGCGGCGAGGTCTTCCCCATACCCGACCCCCTTCGACCGGACGCGCCCCTGCCGCCCGAGCCCTGGCGCGAGGATCTTGGGGACGGCGGCGCGCTGATCGTGGACGCGCTCTTCGGCACCGGCCTGACCCGCCCGATCTCGGTGGAGTCCGGCCTCTGGCGCGCCTTCGGCGGCTATTTCGACGACGCCGTCGACGAAGAGGATCTTCCCGTCCGCCGCGTGTCGATCGACGTGCCCTCGGGCCTCTGCGCGGACAGCGGACGCATCCTTTCCCCCTTCGGGCGCGCCAACTTCCGGCCCTGCTTTCACGCCGATCTCACCGTCGCCACCGGGTCTCTGAAGGTCGGCCACTACCTCGGCGAAGGACCGGAAACCTGCGGCAAGTCTGTCTGGGCCGACCTCGGCCCGCTCGACGGGCGGGCATACGGCAAGCCGGGATACCGCAACCCGGCGGAGAACTGCGTGAGACTGGTTACGCGCGACCGCCTCACCGCCGGACGGCGGCTGCATGGCTGGATGGGCCACCGTTTCCTCGGCAAGGGCCTGCCGGGCCGGCTGCCCGAGCACAAATACGCCCACGGCCACGCCCTGATCCTCTCCGGCCCCTCGGGGCGCGGAGGCGCTGCCCGCCTCGCGGCCCGCGGGGCGCTCAGGATCGGGGCGGGGCTGGTGACGGTCGGCTGCCCGCCTGAGGCAATCCCGGAGAACGCCGCCCGGCTCGATGCGGTGATGCTGCGGCCGGTGGCGGAGGGCGATGCGCTGGGGCGCGTGCTGGAGGATGGGCGGATCAATGCGCTCTGCCTCGGGCCGGGGCTCGGGACGGGCGAGCGGGAGGCGGGGCTGCTGGCGGCGGTGCTGGGGGT
>JBDHSQ010000099.1:0-12721 GCA_039808285.1 Paracoccaceae bacterium
GCCCCTGCCTCAGCCCCTGCCTCAGCCCCGGGCCTGCCACGCCTCGATCTTGCGGTAGAGGGTGGAGGGCGAGACGTCGAGCACGCGTGCGGCCTTGGGAACCGATCCGCCGTGGCGGGCGATCGTCTCCTCGATCACAAGCCGCTCGATCTCGGCCAGCGTCCGGCCGACGAGCCCCTCCAGCGGCACACGCGGCGGCGGCGCGGGATCGGTCGACGGGAGGGGTTCCTCGATCTGGTGGTGCAGTTCGATCGGCAGCATGGCGCGCGTCACCGCCGGACCGTCGTTGAGGACGACGACATGGCGGATGACGTTGAGAAGCTGGCGGACGTTGCCCGGCCAGTCGAGCCGGCGGAAGATCGCCTTGACCTCGGGGTCGAGGGCCTGGAACCGGCGTCCCTCTTCGCGCGCAAATCGGGCAAGCGCCGCCTCGGCGATGGTCACGACGTCTTCGCCGCGCTCGCGCAGCGGCGGCATGTGGATCGGGACGACATGGAGACGGTAGTAGAGGTCTTCGCGGAACCGGCCGCGGCGGACCTCTTGCAGGGGGTCGCGGTTGGTGGCGCAGACGATCCGGACGTTGACCTTGCGCGGGCGGGTGGCGCCGACGGGCTGGATCGTCGAAGTCTGGAGAAACCGCAGCAGCTTGGTCTGAAGGTTCGGGTCAAGCTCGCAGATCTCGTCGAGAAAGAGCGTGCCGCCGTCGGCCGCGGCGGCGGCGCCGGGCTTGTCGGCGAGGGCGCCGGTGAAGGAGCCCTTCACGTGGCCGAAGACCTCGGATTCCAGAAGTTCCGACGGGATGGCGCCGCAGTTGAGCGGCACGAAGGGCGCGCCGGCGCGGCTCGAAAGGTCGTGCACGGCCTGGGCGCAAAGCTCCTTGCCGGTGCCGCTTTCGCCGGTGATGAAGACCGTGGCCATCGAGCGGGAAACCGAGCGGATCTTGGCATAGACCTGCCGCATCGGCTCCGAGGCGCCGATGAAGTCGCCCGGCGCCTGCGGTTCGCGCCGGGTTTCTCCCGGCGCCCCGGCGTTCACGGTGCCGCAAAGCGCATTGTCGATGGCCGCGAGGAAGCGCTGTTCGTCGAAGGGCTTGACGAGAAACTCGTGGGCGCCCGCACGCATCGCGGCCACGGCTTTGTTGATCGAGCCGTTGGCGGTGATCACGATGACCCGCGTCTCGGGGCGCAGCGTCAGGAAATCCCGCATCAAGTCGAGGCCGTCGCGGTCGGGCAGCATCAGGTCCAGAAGCACGACCGGCGGAAGGATCGCCTTGAAGGCGGCAAGGCCCGCCGCCGCATCGCCGGCGCAGCGCACCGCGTGGCCGGCCGAGCGCAGCACCGACTGGTAGACGAGTTGCAGCGACGGCGTGTCCTCGACGAGAAGCAGCGTCGGTGCGTTCATGCGGCTTCACCCCGGCCTGCGCGTTCCTTCGCGACGAAGCGGATCAGCGCACCGAGCTGCGCCAGCGCGTCGTCGCCGTAGCGGTCGAGGGCCGCGCCATCGTGCCGATGCGCCGCGGTGTTCAGGGTTTGCGCCAGACATTGCAGCCGCGTGTCCCCGACGGCGCCGGCGAGCGCGATCAGCACATGCGTCTCGGCCCTGACGGTGGCGAGATCGGCGCGGGAAAGACCGGCGGCGAGCCCATGTGCGCATTTGTCGAGATCGGCACAGAGCCGTTCAAGAAGCTCCTGCGCGGCCTCGGGCCCCGCAATCGCGATCAGACGATCGAAGGTGGTGCGGTCGAAACCGTCCTCGGCCCCGGCCTCGGGTGCCACCGTGGTGTCGCCGCCCCCCGCGCGCGCAAGCGCACTGGCGATCGCGAGGCCGAACGTGTCGAGGCCGGCCAGCGGTTTCGCCAGGATCGCGTCCGCGCCGGCCGCATAGATTGCATCGCGGTTCTCGCGCAGGACGTAGGCGGTGATCGCGATGACCGGCATGTTGGAATGGAGGTGTCGATTGGCGCGCAGCGTACGGATCACCTCGATTCCGTTCATGCGCGGCATCTCGATGTCGATCAGCGCGAGGTCGAAGGTCTCGCGTTCCAGCCAGTGGAGCGCCTCGACGCCGTCGCCGGCGATCTCGAACTGTGCCCCCATGCGCGCCAGCATGTGGCTGATGATCGTCTGGTTCGTGGCGTTGTCTTCGGCCACCAGAACCTTGGTGCGGCTGAGGTCGGGCAGTTCCGCCACCTTTTCGGGCGCGGCGATCGTCCAGCTTTCGGGCGGCACGTCGAGCGTCACGCGCGCGCCGCCGCCGCCGGGCAGGTTCTCCACGTTGATGATGCCGTCAAGCTGGCCCGCCATGTCGCGGGTGATGTGCATGCCGAGGCCGTCGCCCGGCTTGCGGGCGCCGTCCGGCCGGCCATGCCGCTCGAACAGCCGGCAGAGCGCCTCGGCCGAAAAGCCGGGGCCCTCGTCGGTGACCGAAAAGCGCAGGGCCCCCGAGGTGCCCATCGACACGTCGACCGTGACGGTGCCCCGGTCGGTGTATTTGATCGCGTTCGACAGGAGGTTCGACAGGATCCTTTCCAGCGCGATCCGGTCGAGGGTCAGGACGGGTGGCACGTCGTCGGCCAGCGTCATCCGGAAGCCGAGACCCTTTTCGCTCGCCCGGCCCGACCAGCGCATCTCGATGTCGTAGAGGAACCGGGGCATCTGGACGTTCGCGGGATGCGTCGCGGCGAAGTCGTCCTCGCCAAGCATCCGGGCGAGCCCCTGTTCCAGCAGCCGCGCCAGAAGTTCGCCCGAGGCCCGCACGCGTTCGAGTTGCAGCCGCGTGGATTCGTCCAGACCCCCTTGGCCGATGAGCCTGAGGCCGCCGATGATGTCGGAGACGGCGGCGCGAAGGTCGTGGCCAAGCAGGGTCACCCTGCCGGCGTCGAGGTCGCGCACGGGGGGCGCACCACCGATGGAACCTGCGTCACTCACGACCTGCCTCCAAGGGAGGATTGGAGCGCCGCATCCCGAGAAATACAAGTATCGGTTGCATGATGCACAGGTTTTACGTGACGTTACCCCTCGCGCCAACCTATCTGAAACGCCAATTGCGATGCGCCTGCGGGTTCAATCCGCAGGACGCATTCCAATTGTTGCATTATTGCTTCGCCGCCGGGTAGCCGAGCCCGCTCAGCGCCACCGTGATCTCGTCGAGAATCGCCGGGTCGTCGATCGTGGCGGGCATCTTGTAGTCCTCGCCATCGGCGATCCTGGCCATCGTCCCGCGCAGGATCTTGCCCGAGCGGGTCTTGGGCAGGCGGTCGACGACGCAGGCGAGCTTGAAGGCCGCGACCGGGCCGATGCGGTCGCGCACCAGCCGGATGCATTCCTTCACCACCTCGTCGTGCGGTCGGTTCGTGCCCTTGTTGAGGCAGAGGAAGCCGAGCGGCATCTGGCCCTTGAGGTCATCCGCGATCCCGATGACCGCGCATTCGGCGACGTCCTTGTGGCTCGCCAGCACCTCCTCCATCGCGCCCGTCGACAGCCGGTGGCCGGCGACGTTGATCACGTCGTCGGTGCGCGCCATGATGTAGAGATAGCCGTCCTCGTCGATATAGCCGGCGTCGCCAGTCTCGTAGTAGCCGGGGAAGTGGTCGAGGTAGGACTTGCGGAACCGCTCCTCGGCGTTCCAGAGCGTCGGCAGCGTGCCGGGAGGCAGGGGCAGCTTCACCGCGATGGCGCCGAGCGTGCCCGGTGCGACCGGATGGCCGCCCTCGTCCAGAACCTGCACGTCGTAGCCCGGCATGGCGACCGAGGGCGAGCCGATCTTGACGGGCAGTTCCTCGATCCCCAGCGGGTTGCCGGCGATGGCCCAGCCGGTCTCGGTCTGCCACCAGTGGTCGATCACCGGCACCCGCAGGTGGCGCTGCGCCCATCTGATCGTGTCCGGGTCGGCGCGTTCACCGGCCAGGAACAGCGCCTGGAGGCTGCGCAGGTTGTAGTCGCCGATCAGCCTGCCTTCCGGATCCTCGCGCTTGATGGCGCGGAACGCGGTGGGTGCGGTGAAGAAGCTCTTCACCTTGTGGTTCTGGATCACCCGCCAGAAGGCGCCGGCGTCGGGCGTGCCCACGGGCTTTCCCTCGTAGACGAGGGTGGTGCAGCCGGCGATCAGCGGCCCGTAGCAGATGTAGCTGTGGCCGACGACCCAGCCGACGTCGGAGGCCGCCCAGAACACGTCGCCCGGGCCGACATTGTAGAGGTTCTTCATCGACCAGTTGAGCGCGACGAGGTGGCCGGCGGTCGGCCGCACTACGCCCTTGGGCGCGCCGGTGGTGCCGGAGGTATAGAGGACATAGGCCGGGTGGTTGCCCTCGACCGGAACGCAGTCGGCCGGCTCCACGCCATACTGGAAGGAATGCCAGGCGACGTCGCGGCCCTCGACCAGCTTCGCCACCTCCTGCTCGCGCTGGAAGATCACGCAGAAGTCGGGCTTGTGGGCGGCCTGGTCGATGGCCGCGTCGAGCAGCGGCTTGTAATGGACGACGCGGCCCGGTTCGAGCCCGCAGGAGGCGGCGATGATCGCCTTCGGCGTCGCATCGTCGATCCTGACCGCAAGCTCGTGCGCGGCGAAGCCGCCGAAGACCACCGAATGGATGGCGCCGAGCCGCGCGCAGGCCAGCATCGCCTCCAGCGCTTCGGGGACCATCGGCATGTAGATGATGACGCGGTCGCCCTTGCCGATGCCCTTGGCGCGCAGCGCCCCGGCGAGGCTGGCGACGCGGTCGCGCAGTTCGCGGTAGGTGATGCCCTTGGTCGAATGGGTGATCGGGCTGTCGTGGATGATCGCGAGTTGGTCGCCGCGCCCGGCCTCGACATGGCGGTCCACCGCGTTCCAGCAGGTATTGACCCGGGCGTCGCAGAACCATTCGTAGAGCGGCGCCTTCTCGGCGAAGAGCGCCCGTGATGGGGCCTCCACCCAGTCGATCGCCTCGGCGGCCTGCATCCAGAATTTCTCCGGATCGGACCTCCAGCTTGCGTAGACGTCCCTGTATGCCATCGTCTCCTCCTCCGAACCGATGGACCCGTGTTACGGGGCGCGTGCCCCTGCGGCAAGCGCGTTACCGGTCACATTGCGGCTGCCCGGCCGAAAATTTGCAGAACTCCGGCAAGGCCCGCGCACGGTCTTTGCAAACATGTGGCCGTTGCACGCGCCGCCGGGAAACCTCGCGGGACTTTGCAATACGGCCGCGCCCCGGCCCGCGGGTTTGCAGACCGCGGCGGCAGGGGATTCGCACGCGCTCAGCCGTAAAGCGACACCGGGGTTCCCGCGATGGCGGAGACGTTGAGAAGCCCGCGCGGCGTGATCGACGGGGTGACGATATGGGCCTTGTTGGCCATCCCCATCAGGATCGGCCCGACCTCGAGCCCGTTCGCCCGCATCTTCAGCATGTTGCGCGCGGCATTCGCGGCATCGGCATAGGCGTAGACGAGGATGTTCGCGGCCCCCTGCAAGCGGCTGCCGGGGAACATGCGGGCGCGCAGGTCGGCGTCGAGCGCGGCATCGGTCGCCATCTCGCCCTCGAAGGCGAAATCCACCTCCCGCGCGTCGAGGAGTTCCATCGCCGCCCGCATACGCTGGCCGGAATCGCTCGACATGCTGCCGAAGTTGGACTGCGAGCAGAGCGCCACGCGCGGCGTGATCCCGAAGCGCCGCGCGTGGCGGGCGGCACCGATCACGGTCGTGGCGATCTGTTCAGGTGTGGGGGCTGCGTTCACATGCGTATCCGCGACGAAGAGCGGCCCGTCCTCCTGGATCATCAGGGAAAGCGCGCCGTGCGGGGAAAGCCCGCCGCGGGCAAGCACCTGGCGGATGTAGTTCAGGTGCCAGAGATACTGGCCGAAGGTGCCGCAGATCATGCTGTCGGCGTCGCCGCGGTGGACGGCGATGGCGGCGATCGCGGTGGTGTTGGTCCTGAGGATCGCGCGGGCGATGTCGGGGGTCACGCCGCGCCGCGCCATCAGCTCGTGATAGCTGCCCCAGTAGTCGCGGTAGCGGGGGTCGTTCTCGGGGTTCACGATCTCGAAATCGCGCCCCGGCCGGATCGGCAGGCCGGCGCGTTCGCAGCGCCGTTCGATCACCTCGGGCCGGCCGATCAGGATCGGCCGGTCGGTCATCTCCTCCAGCATCGCGTTGGCCGCGCGCAGCACCCGCTCGTCCTCGCCCTCGGCGAAGATGATCTTGCGCGTCGCGGTGCGCGCCGCCTCGAAGACGGGGCGCATCAGGAGGGCGGAGCGGAAGACCGAGCTGTCGAGCGTATGCCGGTAGGCCTCCATGTCGGCGATCGGGCGGGTCGCCACGCCGGTCTCCATAGCCGCCCGCGCCACCGCCGAGGCGACGGTGCCGATCAGCCGGGGATCGAAGGGCTTGGGGATCAGGTAGTCGGGCCCGAAGGTCAGCGTCTCGCCGCGATAGGCGGCGGCGGCCTCGGCGCTGGTGGTGGCGCGGGCGAGCGCGGCGATGCCCTCGATGCAGGCCAGTTCCATCTCCTTGTTGATCGTCGTCGCGCCGACGTCGAGCGCGCCGCGGAAGATGAAGGGAAAGCACAGGACATTGTTGACCTGGTTGGGGAAGTCAGACCGGCCGGTGGCGATGATCGCGTCGGGCGCCACCTTGCGAACCTCGTCGGGCAGGATTTCCGGCGTGGGGTTGGCCAGTGCGAAGACGATCGGGCGGGGGGCCATTCGGGCGACCATCGCGGGCGCAAGAACGCCGGGGCCCGAAAGGCCGAGGAACAGGTCGGCGCCGCCGATCACCTCGTCGAGCGTCGCGGGCACGGTGCCCTGCGCAAAGGCCTGCTTCTGCGGCGTCATCGCGGCGGTGCGGCCGTGATAGACCAGCCCGTCCAGATCGCAGAGCCAGACATTCTCCCGCCGCACGCCGAGCTTCACCAGCATCTCGAGGCAGGCGATCCCCGCCGCCCCGCCGCCGGTGGAGACGACCTTGATCCGGTCGAAGGACTTGCCCGCGACATGGAGCGCATTGGTCGCCGCCGCGCCCACCACGATCGCGGTGCCGTGCTGGTCGTCGTGGAAGACGGGGATGTTCATCCGCTCGCGGCAGAGCCGTTCGACGATGAAGCAGTCCGGCGCCTTGATGTCCTCGAGGTTGATCGCGCCGAAGGTGGGTTCCAGCGCACAGACGATTCCGGCCAGCCGTTCGGGATCGGATTCGTTCAGTTCGATGTCGAAGCAGTCGATGTCGGCGAATTTCTTGAAGAGGACGGCCTTTCCCTCCATCACCGGCTTGGCGGCCGCCGGCCCGATGTTGCCGAGGCCGAGCACGGCGGTGCCGTTGGTGACGACCGCGACGAGGTTGCCGCGTGCGGTATAGCGGCTCGCCGTCGCGGGGTCGGCCTTGATCTCGAGGCAGGCTTCGGCGACGCCGGGAGAATAGGCGCGGCTGAGGTCGCGGCCATTGGCCATCGGCTTGGTGGCGCGGATCTCGAGCTTTCCGGGCTTGGGAAACTCGTGGTAGTCGAGCGCCGCCTGACGCGCGTTCTCCTGCCTCGCCTCGTCCATTCCAGATCCTCCCTGAAATCTGGTTTAGCATTAAACTATCTTGCCGCCGTCCGATAGCCCCGTTCTCCCCCGGTGGCCCGCAGCGTGGATCGGCGGCCGCACCCCGGTCCCCCGGCGTGGCAGCACGGTCGAGGCCGGGGCGGAGCACGGAAATATCCGGCGGTGGCGCCGCGGCCCGGGCTGCCGGCGGTCGTCTTCGACGGTCGTCGGCCGGGAGCGGCCGTTCGCCTCGCCGCCTCCGCGCCCCGTCGGGCGCTTTCCTCGCGGAAACGACCCGACAGGCTTGCATAGATGCGCGGGCGGACGCAGTCTCGGTGCGCTGGAAGGAGGCCGGGATGACACTCGTCGATGCCGCGCGCGAGGCGCGCGAGAACGCCTATGCGCCCTATTCGCATTTCAAGGTCGGCGCCGCGGTGCGCGCGCGCTCCGGCCGCGTCTATGCCGGCTGCAACGTCGAGAACGTGGCCTATCCGGAAGGTACCTGCGCCGAGGCCGGTGCGATCGCCGCGATGGTGGCCGCGGGCGAGACCGAGATCATCGAGGTGGCGGTGATCGTCGACAGTCCCGCGCCGGTGCCGCCCTGCGGCGGTTGCCGCCAGAAGCTGGCCGAATTCGGCCGTCACGACACACCCGTGACGCTGGCGACGACCGGCGGCCGGACGTTCGAGACCACGGTGGGCGAGCTTTTGCCGGGACGGTTCGAGGCGGCGCATATGGAACGGCCCTGAAATGGATGCGCGCAGCATCATCGCCTCGGTCCGCGACCGCAAGGGGCTGCCCGCCGACGCCGCCGTCTGGTTCGCGCGCGGCCTCGCTTCGGGCGAGGTGACCGACGCGCAGGCCGGCGCCTTCGCGATGGCGGTGCTGCTCAACCGGCTCGACGACGGGGAGCGGGTGGGCTGGACGCTGGCGATGCGCGATTCGGGCGGTGTGCTTCGCTGGGATTTGCCGGGGCCGGTGGTGGACAAGCATTCGACGGGGGGTATCGGCGACTGCACCTCGCTGCTCGTCGCGCCCGCGCTCGCCGCCTGCGGCGCCTATGTGCCGATGATCTCGGGCCGCGGGCTCGGGCATACCGGCGGCACGCTCGACAAGCTCGAGGCAATTCCGGGCTATCGCACCGACGTGCCGGTGGAGGAGTTGCGCCGGCTGGTGGCCGACATCGGCTGCGCCATCGTCGGCGCCAGCGCCGACGTGGCGCCGGCCGACCGGCGTCTCTATGCCGTGCGCGACGTGACCGGGACGGTGGAGTCGATCGACCTGATCACCGCCTCGATCCTGTCCAAGAAGCTCGCCGCCGGGCTCGAGGCGCTGGTGCTCGACGTCAAGGTGGGATCGGGCGCCTTCATGAAGTCGATGGAGGACGCCCGCGCGCTCGCCCGGTCGCTGGTGGACACGGCGAACGGGGCCGGCTGCCGGACCGCCGCGCTGATCACCGACATGAACCAGCCGCTCGCCGCCTCGGCGGGCAACGCGCTCGAGGTGATCGAGGCGATGGAGACGATGACCGGGGTCGCGATCAACCAGTCGCTCTGGGACGTGACCGTGGCGCTCGGTGCCGAGGCACTGGTGCTGGCGGGGCTGGCAGACGATGTGGACGAGGGCGCGGACGCCATCGAGGAGGCGCTGGAATCGGGGCGCGCGGCCGAAACCTTCGGCCGGATGGTCGCGGCGCTGGGGGGGCCTGCGGATTTCGTCGAACGCTACCCCGACCGGCTGCCCGCGGCCCGCGTGGTGCGCGACGTGGCGGCCGACCGGGCGGGTTTCGTCACCGCGATCGACGGCGCGGCGCTGGGCCAGGCGGTGGTCCGCCTCGGCGGCGGGCGGCTGAGGGGCGGCGACCGAATCAACCCCTCCGTGGGCCTGTCGGAGATCATGCCGCTCGGCGAGCCGGTGGAGGCGGGCGAGGCTATCGCCCGGGTCCATGCCGCCTCGGCCGAGGATGCCGAGCGTGCCGCCGCCGCCGTCAGGGCGGCCATCGGCATCGCCGAGGAGGAGCCGGAGGAGCCGCCGCTGATCCACGAGAGGGTCGCCTGATGGGCCGCGCCTTCCTGATCGTGATGGACAGCGTCGGCGCCGGCGGGGCGCCGGATGCCGGTGCCTTCTTCAACGCCGGCCGGCCCGACACCGGCGCCAACACGCTCGGCCACATCGCCGAGGCCTGCGCGGCGGGCCGGGCGGAGGAGGGGCGGAGCGGTCCGCTGCGGATGCCCAATCTCGATGGGCTGGGTCTCGGCGCGGCAGTGCGGCTTGCCTCCGGCGCGGCGATGCCGGGCTTCGCGGCCGAGCCCCGCGGCCTCTGGGGGGCGGCCACCGAAGTGTCGAAGGGCAAGGACACGCCGTCGGGCCACTGGGAACTGGCCGGCGTGCCGGTGCCCTGGGAATGGCATTATTTCCCTCACACCGTGCCCGCCTTCCCGCAGGCGCTGATGGACGAGGTCGCCCGTCTCGCCGGCACCGGCGGCACGCTCGGCAACTGCCACGCCTCGGGCGTGCCGATCATCGAGGAACATTGCGCCGAACACCTGCGCAGCCTCTGGCCGATCTGCTACACCTCGGCCGACAGCGTCTTCCAGATCGCCGCGCATGAGGAGGCGTTCGGGCTCGACCGGCTTCTGAAGCTTTGCGAGGACATCGCGCCGGTGCTTCATGCGATGCGGGTGGGCCGGGTGATCGCGCGGCCCTTCGTCGGCGGGCCGGGCAACTTCCGCCGCACCGCCAACCGCCACGACTACGCGATCGCGCCGCCCTCGCCGACGCTTTGCGACTGGCTCCATGCGGCCGGCCGCAGGGTCCATGCCATCGGAAAGATCGGCGACATCTTCTCGATGCGCGGGATCGACGAGGTGCGGAAGGGCAGCGACCTTGCACTTTTCGAACATCTTCTCTCTCTTGCAGGCGATGCCAAGCATGGTTCCTTGACCTTTGCAAACTTCGTGGAGTTCGACACCCTCTACGGCCACCGCCGCGACGTCTCCGGCTATGCCCGGGCGCTGGAATGGTTCGACGGCGTGGCGGGGGCGTTCCTCGCGCGGCTGCGTCCGGGCGATCTGGCGATCTTCACCGCCGACCACGGCAACGACCCGACCTGGACCGGCACCGACCACACCCGCGAACGGGTGCCTGTCGTGGGCTGGGGCGCCGGGGCGAAGGGCGTCGGCCATGTCGGCTTCGCCGATGTCGGCGCCTCGGTCGCGGCCCATCTCGGCGTCGCGCCGCAGGGGCCGGGAAGGCCGTTCCTCTGATGCTGCCGAAGGTCGAGCTGCACCTGCATCTGGAAGGCGCCGCACCACCCGGCTTCATCCGCGGGCTGGCGAAGGAAAAGCACGTCGACATCGGCAGGATTTTCGACGAGCGGGGCAACTATGCCTTCACCGGCTTCCGGGATTTCCTCAAGGTCTACGAGGCCGCGACCTCGGTCCTGACCACGCCCGAGGACTACCGCCGCCTGACGCTCGCGGTGCTGGAGGAAAGCGCCGCCTCGGGGGTGATCTACACCGAAGCGTTCCTCAGCCCCGACTTCTGCGGCGGCCGCGACCTCGCCGCCTGGCGCGATCACCTCGCCGCGATAAGCGAGGCGGCGGCGGAGGCGGAGCGCCGGGACGGGATCGTGATGCGCGGGATCGTCACGCCGGTGCGCCATTTCGGCCCCGAGAAGGCGAAGGAGACCGCAATGTGCGCCTGCGAGACGGCGGGAGACCGGCTGGTCGGATTCGGCCTCGGCGGCGACGAAAACATCTGCAAGCCCAGGGATTTCGCCTGGGCCTTTGATGCGGCGCGCGAAGCCGGGCTCAGGCTGACCGCCCATGCCGGCGAATGGGCGGGGCCGGAAAGCGTGCGTGACACGCTCCGCGACCTGCGGGTCGAACGGATCGGCCACGGCGTGCGCGCCATCGAGGATCCGGCGCTGGTGGACGAGCTTGCCGAGAGGGGCATCGTGCTCGAGGTCTGCCCCGGCTCCAACGTCGCCCTCGGCCTTTACCCTTCGTTCCGCGCCCATCCGATCCACCGGCTGCGGGAACGGGGCGTGAAGGTCACCCTCTCGACCGACGACCCGCCTTTCTTCCACACCACGATGGAACGTGAATACGCGATGCTGGCGGAGGCCTTCGACTGGGACGAGGGCGTCTTCGGCACGATCGCGCGCACCTCGGCGGAGGCCGCGTTCTGCGATGAAGATACGCGCAAGACCATATTGAAAAGGCTGGAGAGTGCGAATGCGTGAGCATCTGACCGTCGTCAAACACCCGCTGGTGCAGCACAAGCTGACGCTGATGCGCGAGAAGGACACCTCGACCAATTCCTTCCGCCGCCTCCTGCGCGAGATCAGCCAGTTGCTGGCCTACGAGATCACCCGCGAGATGGAGATGACCACGAAGCACATCGAGACACCGCTCTGCGAGATGGACGCGCCGGTGATCGACGGCAAGAAGCTGGCGCTGATCTCGATCCTGAGGGCGGGCAACGGGCTTCTCGACGGGGTGCTGGAACTGATCCCGGCGGCGCGGGTGGGCTTCATCGGGCTTTACCGCGACCCCCAGACGCTCCAGCCGGTGCAATACTACTACAAGGTGCCGTCGGAGCTGGAGAACCGCCTGGTGATCGCGCTCGACCCGATGCTGGCCACGGGCAATTCCTCGGCCGCGGCGGTGGATCTGCTGAAGAAATCGGGCGCGCGCCACATCCGCTTCATGTGCCTTCTCGCCGCGCCCGAAGGGGTGGCGCGGATGAAGGAGGCCCATCCCGACGTGCCGATCGTCACCGCCGCGCTGGACAGGTGCCTGAACGACCACGGATATATCGTTCCCGGACTAGGGGATGCGGGCGACCGCATGTTCGGCACAAAATAGGGCATTTTTCCTTTACTCGGCATCCCGCCTTTGGCATTCTGCCGCGAACAAAAGCCGAGGCGGAACATGCGGGTCTTGAGGGTGGTATCGGCTGCGATCCTGGCGGCGGCGGTGGCGGGCATTCCGGCGGTGGCTCAGACGCTTGCGCAGATCGACGGGCCGAAGGAACTGCCGCCTTCCGGCTTCACCGGCAACCAGTATGTCGACAGCGCGGGCTGCGTCTTCATCCGCGCCGGCGTGAGCGGTCGGACGACCTGGGTGCCGCGCGTCAACCGCGACCGCAAGACCGTCTGCGGCTATGAGCCGACCGTCGCGCCGGGATCGGTTCAGGCCGCTGCCGCGGTGACACCGACGGAC
>JBDHSQ010000100.1:0-12614 GCA_039808285.1 Paracoccaceae bacterium
CTCCGGCCGGCGGGCGCTGATCCTGCTCGGCACCCCGGCGGTGGTGGCGGAGCTGCACCCGCTGCTGGCCGGGCTGGCGCGGGGCACCGGGGCCGCGCTGATCGGCAGCCCGATGATCGCGGCGCTGCCACGCGGGCGCGGGCGGCTCGACCTGCCCACGGTCGCCTATCCGGTCGACGACGCGCTCCGCCAGCTTGATCCCTTCGACGTGATCTTGCTGGTCAACTGCCCGCCGCCGGTCGGCTTCTTCCGCTATCCCGGCCGGCCGAGCCTCATGCACCGGCCGGACGCCGAGGTGATCACGCTCAGCCGCGCCGACCAGGACGCCGCGGCGGCTCTGCACGCGCTGGCCGCCGCGCTGGAGATCGCGCCGGCCGCGGTTCCCGCCGCCGAAGGCGGCATTCCCGCGGTCTCCGGCCCGCTCACCCCGGAAAGCTTCGCCGCCACGGTCGCCCGGGCGCTGCCCGAGGACGCGATCGTGGTGAACGAGGCGCTGACCCTTGGCACCGGCTTCGCGGCGGTCATGCCCCATGCCGCGCCGGTCGACTGGCTGACGGTGACGGGCGGCGCGATCGGCGGCGGCATCCCGCTTGCCACCGGCGCGGCGGTCGGCGCGCGGGCGACGGGCCGGCCCGACCGGCGGGTGGTGACGCTCCAGGCCGACGGCTCGGCGGCCTACACGCTCCAGGCGCTCTGGACCCAGGCGCGCGAAAGCCTGCCGGTCACGACGCTGCTCCTCAACAACCGCGCCTATGCGATCCTGCTGGGCGAATACGCCAAGGTCGGCGCCCGGCCCGGCCCGACCGCCCGCGACATGATGCGCCTCGACCGCCCGACGCTCGACTGGGTCGCGCTGGCCCGGGGCTTCGGCGTGGCGGCCGAAACCGCGGCCACGGTCGAGGACCTGGCCCCGGCATTGGCACGGTCGCTCACCCGCGACGGGCCGACGCTGATCGACCTGCGCTTTGCGTGACGGGGCATGACAGGCCTTGCAAGTCCGACGCCCCGCCTCGCATAGTCGGGTCATGAATGACGTGACCAAGCACGGGCGGGATGCGCCGCCGCGCCTCAGGATACGGATCCTTTTCGAGGATGCGATGCTGGGGCCGGGGAAGGCCGATCTTCTGGAAGGCATCCGCGCGACGGGGTCGATCGCCGCCGCCGGGCGCGCGATGGACATGAGCTACAAGCGCGCCTGGTCGCTGGTCGAGGAGATGAACGCGGCCTTCCGGGAACCTCTCGTCGAGTCGGTGCGGGGCGGGGCCCGGGGGGGCGGCGCGCGGCTGACCGGGACCGGCGATGCCGTGCTGGCGAACTACCGCAAGCTCGAGGAAATCGCGGCCGAGGCGGGCGCGGCGCGGCTCGCGGTGCTCCGGTCGCTGCTGAGGGATATTCCCGACGAGAAATAACGCTTGAATGCCCCCGGCCGCTCTGCGATATGTTTCGTGAAACATATCTTTGCAGAGGATTTCGGCATGTTGATCGGGTGTTCCTTTCGTGCGGTGACGTCCGCGGCGGTCCTGGCCTTCGGGTTTGCGGGTGCCGGCGCCACGCAGGCGGCGGCGGAGGAGGTCGTGGTTTTCGCCGCCGCCTCGCTGAAGAACGCGCTCGACGCCGTCGCCGCCGACTTCCGGGCCGCGACCGGAAACACCGTCACGATCAGCTACGCCGGGTCGAACGCGCTGGCCAAGCAGATCATCGAAGGCGCGCCGGCCGACATCTTCCTCTCGGCCGCGGAAAACTGGATGGACGAGGTCGAGAAGGCGGGCCTTGTCGCCGAGGGCACGCGCAAGGATCTCCTCGGCAACACACTGGTGCTCGTGGCCCACGGCAAGGACGCGGCGCCCGTCGAGATCGGGCAGGGGTTCGATCTCGAGGGGCTTCTCGGCGAGGGCAAGCTGGCGATGGCGCTGGTGGATTCGGTGCCGGCCGGCCAGTATGGCAAGGCCTCGCTGGAAAGCCTCGGCATCTGGGCGGCGGTCGAGCCGTCGGTGGCGCAGGCCGACAACGTGCGCGCGGCCCTTGCGCTCGTCTCGGCGGGCGAGGCGCCCTACGGCATCGTCTATGCCACCGATGCGGCTGCGGACGACAACGTGACGGTCGTCGGCACCTTCCCGGCCGAGAGCCATCCCGCCATCGTCTATCCCGGCGCGCTCCTCAAGGGCGCGGCCGATGCGGCGGACAGCGCCTTCTATGAAGCGTTGTCTTCCGACGCCGCCGATGCCAAGTTCTCGGCCGAGGGTTTCGCCGTCCTCAACTGAGGCGCCCCCGCAACGAGGCTGGATGACAGACTGGCTTACCCCCGAGGAATGGCGCGCCGTTGCGCTGAGCCTGCGCGTCGCCACGGTCGCCGTGGCGGCGAGCCTTCCCCTTGGCATCGCCATCGCCTTCCTGCTGGCGCGCCGAGAGTTCTGGGGCAAGCAGGTGCTGAACGGGATCGTGCACCTGCCCCTGATCCTGCCGCCGGTGGTGACGGGCTACCTGCTTCTGCTGACCTTCGGGCGGAAGGGATATCTCGGCCAGTTCCTTGACGAATGGTTCGGCATCGTCTTCGCCTTCCGCTGGACCGGGGCGGCGCTCGCGGCGGCGGTGATGGGCTTTCCGCTGATGGTGCGGACGATCCGGCTGGCGATCGAGGCGGTGGACCCGAAGCTGGAACAGGCGGCGGGCACGCTCGGCGCCTCGCGCCCCTGGGTCTTCCTAACCGTGACGCTGCCCCTGATCCTGCCCGGCGTGCTTGCCGGGGCGATCCTCGCCTTCGCCAAGGCGATGGGAGAGTTCGGCGCCACCATCACCTTCGTGTCGAACATCCCCGGCCAGACCCAGACCCTGCCGACGGCGATCTACAGCTTCCTCCAGGTGCCGGGCGGCGAGGCGCAGGCGGGAAGGCTCGTCCTCGTCGCGCTGGCCGTCGCGATGGCCGCACTTCTCCTGTCGGAATGGGCGGGCCGCCGCGTCGCCCGGCGGATTTCCGGCGCATGACGCTTTCCGTCGCCATACGCCACCGCTTTCCCGGCTTCTCGCTCGACGCTACGTTCGACGCCCCCGACGGGGTCACCGCGCTCTTCGGACGGTCCGGGTCGGGAAAGACCTGCATCGTCAATGCGGTCGCAGGGCTGTTGCTGCCCGGCGAGGGCAGGATCAGCGTTGACGGCCGGTGCCTGCTGGATACCGGGCGCGGGGTGTTCGTGGCGCCGCACCGCCGCCGGATCGGCTGCATCTTCCAGGAGGGCCGGCTCTTTCCGCATCTGACGGTGCGCCAGAACCTGCGCTACGGCGCCTGGTTCGCGCCGCGCGCGACCCGGCCGGAGGATTTCGGCCGCATCGTCGATCTGCTCGGCATCGGCCATCTGCTCGATCGCCGCCCCGGTGCGCTTTCGGGGGGCGAAAAGCAGCGGGTCGCCATCGGCCGGGCGCTTCTGGCGCGGCCCAAGCTGATCCTCGCCGACGAACCGCTGGCGGCGCTGGACGAGGAACGCAAGGCCGAGATCCTGCCCTATTTCGAACGGCTGCGCGACGAGGTGGCGGTGCCGATCCTTTACGTCAGCCACGCGGTGTCCGAGGTGGCTCGGCTCGCCACCACGGTGGTGGCGCTCGATGCCGGCCGGGTCGTCGGGCAGGGGCCGGTGGCCGAGGTGCTGGGCGACCCCTCGGTCCTGCCATCGGGCACGCGGGATGCGGGCGCCGTGCTGATCGCGACGATTGCAGCCCATCATGCCGACGGTCTGACCGAACTCAGGGCGGGGGGGCAGCCGCTGTTCCTGCCGCATCTGTCGCAGGCGGTCGGAAGCACCATTCGCGTGCGGATCGCGGCGCATGAGGTGATCCTCTCGCGCACGCGGCCCGAGGGGCTCTCTGCGCTCAATATCCTTGCGGGCACGGTCGGTGAAGTGCGCGCCGGCGGCGGGCCCGGCGCGATCGTGGCGCTCGACACGGCCGCGGGCCGGGTGCTGGCACGGATCACCCGCCGGTCGGCATTCGCGCTGGGTATCGAGAAGGGGGTGACGGCCCATGCCGTGATCAAGTCGGTTTCGGTCGCGCCCGGCGACATCGGCACCGGACGGCCGGGTGTGACGGAGGCCTGAAAGCCGAACGGCGCCGCGGAGGACCGGGCGCCGTTCTGGCGGAACCTTCAGCGCTGTCGGGGTGTCAAGCGCCCCAGGTGCGGATCGGGCCGCAGTCCATGTGGACGAAGTTCGACCGCGAATACTTGCCGACGCCGCCCGCTTCGCAAGCCGACGCGGCGCGGTAGATCTGCGAGACGCTGCGCGAGCGCAGCCTGAGATCGGCCGCCTGGCCGCGCATGTGCAGCGAGTTCTTGGCCACCCCGCGCGAGGACGACCGCAGCATCGCGTTGGTCTGCGGCGTGCGGTAGCCCGACAGCAGCATGTAGGGCTCGCTCACATCCAGAAGCCGGTGCGCAGCGGCGGCGATGTCGAGCGTGCGCGGGTCGATGTCCTTGGTCTTGTCGGAGCGCCAGTCACGCATGAAATAGGTGATCTCGTTCAGCGCCTCGGGAATGTATTCGCCCTCGATCCAGTAGATGGTGTTCAGGGTTTCGCCGGTGCGGCCCGAATACATCCGGATGCGCCGGACATCGCCCGCGCCGCGCAGAAGCCCGAAGGCATTCGAGCAGGTGGGCGCGGCGATGACGGCCGTTGCCGCAAAGACCGCAAGAAGCCCACGCCGAGTGAAACCCGAGTTCGTCAGATCTGTCATGGCTGCACGCCTGTCCCGTAGCTCTTTTCGCCGTGTTTCCAACGGCTTGAGATTATTGAGTTCCCCAAGTGCACGATTGTTATTGCACAAGTCGATTCCGCAGCCAACCGGACAATTGTGCGCAGTCCGGAAATTGCGTCGGAATCGGCAAGAATTTGCTGAACTGCCGGCTGTGTGGATTCCGCGCCGCGCAATTCACACCGCAGTTGCGGAAATGCGACAGTCCGGCCGCCGCCGCGCGGGGGGCCGTGCCGTGGTTCATGGACTTGGCGCCGGGAATGCCGGACATTGGGCGCAAGGATTTTGCGGATTCTCGGATGAGGCTTTCATGACGTCGATGTCGCGCCGTGCCGCCTGGGCAACGCTTGCCGCCTCGGCCGCGCTTTCGGCGCTGGTTTCTGCCGCTCCGGTGGCGGCGCTGACGCCCGCCGGCCTTGCCTTCCGCCAGGCTGTGGCCGAGCAGTCCGCCGATGCCGATGCCGTCGCGGCCTTCTACCGCGAGCGCGACTTCGCGCCGCTGTGGACCACCGCAGCGGACGCGGGCCGGCGGCAGGCGCTCTTCGCGGCCCTCGACGGCGCTGCCGGCCACGGGCTTCCAGCCGGGCGCTACGACGCCGCGTCGCTGCGCGAGAAGTTCCGCACCGTCCGGTCGGAACGCGAGCGCGGCCAGCTCGAGGTCGCCGCGACGCGGGCTTTCCTGGCCTATGCGCAGGATGTGCGGACCGGTTTCATCAAACCCGCAAGCATCGACGCGGGCCTGGTGCGCGAGGTGCCGGTGCGCGATCCGCTGGCGACGCTCCGGTCGTTCGCGGCCGCCGGCGATCCCGGCGCCTTCGTCCGCGCGCTGCCGCCCCAGGGGGCGGACTATGCCGCGCTGCGCCGCGGGATGCTCGACCTGCGGCGGGTTGTCGCCGCGGGTGGCTGGGGGCCGGCCGTGGGCAAGGGTGCGCTCAAGCCGGGCGCGGCGGGCCCCGCCGTCATCGCGCTGCGCGACCGGATGATCCGCATGGGCTATCTCGCGGGGTCGGTGGCGCCGGACTATGACGCGGCGTTGCTAAAGGCGGTGCAGCGGTTCCAGATCGACCACGGCCTGACGCCCGACGGCGTCGCTGGCGAGGGCACGATCGCCGAGATCAACGTCGCGCCGGAGGCGCGTCTCGCCTCGGTGCTGGTGGCGATGGAGCGGCTGCGCTGGATGAACGGCCTGCCGCTCGGACGGCGGCACATCTGGGTGAACCTGCCGGACTTCACCGCAAAGATCATCGACGACGGCAAGGTCACGTTCGAGACGGTAACCGTGGTGGGCATGAACCAGGCCGACCGCCGCAGCCCGGAATTTTCCGACCGGATGGAATTCATGGTCGTGAACCCGACGTGGAACGTGCCGCGGTCGATCACGGTCAAGGAATACCTGCCGATGCTGCAAAAGAACCCGCGCGCGGTCAGCCATCTGAAGATCGTCGACCGCCGCGGCCGGGTCGTGAACCGGGACGAGACCGATTTCACCCAGTTCACCGCGAAGAACTTCCCGTTCTCGATCTCGCAGCCGCCCTCGGACGACAACGCGCTCGGCCTCGTGAAGTTCATGTTTCCGAACAAGTGGAACATCTATCTTCACGACACCCCGTCGAAGTCGCTCTTCGGCAAGGAGATGCGCGCCTACAGCCACGGTTGCATCCGGCTCGGGAAGCCGTTCGATTTCGCCTATGCGCTGCTTGCGCGGCAGACCGACGACCCCGTGGGCCTGTTCGAGCAGCACCTGAAGACGCGCGCCGAGAACACGATCATGCTCGACCAGCCGGTGCCGGTGCATCTGGTCTACTTCACCGCCTGGCCCGACGCGCGCGGGAGGATCGAATACCGCCGCGACGTCTACGGCCGCGATGCGCGGATTTTCGAGCAGATGCGGGCCGCCGGGGTGGTTTTGGACGCGGTTCAGGGCTAAATCCGTCGCGGGGCTGTCCGGGGTCCGGGGACGGAAGATGCACGGGAACAAGAGCCATACGGTGGAGGAGATCGCGCGCGCCCTGGGCGCGCCCGCGGAGGGCGAGCTGTCGCTGCGGGTGAGCGGCGTGGCCGAACCGGCCGAGGCGCGGGCCGACGACCTCGCGCTGGCGATGGACGCGAAATACGCAGGCGGGCTTTCCAGGGGGCAGGCGCGCGCCGCCGTCCTCTGGGAGGGCGCGGACTGGCGGGGGCTGGGGCTTCGGGCCGCGATCTTCGTCGGGCGGCCGCGGCTGGCGATGGTGGCGATCACGCAGGCCTTCGATCCCGGTGCCGGCATTGCCGAGGGCATCCATCCCGCCGCCGTCATCGGCGCCGGCGCGACACTGGGCGCGGGCGCGGCGATCGGCCCGTTCGCGGTGATTGGCGAAGGCGTGACGATCGGCGCCCGGGCCCGGATCGCGGCGCATGTCACGATCGGGGCCGGCAGCCGGCTTGGCGACGACGCGCTGATCCACGCCGGCGTCCGCATCGGCCGCAACGTCAGGGTCGGTGACCGCTTTGTCTGCCAGTCCGGCGCGGTGATCGGCGGCGACGGGTTTTCCTATGTCACGCCCGAGAAATCCGGCGCCGAAGAGGTGCGCGAGACGCTCGGCCAGCGCGCCGGGATCCGGGCGCAGAAATGGCTGGGCATCCGCTCGCTCGGCGGCGTCGTGATCGGCGACGACGTGGAGATCGGCGCCAACGCGACGGTGGACGCTGGCACCATCCGTGCCACCGCCATCGGCAACGGCACGAAGATCGACAACATGGTCCACCTCGGCCACAACGTGGTGGTGGGTGAGGATTGCCTGCTCTGCGGCCAGACCGGGATCGCCGGGTCGGTGCGGATCGGCAACCGCGTCGTTCTCGGCGGCCAGTGCGGTGCGGTCGACAACATCTTCATCGGCGACGACGTGATCGCGGGCGGGGGCACGAAGATTCTCTCGAACGTGCCGGCGGGCCGCGTGCTTCTGGGCTATCCCGCGGTCAAGATGGAAACCCATGTGCAGGCCTGGAAGAACATCCGCCGCCTGCCGCGGCTTTTCGAACAGGTGGCGGAGCTTCGCGCGGCTGTTACAGGACCGGGCGATGCAGGGCCCCGGCAGGAGGCGGAAGATGACGACGAGCGTTAGGGACCGGGTGATCGCGATCATTGCCGAACAGGCAGTGCTCGACGTGGCGGAGGTCAGGCCGGAGATGACGTTGCAAGATCTCGGGATCGACAGCCTGGGGCTGGTCGAGGCGATCTTCGCCATCGAGGAGACCTTCGACGTCACGGTGCCCTTCAACGCCAACGAACCGGGCAAGAGCGCGTTCGACATGTCCTCGGTCGAGGCGATGGTCCGTGCGGTCGAGGATCTGGTGGCGAAGGCCGCATGAGGCGCGTGGCCATCACCGGGGCGGGCACGATCAACGCCCTCGGCCATGACGTGCCGTCGACCCTTCGGGCACTGCGCGAGGGGCGTTGCGGGATCGGCCCGCTGGACTTCCGCGACGTGGGGCGGCTTCAGATCCGCATCGGCGCGCAGGTCCGGGGATGGGAGCCGGAAAGCTGCTTCAACCGGCAGGACATCGCGCTTTACGACCGCTTCACCCAGTTCACGATGATCGCCGCGCGCCAGGCAGTGGAACAGTCCGGCCTCGACTTCCGCGGCAAGCTCGGGCTCGACTGCGGCGTCGTGTTCGGCACCGCGGGCGGCGGCGTCACCACCTGGGACGAGAACTACCGCACCGTCTACGAGGAGGGGAGGAACCGCGTCCATCCCTTCGTGGTGCCGAAGCTGATGAACAACGCCGCGGCAAGCCATGTCAGCATGGAATATGCCCTGCGCGGCCCTTCCTTCACGGTGGCCACGGCTTGTGCGTCCTCGAACCACGCGATGGGGCTGGCCTTCCAGATGGTGCGGTCGGGTGGCGCGCGGGCGATGATCACCGGCGGCGCCGAGGCGATGCTGTGCTTCGGCGGCATCAAGGCCTGGGAGGGGTTGCGCGTCATGTCGAAGGATGCCTGCCGGCCCTTCAGCGCCAATCGCAACGGCATGGTCCAGGGCGAGGGCGCGGGCGTCTTCGTCTTCGAGGACTGGGAGCACGCGCGGGCGCGGGGCGCCGAGATCCTTGCCGAGGTGGCCGGCTTCTCGATGACCTCGGACGCGGCCGACATCGTGATGCCGAGCCAGTCGGGGGCGGAGCGCGCGATCACCGGGGCCTTGCGCGATGCGCGGCTCGATCCCGGGGACGTGGGCTACGTCAACGCCCACGGCACCGGCACGGCCGCCAACGACAAGACCGAATGCGCCGCCGTGGCCCATGCCTTCGGCCCCCATGCCGACCGGCTGATGATCTCCTCCACCAAGTCGATGCACGGCCATGTCATCGGCGGCACCGGCGCGGTGGAACTTCTGGCCTGCATCATGGCGCTGCGCGACGGGGTGATCGCGCCGACCGTCGGCTACGAGGAACCGGATCCGGAATGCGCGCTCGACGTCGTGCCGAACGTCGCGCGGGAGGCGCGGGTGACGGCGGTGCTGTCGAACGCCTTCGCCTTCGGCGGGCTGAACGCGGTGCTGGCGCTGCGCGCCGCCTGACATGGAAACGCCGCCCCGGGGGGCGGCGCAGGGAACGCGGTGTTCGCGGGGCGCTCAGTTCTGCTTCGGAGCGTTCGCCTTGGCCACCGCCTCGAGACCGGCGGTGAAGCCCTTGAGCGAGATCTCGACGTCGACAGTCCGGTCGGGGGCGGCCACCGGCACCACCGACACGACCGCGACATTGCCCTTCTTGAAGCCGTCGATGTCTTCCTTGGTGAAGCCCACCCGCGCGACACAGCCGACCTCGGCGCAGAAGGTGAAGGGGTAGCGCTTGGTCTTGCCCTTGTCGACGGTGATGTTGAGCTGCTGTGTCAGAAGCGTTTCGAGGGGCACGATGATCGTGGCGCCGGCGACGGCCTCGCCGCCCTCGGGCAGTGCCAGAAGGCTGATCTCGGCCACCGGCTTGGCGGTCTCCTTGTCCTTCAGGAGCTGGTAGAGCTGGCAGGGGTCCGATCCGTCCTCGGTGCGCACGCAGCGCAGTTCCCAGGCTTCGAAGGTCTCCGACACATAGGGTTCGCCGACGCCGTTGCCGGTCGGGGCGGCCGCTTGCGGGGCGGCGGCCGCGGCATCGGCGGGGGCCGGCGCCGTGGTTTCCGTATCGGGCGCCGGGGCCGGCGTCGTCTCCTGGGCGAAGGCCGGGGCGGCGGCGAGGAGGGCGAGGGCGAGAGCCAGCGGTCTTGCGAGTGCGGTCATCTGTTCTTTCCGTTGATCCATGAGGATTCCGCGCCGGCTTTAACACGCGCCCCCGACAGTGTCAGCGCCGAAAGCGCGGGCCATCGGGCAAAGCGGTTTTCTGCCGAGGCGGCGCCTGCCGGCGTGGCGCGGGCAGCAAAAAAGGGCCCCCTGCGGGGCCCTTTCGCGATCTTTTGCTCCCTGTCGGACAGGCCGACTTAGTCATTGGCCCGCACGCTATTTGCTTCGCTTCGTTGCGTCAACCGGAAAAATCGAACCTGCACAAATCTGATTCTGAACGAAAAAAGCGACGACCGGGCGGCATCGCCGTTCCGGAGGGCGACAGGCCTCGCCGAGCCGCGCCGGGGGCCGGCACCGATGCAATCGGCTCTGGCACCCCGCGGCCAAGACTGTATTGTTGCCGGGCCAACTGGCGAGGAGAGGGGGGCAAGGTGTTGACCGAAGGCGCAATTTTCGTGGGCGGCGGCGGCGAGGGCTACGGCGTGCCGCAAGAGCTTCTGCTCAGATACGGCAATCGCCACGGTCTCATCGCCGGGGCGACCGGGACGGGCAAGACGGTGACGCTCCAGACCCTCGCCGAAAGCTTCTCGGCCGCGGGCGTGCCGGTGTTCCTGGCCGACGTGAAGGGCGATCTTGCCGGGCTTGCCGTGGCCGGGTCGGCCGAGGCCAAGCCGCACGAGGCCTTCGTGAAGCGCTGCGCGACGATCGGCTACGAGCTGCAATACCGGTCGTTCCCGGTGGCGTTCTGGGATCTCTACGGCGAACAGGGCACGCCCGTGCGCACCACCGTGACCGAGATGGGGCCGCTCCTGCTGTCGCGGCTCATGGAACTCAGCGAGCCGCAGGAGGGTGTGCTCAACATCGCCTTCCGGCTGGCCGACGAGGAGGGGCTGCCGCTTCTCGACCTCAAGGATCTCCAGGCGATGCTGGTCTGGATCGGCGAGAACGCGGCCGGGATCGGGCTGCGCTACGGCAACGTCTCGCCCGCGACGGTGGGGGCGATCCAGCGCCAGCTCCTCGTGCTGGAAAACCAGGGCGGCGCGCGGCTTTTCGGGGAACCGGCGCTCGACCTCGCCGACATGATGCGCGTAGCGCCGGACGGGCGGGGGCAGGTCAACATCCTTGCCGCCGACCGGCTGATGGGCTCGCCCCGGCTCTACGCGACCTTTCTTCTGTGGCTCCTGTCCGAACTCTTCGAGGATCTGCCCGAGGTCGGCGATCCGGAGAAGCCGAAATTCGTCTTCTTCTTCGACGAGGCGCATCTTCTCTTCGACGACGCGCCCAAGGCGCTCGTCGACAAGGTGGAGCAGGTCGCCCGGCTGATCCGGTCGAAGGGGGTGGGGGTGTATTTCTGCACCCAGAACCCCGCCGACGTGCCCGACGACATCCTCGGCCAGCTCGGCAACCGGGTGCAGCACGCGCTGCGTGCCTTCACCGCCAAGGACCAGAAGGATCTCGCCCGCGCCGCCGAGAACTACCGGCCGAATCCCCGCTTCGACACCGAGACCGCGATCAAGGAGGTGGGGACGGGCGAGGCGGTGACATCGTTCCTCGAGGCCAAGGGCGTGCCCGGGATGGTCGAGCGCACGCTCGTCCGCCCGCCGGCAAGCCGTCTCGGCCCGGTGACACCCGACGAACGCAGGGCAGTGATCGCGGCCACGGGGCTGGGGTTCAAATACGACACGCCGGTCGATCGCGACTCTGCCTTCGAACGGCTTCAGACGAGGTCGGAGGCGGCGGCCAAGGCGGCGGCAGAGGCGGCGGCCGAGGAAGAGAAGATGAAGGCCGAGCTGCGCGAACTGAAGCAGGCACGCCGCTATGACGGAACCCGGGCGGACCGGTCTTCCGCGGGCCGCTCCCCCTCGCGGTCCGACAGCGTCGCCACCGCCTTCGGCAAGAGCCTTGCCCGTCAACTCGGCACCAGGACCGGCCAGGCAATCGTGCGGGGAATCCTCGGCTCTCTGTTCAAGTCGCGCTGACGCCGCGGACAGTGCGACGCCGGCGGCGCCACCTCTTGCCGCACCCTTGCCATCTTCTCGCCGCAGCCCGGCGCTAGCCTTCCTTCCGTGCCCGGCCGAAGCGGCGGCGCAGGGGCGGCGGCGAGCGGCGAGGCGCAGCGATGGCCTGGACGGCGGAAGAGCAATTCATGCTGGAACTGGTCAACCGCGCCCGGCTCGATCCGGCGGCGGAGGCACTGCGCTACGGCATTTCGCTGAACCAGGGCCTTGCCTCCGGCACGATCACCGCGTCGGCCAGGGAGGTGCTGGCGCCCGATGGCCAGCTTCAGGACGCCGCCAGCGACCATTCGCTCTGGATGCTCGGCACCGACACGTTCAGCCATACCGGCGCGGGCGGGAGCGATCCGGGAAGCCGCATGTCCGGCGCGGGCTATATCTTCGCGAACGGCTGGAGTTGGGGCGAGAACATCGCCTGGCGCGGCTCGACCGGCGCGCTCCAGACCGGCTCCGCCATCGCGGCGCAGCACGGCGACCTGTTCCTGAGCCCCGGCCATCGCACGAACATCCTCGGCACCGGCTTCCGCGAGCTTGGCATCGCGCAGGAAACGGGCGGGTTCACGACCGGAGGGGTGACCTACAACGCCTCGATGGTGACGCAGGACTACGCGAAATC
>JBDHSQ010000101.1:0-12556 GCA_039808285.1 Paracoccaceae bacterium
ACGAACCAGCCCAACGTCTTCTTCGATCCGAAGTCCTCGGAAAGCTTCACGCCGCATTTCTCGCGGGGCTGGCGCGACGACGCCATCCAGCGCGCCTATCTCGAGGCGACGAATCTCTGGTGGGGTGAGGCCGCGAACAACCCGGTCTCGTCGGTCTACGGCGGCCGGATGGTGCATGTGCCTGAATGCGCTGCCTGGACATGGGACGCGCGGCCCTATCCCTTTTTCCCGGCGCTGACCGATGTCTGGACGGACGGCGCGAACTGGCGGCTCGGCCACTGGCTCACGGGGCGGCTGGGAGCAGTGTCCCTGGCCGCACTCGTCCGGCACCTCTGTCTGCGCGCCGGGCTGCCCGAGGCGCGGATCGATGTCTCCGGCCTCTGGGGTGCGGTCGAGGGCTACGCCATCGGCGCACTCGAGTCCCCGCGTGCGTCCATCACCACGCTCGCGCGCCACTTCGGCTTCGACGCCGTTGAGACTGAGGGCGTGATCCGCTTCATCATGCGCGGCCGGGCCTCCGTCGCGACCCTCGCGCCCGACGATCTGGTCGCGGCCCGCGAAGGCGACGTGCTGGAGCTGACGCGCGGCCACCGGAGTCATGCTGGCGCTGCTCGCGGGCATCGCCATCAAGCTGAAGATCTTCGGCGGCAGCCCGTAGCCGCGCCCCAACCCCATTCATCAGCCCGCAATGACCCGCCCTCGAGGCGGGGTGAGCCGTGGTCTGCCTGACAGGCAGACGGGAAGGTCCAGTGGACCTTCCCGAGCGGCGAACGCACCGAGCCCTGCGAGGGGCCGGAAACTCGTTTTCGGAGGACCCCATGACCACGACCTTCCACCGCAATTGGCGCGACGTGCCGGACAGCGTCTGGCGCTGGCCGAATTTCAGCCCGGCAGAGATCGCCTGCCGGGGCACCGGTAAGCTGCTCGTCAACGAAGCGGCGCTCGACAGGCTGCAGGCGCTGCGCGACCGGCTGGGCAAGCCGCTGATCGTGCGGTCGGCCTACCGCAGCCCCGAACACAACCGCGCCGTCGGCGGCGCCACCCGGTCGAAGCATCTCGACGGCGCCGCCTTCGACATCGCCATGGCGAACCACGATCCGGAGGTGTTCGAGGCGGCGGCGCGCGCGGTCGGGTTCAAGGCCTTCGGATGCTACCCGCGCCCGGCTTCATCCACATCGATTTCGGTGCGGCGCGGAGTTGGGGCGAGTGGTTTCCGAAGTGGGCGCCGCCTTCGCTGCGGAGACGCCACCGGCGCGCGATGTGCTGGCCGAGCGCTGCACGATGAAGGGGCGGACGGGGTCGCGACGATCGGCGCCGCCGGCGTCGAGGTGGCGCAGGAGGTGCTGGCGGAGACGCAGGGCGCGATCCCTGCCGCTGGTGTCAAACCTCGATGCATCAAGCCGCCACGGATCGACCGAGACGGGACCTGATTGCTCGACGAGTGGCGCCCTGCGCAGCGCGCCGCGATCTCCGGGGGCTCTCAGCCGGCGACGGCTTCGAGCGCGAGGTGGACCGCAGCGAAGCGCGGGGACGACACCTCGAGGCCGATCGGTCCCGCCGCTCCGAGCGTCTCCAGCCAGAACCCGGTCGTCCCTCCCGTGAGGGTCAGCACCTCGGGACCGATCACGCGCGCCGGCCCGGTCACGCGAACCGTCACCGGGTCGTGCAGGAAGGGCAGCAGAGAGCCGGCTTGATCCAGCGCCCGCACGATCACCCGCACGGCGTCCTTCTCCGACGCGAGAAGCCGGTGGTCGTCCGCCACGACCTCGAGCCGGGTCGCGACCGGGTCGGCGACCATCCGCAGCTCGGCCACCACCTCGCCGCCGATCAGCCCGCGCAGGGTGAGACCGGCCCAGCTCTCGCCCCACAGCCCGAGCTCGTCCGGCGAGAAGTGCCGGTGGTCGATGACCACCGGGGCGTGCGGCAAGTGCGGATAGGCCTCCCGGTCGGGCGCGATCCGCTTCACGAGCGCGCTGCCGTAGCGGAACTCGACCTCGTCGCAGTTGGTGAGCACGATGAGCGGCAGCGCCCCGCCAATGTTGCGCTCGCCGCGTGCCCAGTAGGTCACGGGCTTCATGACGATGCCGTCGGCGGGATCGGCCTGGCTCGCGTAGACCCAGGCGCCGAACTTCGGCTCGCGGTACATGTCGAGCACGCCGTGGTGACAGATGCGGTCGCCCGAGCCGAAATCCTTGTGGGTGTTGTAGTCGAACATGCACCAGCCGATGCAGCCGGCGATCTCGGGATCGCCGTAGGCCGCGTTCAGCACCTGGAGGTAGCGGGTGACGTGCTCGGCCTGGCGCTGCTCGTGGTCGCCGCGCTTGGTCGGGAACATGTGGCCATTGAACTCGGTGATCAGGTACGGCACCGGGCGGGAGAGGCCGGTGACCTCGGCCCGCGGCCGCAGCGGGACGCGCCCGCGGTTGGCGCCGGGCAGCTCCTCGGAGCCGAGCCCGAAGTCGTTCATCGTGTAGACGTCCTCGAGCAGCTCGCTGTCGGTGATGTAGCGCACGCCCCCGGTCGGCCGCGTCGGGTCGAGCTCGCGGGCGAGGCGATTGGTCTCCGCATAGAAGTCGTGGCTGTCCTGCGACTCGTTGATGCGCACGCCCCAGATCACGATCGACGGCCGGTTCCAGTCGCGCTCGATCATCCGGCGGACGTTCTCGATCGCCTCGCGCTGCCAGGCCGCGTCGCCGATGTGCTGCCAGCCGGGGATCTCCTCGAAGACCAGCAGCCCGATGCGGTCGCAGTGGTCGAGGAACCACGGCGACTGCGGATAATGCGAGGTGCGCACGAGGTTGCACTTCAGCTCGTGCTTGAGGACCTCCGCATCGCGCTCCTGGGCACGCCGGCCCATGGCGTACCCGACATGGGGCCAGGCCTGATGACGGTTGAGGCCGCGGATCTTCAGGGGACGGCCGTTGAGGCGGAAGCCGCCGGGGGTGAACTCGGCGCTGCGGAACCCGAAGCGCGTGACCAGCCGGTCGGAGCCGCCGGGGCTGTCGAGCACGACCTCCACGTCGTAGAGGGCCGGATTGTCGATGTCCCAGAGCGTGATGCCAGCGAGTCCCGCCATCTGGAGCGTCACCGCGTCGCCCGCGAGCGGCGCGTCGGCACGGGCGATCTCCCGGCCGTCGGGATCGAGCAGGCGGACGGCGAGCGTGCCGCGCCCCGCATCGCCGGCGTTGCGGATCGCGCAGCGGACGGACAGCGACCTGGTGTCGGCGAGCACGTCGCGGGCCTCGATCTTCACCCGTTCGATCGAGACCCGGTCCACGACCTTGAGCCAGACGTCGCGGTAGATGCCGGCGTAGGTCAGATAGTCGATCTGGCCGCCGAACGGCGGGATGCCGGGGTTCTCGCTGCCGTCGATCCGCACCGTGACCAGGTTTCCGCCGCGCCGCAGGTGCTCGGTCAGCCTCGCCTCGAACGGCGTGTAGCCGTCCGGGTGGGCCGCCACCTTCTCGCCGTTCAGGTAGACGACCGCGTCGGCCATGGCGCCGTCGAAGACCAGCGAGACCTCGCGGCCCTCGAATGCGTCGCTCCAGGCGAGCACCTTCTGGTAGCCGAAGGGGCGCTGGTAGACGGTCTCGTCGAAGTAGGCGAGCGGCAGCTCGACGGCGGAGTGCGGCAGCCTGACGGCCTGCCCGGGCCGAGGCTCCGTCATCAGTTCGTCGTCGAAGCCGTCGTGGAAGACCCAGCCGTCGTTGAACGCGGTCAATGAACGCATCGTCGCTCCTTCACAGAGTTCGCCCCTCGATGACCCACATGGTCGCGGGCCAGGCGACGGGCAGGGTGAGGCCGGCGGCCATCAGCGCCGAGCCGGTCAGGGTGACCGGGCCCGCCTTCAGCGCCACGGGGCCGCGGCTCTGGGGCGGCGCGTCCTCGGGGTTGGCGAGGCGCATCTCGTAGCGGGCGGCCGGGTCGAGGCCGGTCAGGCGCAGCGGCCGGGGCAGGATCTGGGGCGAGGAGGCGGACCGGCCGGCGAAGGCGACGAAGCGGCGGCCGTCCTCGGCGCGATGGAGCTCGGCGGTCAGGGACGGGTCGCCGGTCGGGAGGCGCAGGATGTCGGCCCGCATCATCCAGCCCCGGTTCTGCTTCCACCAGGCGGTGACGCGGGCGAGGGTCGCCGCCTCGTCCTCGGTCAGCTCGCGCAGGTCCATCTCGAAGCCCATGTGCCGCTGGGCGGCGACCCAGGCGCGGAAGGCCATCGGCAGCGTGCGGCCGGAGGAGTGCGAGGTGCGCGGGCCGACGTGGCTGCCGGTGACGGCGGCGGGCAGGATCAGCGCCGCCTCGTGCTGCATGCGCAGCCGCTCGATGGCGTCGTTCGAATCCGAGAGCCAGACGCGGCAGGTGCGGGCGAGGATGCCGAAGTCGATGCGGCCGCCGCCCGAGGCGCAGGACTCGATCTCGACAGCGGGGTGGGCGGCGCGGAGACGGTCGAGCAGGTCGTAAAGCCCGCGGGCCTGCGCGGCGTCGACCACGGGCAGGAGCCGGTTGTGGTCCCACTTCAGGTAGTCGATCGGGTATTCGGCGAGCAGGGCGGAAAGGACGCCGAAGAGGTGGTCGCGCACCTCCGGCTTGCCGAGGTCGAGAACGAGCTGGAAGCGGCCGAGGGTCTGGTCGGCGGGGCCGAGCGCCCAGTCGGGATGGGCGCGGTTAAGCTCGCTGTCGGGGTTGACCATCTCGGGCTCGACCCAGAGGCCGAAGGCCATGCCGCGGCGGTGCACGTGCTCGATCAGCGGCGTCAGGCCTTGCGGCCACTTGCGCCGGTCGACCTGCCAGTCGCCGAGGCTCGAGGTGTCGTCGTCGCGGCGGCCGAACCAGCCGTCGTCGAGCACGAAGCGCTCGGCGCCGAGCGCGGCCGCCCTGTCGGCGATGGTGGCCAGGCTGTCGAGGTCGTGGTCGAAATAGACCGCCTCCCAGCAGTTGTAGTGGACCGGGCGCGGGCGGGCGCGGTCGGGCCAGGGCGCGAGGCGGTCGCGCACCAGCCGCTGGAAGACGACGGCGACGCCGTTGAGGCCCTCGGTCGAGAAGGCTGCGTAGAGCGGGGCGGTGGCGAAGCGGGTCCCGGGCACGGTCTCGCCGCCGGTGGCGTTGCCGAACTGGATCTGGCGCCGGCCGTCGGCGAGCTCCTCCGCCACCATGCGGTGGCCGCCGGACCAGCCGTAGGCGAGGGCGTGCACCTCGCCGGTGGTGTCGCTGGCGCCGAGGCCGGGAAAGAAGGCGAAGGGCGGGTGCTCGTGGCCGGATCGGCCGGTGCGGGCCTCGCGCGCCCGTATGCCCGGCGACCAGGGCGTGCGGACGATCTCGAGCTCGCGCGTCCAGCGGCCTGCGAGGTCGATGATCTCGCCCGCGAGCTGCGGTCCGGGGACGACCGGGGCCGCCAGCCAGCGGAGGCGGATCGGCAGCCGCGACTCGAGCTCCGCGCGCAGCACCAGGATGCCGTGGCCGTCCGCGGCGATCCGGGCGCGCCAGGTCAGCCCGAGCCCGGGGTCGCGGCAGGTGATCGCGAGGCCCTCCGGCCCTTCCGCGGCGTCCTCCAGGCGAAGGAGCGGAAGGAGGGCCCGGCCCTCGGCTTCGGCGATGTCGAGGCCGGGCTGGCCCTGGAAGCTCAGCCGGGCCTCGGGGCAGAGAGAGAGCGGCGGCAGCGCGTCGAGCATGCCGCCCGACAGGTCGCCCGCGCCGGCGCGCGCCAGCTCGGCGAGGTCCTCGCCGGGGGTGAGCGGCGCGCCCCAGTGCACGATCCAGGGGACGCCGCCGTCCGAGGCCAGCGCGAGGGTCTGGCCCCCGTCGTCGAGGCGCCAGGTCCGGATCACTTCACCGCGCCGAGCGTCAGGCCGGCGATGAAGTGGCGCTGCATCAGGAAGAACATCAGCACCGGCGGCAGCGCAGCGACGATCGAGCCGGCCGAGACGAGCTGCCAAGCGGCGATCCACTGGCCGTTTAGCGCGTAGAGCCCGGCGGTCACCGGCTGGCTCGCGGCGCTCTGCGTCAGGACCGTCGCCCAGAAGTAGTCGTTCCAGACGAAGGTGAAGACCAGGACGGCGAGCGCGGCGAGGGCCGGCCGCATCAGCGGCAGCACCACGTACCAGAAGATGCGGACCTCGGAGACGCCCTCGACCCGCGCCGCCTCGATCAGCTCGCGCGGCAGGGCGCGGATGAAGTTGCGCATGAAGAGCGTGCAGAATCCGGCCTGGAACGCGATGTGGAAGAGGACGAGGCCGCTCGTCGAGTTGTAGAGGCCGAGCTGCAGCGTCAGGTTCCGCACCGGGATCATCAGGATCTGGGCCGGAACGAAGTTGCCGGCGACGAACAGGAAGAAGATCAGCAGGTTGGAGCGGAACTTGTAGATGCCGAGCGCGAAGCCGGTCATGCACGAGAGCGCGACCGCGCCGATGACCGCCGGAATCGTCACCTTGAACGAGTTCAGGATGTACTGTCCGATCGGGGAGTTCGTGAAGACCTCGACGTAGTTTTGCCAGGCGAAGGCCGAGGGCCAGCCGAAGTAGTTGCCGGCCGCGAGATCGCTCGACGGTCGGACCGAGGTGACCGCGACGCCGAGGAGGGGCAGGAGCCACAGCAGCAGCGCGGCCGGCAGCGCCAGCTTGTAGAGGAGCTGCGTCGTGGGCGCGGTCTGTTCGATGGGACGGGGGAACATCTCGTCAGCCCTCGCGCTCGTCGCGGACCATCTTCCAGATGAAGCCCGAGATGAAGATCATCATGATGAGGAAAAGGACCGTCGCGATCGCCGCGCCATAGCCCATGCGGTAGCCGTACTCGCTGAGCGCCTGCTCGTACATGTAATAGGACAGCACGCGCGACGATCCGTAGGGCCCCCCGCTGGTCATGATCGAGACGAGGTCGAAGGAGCGCAGCGCCCCGATCACCGTGACGACGACGGCGATGAAGGTGGCCGGGCGGAGCTGCGGCAGGATCACGTGCCAGAGCATGCGCCAGCCCTTGGCGCCGTCGAGCCGCGCCGCCTCGACCTGCTCGGGCGCGATGCTGTTGAGCCCGGTGAGGTAGAGGATCATGCAGTAGGCGACCTGCGGCCAGAGCCCGGCGGCGATGATGCCGTAGGTGACGAAGCGCTCGTCGGCGAGAACCGCCACGCCGGTGCCGGTCACGGCCTCGATCAGCTTGTAGAATAGCCCGAAGTTCGGAGCGTAGAACCAGGAGAAGATCAGCCCGACAACGACTTGGCTGATCACGAACGGGAAGAAGAAGAGCGACTTGTAGACGCGGATGCCGGTGACGTTCTGGTTGAGGAAGATCGCGATCAGGAGTCCGGCCGGCGGCGCCAGCATGTAGAGCACCAGCCAGATCACGTTGTTCTTGAGCGAGGTCCAGAAGGCGTCGTCGGTCCAGAGCTCGACGTAGTTGGCCCAGCCGAGCCAGGTCCGCGCCCCGAGGCCGTCCCAGTCGTAGAAGCCGAGCCAGAGCGACTGCACGATCGGGATCAGGACGTAGACCGCGAACATGAACAGCCCGGGCGCGAGGAAGATGAGGGGCGCGATCCGCTGCTGGTTGCGGCGCCACCAGGAGCGGCTCGGCGCCTCGGTACGGGAAAGGGGGGGATGGGCTACGGCCATGGCCACCGGCCTCCGGGCGGGCCGCCGTCCGGGGGCGGCGGCGTGGGTGGGGGTGGGCGCAGCCGAAGGCCCGGCCGCGCCCCGGCGATCACTTGTAGACGCGCCCTCGCGCCGCTTCGAGCCGCATGAGGATGTCGTCGAGCTTGTCCGGCTTGATCATGAACTGCTGGAAGCCCTCCATGGCGATCTTGGCCATCTCGGCCGGCGCGTCGCGGTCGAAGAACTGCGCGATGCCGCCCTCGGTGGTCGAGAGGAGCTCGAAGCCCGCCTGGAGGTACGGATCGTCGCCGACTTCGCTGTCCTTGTTGATCGGCAGCTGGCCGAACGCCTCGTTGATCTTGGTCTGCACCTCGGCCGTGGCGAGATAGGCGAGGAACTTCTTGGCGTCGTCGGGGTTCTTGGCGCCGGCGGTGATGTGCACCGAGTCGATCGGCGCCAACTCGGCGCGGGGGACGTCGGGGGTTATGGTCGGGAAGGGCATGAAGCCGAGGGTCTCGTCGGTCATGCCGCCGTCCTTGAAGTAGGGCACCGCGAAGTTGCCGATGACGAAGTTCGCGGCCTTGCCCTGCACGAGAAGCGCGGCGGCGTCCTGCCAGTCGACCGCGGCGTGGTTCGCGACGACGTAGCCCGGCTCCACCAGCTTCGCCCACTCCGTGAAGGTCGCCTTGACCCGGTCATCGGTCCAGGGGACCTCGCCGTTGGTGAGCGCCATGTGGAAGTCGTAGCCGTTGGTGCGCAGGTCGAGGTAGTCGAAGATGCCTGCGGCCGGCCACAGCGCCTTGGTGCCGGTGGTCACGCAGTCGATGCCGGCCTCCTTGAACTTGGCGCAGTTGGCGATGAACTCGTCCCAGGTGCTCGGAACCTCGGCCCCGACCTGATCGTAGAGCGTTCGGTTGAAGTAGATGCCCCACTGATAGTAGGTGTAGGGCACCCCCCACTGCTTGCCGTCGAGGGTCATCGAGGGCAGCGCGGAGGCGAGCGATTCCGCCAGCCCGTGCTCGGCCCACACGTCCGACACATCCATGAACTGTCCGCCATTCACGAAGGGGGCCATCCGGTTGCCGGCGTACCAGTTGGCGATATCGGGCGGATCGGCGGTCAGGAAGTTGCGGATCGCGGTCTTGTATCCCTCGTGATCGAAGTTCTGGAAGACCACGTCGATGTCCGGGTTCGCCTTCTCGAATTCGGCGATCGCCGTCTGGAAGGCGGCGAGCGGCGCGGGATCGAAGTCGCCGTAGTAGGTCAGCGTGCGCTGCTGCGCGGTCGCGGGCACGGCCACCAGCGCGCCCGCCGCGAGCGCGAGGAGGCTGGAACGGGACAGAAGGCGCATCAAGGTCTCCCCCAAGTTTTCCACTATCTGGATCATAGTTTTGATTATTGAAAACAATGCGCGAATCATATTAAGCTTGTCAACAGGCGAGAACGAGGGCTGGCGCGCAGCGCCGGACGACGACGGGGGGATGTATGGCCGGCTCCGGTCACCGCGACGGCACCGTAGGCAAGGCGCTCGACGTGCTCGACGAGATCGCCTCACTCGGCCGGCCGGTGCGCTTCGCCGAGCTTCACGCGCGCGCCCGCTACCCGAAGGCCACCCTCTACCGTTTGCTGCAGACCCTGACCAGCCAGGGCATGCTCGTCTTCGGCCCCGAGGACAACACCTACCGGCTCGGAATGCGGCTGGTGCGGCTGGCGCACTCGGCCTGGGAGCAGTCCTCGCTGGCGCCGATCGCCCGGCCGCACGTCGACCGGCTGTCCGCGCTGACCGGCGAGACGGTGCATCTGGCGCAGCTCGACAACGGGCACGTGCTCTACATCGACAAGCGCAACGCAGCGCGCCCGGTCGAGATGTTCAGCAAGGTGGGCAAGATCGGCCCCGCCTACTGCACCGGCGTCGGCAAGGCGATGCTCGCGTGGCTCGACGACGCCGCGCTCGAGGACGCGCTGCGCCGGCAGGCCTTCCACCGCTTCATGCCGAACACGCTGACCGATCCCCAGGCGCTCCGGGACGAGCTCGCCCGCATCCGGACCGCGGGCGTCGCCTTCGACCGCGAGGAGCACGAGCCCTGCATCATCTGCGTCGCCGCGCCGATCCTCACGGGGCGCGGCCGGATGATCGGCGCGTGCTCCGTCACCTCGACCACCGAGCGCCGCCGGCTGGACGAGCTGGCCGCGCTGGCGCCCGACCTGCGGACTACCGCCGCCGCGATCGCGGCCGAGGCGGAGTCCTGGCAATTCCCAACCGCGCTTCCCCCCGAACCCCGACAGGAGACCACAGCATGTCCGGTGTGACGCTGAGCGACGTCCGCAAGAGCTATGGCGGCACCAAGGTGATCCACGGTGTCGACCTGCAGGTCGACAACGGCGAGTTCTGCGTGTTCGTCGGCCCGTCGGGCTGCGGGAAGTCGACGCTCCTGCGCATGGTCGCGGGGCTCGAGGAGACGACGGCCGGCAGCATCGCCATCGGCGGGCGCGACGTCACCCGGCTCGACCCTTCCGAGCGCGGGGTCGCGATGGTATTCCAGACCTACGCGCTCTATCCGCACATGACGGTGGCCGAGAACATGGGGTTCGGCCTGCGCATGAACCGGGTGCCGAAGGCGGAGATCGACACCAAGGTGCGCGAGGCGGCCGGCATCCTTCGCCTCGACGCCCTCATGGAGCGCAAACCGAAGGCGCTCTCGGGCGGCCAACGCCAGCGCGTGGCAATCGGGCGCGCGATCGTGCGCGGACCGGAGGTGTTCCTGTTCGACGAGCCGCTCTCGAACCTCGACGCCGAGCTGCGCGTGGAGATGCGGGTCGAGATCGCGCGGCTCCACCAGGAGATCGGCGCGACGATGATCTATGTCACCCACGACCAGGTCGAGGCGATGACGCTCGCCGACAAGATCGTGGTGCTGCGCGCCGGCCGGATCGAGCAGGTCGGCGCGCCGCTGACGCTCTACGACGACCCCGACAACGTCTTCATCGCCGGCTTCATCGGCAGCCCGAGGATGAACATGCTCGCGGGCGAGGTCGTCGGCAACGACGCTGCGGGCGTCACCGTGCGCCTCGACGGCGTCGAGGCCGACCCCTTCACGATCCCGCTCACCGGTGTCGCCGCGGCGCCGGGGGCGAAGGTCACCGTCGGCATCCGTCCCGAGCATTTCACCGTCGAAGGCTCGGCCCGGCTGCGGCTCGAGACCGACGTCGTCGAGCATCTGGGTGGCGAGTCCTACATCTATGCCCACAACCGCACCGGCCAGCGTGTGATCATCAAGACCACCGGCGTTCGCGACCAGCGATCGGGCCAGCCGGTCGCTCCGGCCTTCCATCCGGCCTCCGCGCTGCTTTTCGACACCGACGGCCTTCGCCTGCGCGGCGCCGCGGCGGCCGCGCAGCCCAGCCTCGTCGCCCACTGACGAATGGCCGAGACCTCCGAGCCCGCGCTGGTTGCGCTCGACTGGGGCACCACCTCGCTCCGCGCCTGGCTGCTCGACGGCCGCGGCCGCGTCCTCGACAGCGCCCGGGCGCCGCGTGGCGTCATGCAGGTCGAGCACGGCGACTTTGCCGGCGCGCTGGGCGATGTCACCGCCGCCTGGCCGTCCCTGCCGGCCATCGCCGCCGGCATGGTCGGCAGCGCCCAGGGCTGGGTTGAGGCGCCGTATCTGCCGTGTCCGGCGAGCCCCGGCGACCTCGCGGGCGCGCTGGTGCAGGCGCCCGACCGCGAGCTCTGGATCGTGCCTGGCGTCCTGCGTCCGGGTGACCGTCCCGACGTTATGCGCGGCGAGGAGACCCAGATCGCCGGGGCCCTCGCGCTGCGGCCCGACCTGGCTGCCGACGCTCGCCTCGTCCTCCCCGGCACCCACTCCAAGTGGGCGCGCGTCTCCGCCGGCCGTGTTGCGAGCTTCACCACCTACATGACCGGCGAGCTCTTCGCCGTCCTGCGCGACCATTCGATCCTCGGCCGCACGGCCGGTTCAGGTCCGGGACGCGACGGGGACGCGGCCTTCCTGCGCGGCGTCGACGCTGCCCGGAAGGCGGACGGGATCGCGCCGCTCTTGTTCTCCGCGCGGGCGCTCGTCCTGACCGGCGGCATCGCGCCGGCAGACGCCCTCGACTACCTCTCGGGCCTCTTGATCAGCGACGAGCTGCGGTCCGCCCTCGCTGAGCCGGGCGGTGCGCCGCTCCTGATAGGCGAGCCGGCGCTCTGCGCCCGTTATGCCCGTGCGCTCGCGCGCTTCGGCGTCGACGGAGCGGAGGCCATCCCGAACGCGGCTGTCGCCGGACTGTGGTGCATCGCGTCCGCGGCCGGGATCGTAAGCCCCACGAAGACGGAGGTCGCATGACGTTGCTTGCCCCCTATCTCGAGCGGCTGCCGCTGGTCGCGATCCTGCGTGGCGTGACGCCCGCCGAGGCGGTCGGCATCGGCCGCGCCCTCGTTCGCGCCGGCTTCTCGATCATCGAGGTGCCGCTCAACTCGCCCGATCCGATCGAGAGCATCCGCCGGCTCGCGTCCGACCTCGGCCCCGACACCCTCGTCGGCGCCGGAACCGTCACCGCACCCGCCGACGTCGAGGCGGTGGTCGCGGCGGGCGGCCGCATCATCGTCATGCCGCACGCGGATGTCGCGGTGATCCGCGCGGCCAAGGCTGCCGGGGCCGCCTGCACGCCCGGGATCTGCACGCCGACCGAAGGCTTCGCGGCACTCGCGGCCGGCGCCGACGCGCTGAAGCTCTTTCCCGCCGAGCTCGTCGCCCCGTCCGTGCTGCGCGCCATGGCCTCGGTTTTCCCGCGCGGCACCCGCTTCCTGCCGGTCGGCGGCATCGCCCCCGACACGATGGCGCCCTACATCGCCGCGGGCGCCGCCGGCTTCGGCCTCGGCTCCGCGCTCTACAAGCCCGGCATGTCCGCGGCGGAGGTCGGCGCCACGGCGGCGGCCTTCGCGGATGCCTGGCGCGCCGCCGCCTCGGGAGGGCGGCCAT
>JBDHSQ010000102.1:0-12524 GCA_039808285.1 Paracoccaceae bacterium
GCGCCCGCGTCGCGGCGGCGAACTCCAGCGCGCCGCCGCCGATCGTGCCCGCCTCGCCATCGGCCCAGACCAGCATCGCTGCCCCCGCCTCGCGCGGGGCGGAGCCCATCACCTCGGCCACGACCACGCGCACCACCGCGCCATGCGCTTCGACCGCCCGGGAAAGCGCCTCGCGGTCGAAGCTCATCGCCTTTCCCCCCGCGCCCGGTGGACGGCGGCGAGCACCGCCTCCGGCGTCGCCGGCGCCCTGAGGTCGGGCCAGTGCGGCCCGCAGGCGGCGCAGGCCGCACCGAGCGCCGAGAAGGCGGAGATGCCCAGCATCAGCGGCGGCTCCCCCACCGCCTTGGACCGGTAGATCGTCTCCTCGCGGTTGGCGCCGTCCCAGAGCGCCACGTTGAACACCCGCGGCCGGTCGGAACAGGCCGGGATCTTGTAGGTCGAGGGCGCGTGGGTCATCAGCCGCCCCTTGTCGTCCCACACCAGTTCCTCCGTCGTCAGCCAGCCCGCGCCCTGCACGAAGCCGCCCTCGATCTGGCCAAGGTCGATCGCCGGGTTCAGGCTCGCCCCCACGTCGTGCAGGATGTCGACGCTCAGGATGCGGTTCTCGCCGGTCAGCGTGTCGATCACCACCTCGCTCACCGCCGCGCCATAGGCGAAGTAGTAGAACGGCCGCCCGCGCCCGGCGAGCCGGTCCCAGGTGATCTTCGGCGTGGCGTAGAACCCGGTCGAGGACAGGCTGACCCGCCCCTGGTAGCAGCGCGCCGCCGCCTCGGCGAAGCTCATCTCCCCGGCGCCGACGAAGACGCGGCCGTCCTCGAAATGCACCTCCGCCGGCCGGGCCTGGTGCTCGGCCGCCAGATACGCCGCCATCCGCGCCCGGATCGTGTCGCAGGCCGCCTTCACCGCCATCCCGTTCAGGTCCGACCCCGAGGAGGCCGCGGTCGCCGAGGTGTTGGGCACCTTGCCGGTGTCGGTCGCGGTGATCGCCACAAGGCCCGCATCCACGCCGAAGGCGGCCGCCGCCACCTGCGTCACCTTCTGGTGCAGGCCCTGGCCCATCTCGGTGCCGCCGTGGTTGAGATGGATCGACCCGTCCTGGTAGACATGGACGAGCGCGCCGGCCTGGTTGAGATGCGTCAGCGTGAAGGAAATCCCGAACTTCACCGGGGTGAGCGCGATCCCCTTCTTCAGCACCGGCTCGCGCGCGTTCCACGCCGCCACCGCCGCCTGCCGCGCCCGGAACCCGCTCTCCTCCTCCAGCCGCGCCACCAGCCCGCCCAGGATGAAGTCCTCGACCGGCATGTGATAGGGCGTGGTCTGCCGCCCCTCTGCCGCCGGAAGCGGGGCATGGCTCTCCACCAGCGCCGCCGCCCCGCGCGAGAAGGCATCCGCCCCCGGCGGCAGGGGCGATTCGCCTGCGGCCTCTTCCGTTCCGGAAATATCCCCGCCGGAGGCTCCCGCACTCTCGGCATAGAAATTCACTCGCCGGACCGCGAGCGGGTCGAGCCCCAGCGCATGGGCCACGTGGTCCATCACCCGCTCGATCCCGAGCATCCCCTGCGGCCCGCCGAAGCCGCGGAAGGCGGTGGCGGACTGGGTGTTGGTCCGCAGCCGGTGGCTCTCGATGCGGATGTTCTCCAGCAGATAGGCGTTGTCGGCATGCAGCATCGCCCGGTCGCAGACCGGCAGGCTGAGGTCCTGGCTCCAGCCGCAGCGGGCGAGGTGGCGGAACGCGAGCCCGAGGATGCGGCCGGTCTCGTCCACCCCGGCGCGGTAGTCGATGCGGAAGTCGTGGCGCTTGCCGGTGATCCTCATGTCGTCGTCGCGGTCGTAGCGCATCTTGGCGGCGCGGCCGAAGGCGCGGGCGGCGACGGCGCAGGCGACCGCGAGCGCGTTGCCCTGGCTTTCCTTGCCGCCGAAGCCGCCGCCCATCCGCCGCATCTCGACCCGGACCGCGTTCATCGGCAGGCCGGTCGCCGCCGCCACCTTGTGCTGGATCTCGGTCGGGTGCTGCGACGAGCATTGCACCGTCACCCCGCCCTCGGCCGGCAGCGCCAGCGCGACCTGGCCTTCCAGGTAGAAATGCTCCTGCCCGCCGATCTCTATCCGCCCCTCCACCACACGGGGTGCCCTGGCGATGGCGCCCTCCGGGTCGCCCCGCGACCAGATCACCGGCCCGCCCTCGAAGCGGCTCCCGGCGGCCAGCGCCTCCTCCACCGTCAGGATCGCCGGCAGTTCGCGGACCTCGATTCGGCCCTTCCGCGCCGCCTTGCGCGCGGCGAGGTGGCTTTCCGCCACCACCAGGAAGACCGGCTGGCCGAGGTAATGCACCCGGTCCGTCGCCAAGAGCGGCTCGTCATGGATCGACGGCGAGACGTCGTTCTCGAAGGGCAGGTCCGCCGCGGTCCAGACCGCGATCACGCCCGGGCTCGCGCGCACCTCCGAGAGGTCCAGCGACAGGATCTCGCCATGCGCCACGGTGGAAAGCCCGAAGGCGAGGTGCAGCGCATTGGCCGGCAGGGCGATGTCGTCGACATAGCGCGCGGTGCCGGCGACATGCAGATGCGCGGAGTCGTGGGGCAGGGGCCGGGTGACGCTCATGGCGCCACCTCCAGCACGTTCGCCCGCACGCCGGTCCGTTCGAGGAAATAGCGCAGCAGCATGTTCGCGGCCGTCTCGAGCCGGTATCCGGCCGAGGCGCGCATGTCGCTGAGCGGGGTGAAGTCCCCGGCGAAGGCGGGCATCGCCGCCTCGATGGCCGCCCGCGTGAAGGGGCGGCCCTGAAGTGCGGCCTCGACCGCGCGCGCCCGTTTCGGCACCCCGGCCATGCCGCCGAAGGCGATGCGCGCGCTTGTGATTTCCGAACCTTCCACTGTCAGGTTGAAGCAGCCGCAGACCGCGGATATGTCCTGATCGAACCTCTTCGACAGTTTGTAGCAGGCAAGGCCCGGCGCCGTTGCGGGGATCGTCACCGCCTCGACGAACTCGCCCCTTGCCCGGTCCTGCCGCCCGTAGTCGAGGAAGAAATCCTCCAGCGCGATCTCGCGGCGACGGTCGCCCTTGCGCAGGTGAAGCCGCGCGCCCATCGCGATCAGCGCCGGCGGCGTGTCGCCGATCGGCGAGCCGTTGGCGATGTTGCCGCCGACGGTGGCCGCCGCCCGCACCTGTTCCGAGGCGAAGCGGCGCAGAAGCTCGGCGAAGGCCGGGTGCGGCCCCGCCATCGCGGCGCGCAGCGCGGCGAGGGTGACGCCGGCGCCGATCCGGAAGCCCTCCGGCGTCTCCTCGATCCGTTGCAGGTCGCGCGCTTCATGGAGGAAGGCGACCTCCGGCAGATCGCGCAACTGCTTGGTCACCCAGAGCCCGACATCGGTCGCGCCCGCGATCAGCACCGCATCGGGGTGCGCCTGATACCACGCCGCCAGTTCGTCCGACGACGCCGGCGCGAAGGGCGCGGGCCCCGCCTCCACCGGCGCGTCGTGCAGCCAGTCCGGCGCCGGCCGGCCGGCCACCGCCTCCGCCGCGCGGACAATCGGCGCATAGCCGGTGCAGCGGCAGAGGTTGCCGGCGAGGCAGTCGTCGTGGTCGGTCCGCCCGTTCACCTGCGCCGCCGCCATCGACATCACGAAACCCGGGGTGCAGAAGCCGCACTGGCTGGCGTGATGCGCGACCATCGCCGCCTGCACCGGATGCAGCTCGCCGCCGGGTCCGGCCAGCCCCTCGACGGTGCGCACCGCGCTTCCGTGCAGTTGCGGCAGGAACAGGATGCAGGCATTCATCGCCCGCGTCCCGCGCGCGTCGGTCACCATCACCGTGCAGGCGCCGCAATCGCCCTCGTTGCAGCCCTCCTTGGTGCCGGTCAGCCCGCGCTCCTCGCGCAGCCAGTCGAGCAGCGTCCGGGTCGGCGTATCGACGGTGAGTCGGACCGGTGCGCCGTTGAGGACAAACCCGATCTCGGCCATCAATGTGTCCCGCCGCCTTCTCCCCGTCCCGAACCTGGGCCAGTGCCCCTGCGTGCCCGCCCGATGCGGCGTAAAGCGGGTCCACGCGTTCGCTCCCTCGCGCCATCAAGCGCGGTTCCCGCCCGCGACGCAAGCGGAACCTTTCAGCGGAAACCGGAAGGTGGTGTCGGCGTTTCCTGATAATCCGCGCGGTGCCGGCGACGGGGGGCCTGCAACCGGGGCACGGCGACGGGGCCTGCGACGGGGGGGCCTGCGACGGGGCGCCGGGGACACGGTGCCGGCGACGGGCCACGGGACTGGAATCCCCCGGCCGACGCAGCCTATCATGCACCCGAGAGCGGTCGCTGAGCGGCAGGGGAGGGGCCGGATGGAAACCTGGGTCGCCGCCGTCATCCTCGCAGCCCTCGGGCTCGGCGTGGCGCAGGTCGTCGCGGCGGCGCGGATGCGCGCCCGCATCCTGGCGCTGGCGGCGCGCCTGCACGACACGCCCGCCACCCGCGATGTCGAGGACCGCCTGCCGCCGGTCGTCGCCGACTTCGCCCGGCGCGCCGGCGCCGCCCCCGGAGCAGGGCTGCGGGTCGCCACCTTCGCGCAGGACGGCGAACTCCGGCTGAAACAGGGCGGACGGTTCGCGCCCACCGTCGCCTGGCAGGTGGTGGCGCTCGGCCGCGCGGGATTCCTGTGGGATGCCAGGCAATCCTACGGACCGGTGCAGACGCTGCGCGTGATCGACGCCCTCGTCGGCGCCGAGGGCGTGCTCGAGGCCCGCCTCTTCGGCTCTCTGCCCGTCGCCCGGCTCTCGGGCCGCGACCTGACGCTGGGCGAGGCGTTCCGCTACCTGGCCGAACTGCCCTGGGCGCCCGATGCGATCCTCGGCAACCCCGATCTCGTGTGGCGGGTCACCGGCCCCGACCGGGTCGAGGTGCGGATGGCAACGCAGGGCGGCACCGCCCGCGTCACCTTCACCTTCGACGAGGCGGGCGACATCGTCGCGATGGAGGCGAAGGACCGGCCCGCGCGCGACGGCAAGGGCGGCATGGTGCGGCTCGACTGGCGGGCCCGCTTCGGCGGCTACCGCCGGATCGGTCCCCGCCGCCTGCCGGAATACGGCGAGGTCGGCTATGTCTGGCCCGGCACCGGCTACGAGCCCTATTTCCGCGGCCGCATCCGCGACTATCGCGTCGCGCACTGACCGGAGGGCCGGGGACGCTGCCCCCGGACCCCCGGAGTATTTGGCGACAGAAAGGGGAACCGCTTCCGCCCGTGGGGCGGCTCCGCTAGTGTCGGTCCATGCCGGCCAGCCCCCGATTCATCCACCTTCGCGTCCACACCGAATACTCGCTGCTGGAAGGCGCGGTGCCGGTGAAGAAGCTCGTCGGCCTTTGCGACAGGCTGGGGATGCCCGCCGTCGCCGTGACAGATACCAACAACATGTTCGCGGCGCTGGAGTTCTCCGTCACCGCGAAGGCGGCGGGCGTGCAGCCGATCGTCGGCTGCCAGGTCGCGCTGGACTTCGACCCGGCCCAGCCCGGCGAGCGCCCGCGCCCGCCCGCGCCCGTTATCCTGCTTGCCCAGTCCGAGGCGGGCTACAGGAACCTGATGAAGCTCAACTCCTGCCTCTACCTTCGCGGCGACGGCGCGGCCCCGCATGTGACGATGGCGGAACTGGAGCGGCATTCCGCGGGCCTCATCTGCCTGTCGGGCGGACCGGACGGGCCGGTGGGCCGGCATCTCCAGACCGGGCAGGGGGCGAAGGCCGAGGCGATGCTGCGCCGTCTCGCCGCCGCCTGTCCCGGCCGGCTCTACGTGGAACTGCAACGCCATCCCGGCGAGGGCGGACAACCAACCGAGGCCGAGCGGCTGACCGAACGCGGGCATGTCGAGTTGGCCTATGACCTGGGCCTGCCGCTCGTGGCCACCAACGACGTCCACTTCCCCGGGCCGGACCTCTTCGAGGCGCATGACGCGCTGATCTGCATCGCCGAAGGGGCCTATGTCGACCAGCAGGAATCCCGCCGCCGCCTGACCCCGCAGCACTATCTGAAGTCGCCCGAGGAAATGGCCGCGCTCTTCGCCGACCTGCCCGAGGCGGTGGAGAACACCGTTGAGATCGCGCGGCGCTGCGCCTTCGCCGTGTCCAAGCGAAAGCCGATCCTGCCGCGCTTCGCCGATGACGAGGTCGACGAGCTGCGACGCCAGGCGACCGCGGGGCTGGCCGCCCGGCTCGCCGTGATCCCCCATGCCGTCACGGTCGGGGACTACCGGGCGCGGCTGGATTTCGAGCTCGGCATCATCGAGCAGATGGGCTTTCCCGGCTACTTCCTGATCGTCGCCGACTTCATCAAGTGGGCCAAGGCGCAGGGCATTCCCGTAGGGCCGGGCCGGGGCTCCGGCGCGGGCTCGCTCGTCGCCTGGGCGCTGACGATTACCGACCTCGATCCAATGCGTTATTCGCTTCTGTTCGAGCGGTTCCTGAACCCCGAACGGGTGTCGATGCCCGACTTCGACATCGACTTCTGCATGGACCGGCGCGAGGAGGTGATCCGCTACGTCCAGGACCGCTACGGTGCGGACCGGGTGGCGCAGATCATCACCTTCGGCGCGCTCCTCTCCAAGGCCGCGGTGCGCGATGTCGGCCGCGTCCTCCAGATGCCCTACGGCCAGGTCGACCGGCTCTCCAAGCTGATCCCGGTCGAGGGGGTGAAGCCGGTCTCGATCGAGAAGGCGCTGGCCGACGAGCCGAGGCTGCGCGAGGCCGCCCGCGCCGAGGAGGTGGTGCAGCGGCTGCTCGACTACGGCCAGAAGATCGAGGGGCTCCTGCGCAACGCCTCCACCCATGCCGCGGGCGTGGTGATCGGCGACCGGCCGCTCGACGAGCTTGTGCCGCTCTACCAGGATCCCCGCTCCTCGATGCCGGCGACCCAGTTCAACATGAAATGGGTCGAGGCCGCGGGGCTGGTGAAGTTCGACTTCCTCGGGCTGAAGACGCTGACCGTGATCCAGAACGCGGTCGACCTGATCCGCGCCCAGGGGCGGCATCTGCACATCGCCGCCGACGGGCGGCGGCTCTACGACCCGCCGGAGGGCGCGGCGGACCAGATCGGCGCCATCCCGCTCGACGACGCGGCGACCTACCGGCTCTATGCGGCGGCGCGGACGGTGGCGGTGTTCCAGGTGGAAAGCTCGGGCATGATGGATGCGCTGCGGCGCATGAAGCCGACCTGCATCGAGGACATCGTGGCGCTGGTGGCGCTCTACCGCCCCGGTCCGATGGAGAACATCCCGGCCTATTGCGACGTGAAGAACGGGGTGAAGGCGCTTGAATCCATTCACCCTTCCATCGACCACATCCTGGCGGAGACGCAGGGCATCATCGTCTACCAGGAACAGGTGATGCAGATCGCCCAGGTCATGGCCGGCTATTCGCTCGGCGGCGCCGACCTTCTGCGCCGGGCGATGGGCAAGAAGATCGCCGAGGAGATGGCGAAGGAACGGCCGAAGTTCATCGACGGTGCGGTGGCGAACGGTGTCGACAAGAGGAAGGCCGGGGAAGTCTTTGACCTTCTGGAGAAATTCGCGAACTATGGCTTCAACAAGAGCCATGCCGCCGCCTATGCGGTGGTCAGCTACCAGACCGCCTGGCTGAAGGCCAACCATCCGGTCGAGTTCATGGCCGGGGTGATGAACTGCGACATCCACCTGACCGACAAGCTCGCCATCTATGCCGAGGAGGTGCGGCGCGGGCTCGGGGTGGCGATCGTGGCCCCTTGCGTCAACCGGTCGGCGGCAACCTTCACGGTGGCCGACGGCCAGATCGTCTATGGCCTGGGCGCGCTGAAGAACGTGGGCGTCGACGCCATGCGCCTGATCGTCGAGGGCCGGGGACGGCGCCCCTTTGCCACGCTTTTCGACTTCGCCCGCCGGGTGGACCTGAGGCGGATCGGCAAGCGGCCGCTGGAGATGCTCGCGCGCGCCGGTGCCTTCGACCAGCTCGACCGCAACCGCGCCCGCGTCTTCGCCGCCCTCGACCCCCTCGTCGCCTGGTCCGCGGCGGTGCACGAGGCGCGCGCCTCGGCGCAGGTCTCGCTCTTCGGCGAGGCGGGGGATGACCTGCCCGAACCGCGCCTGCCGCAGGCGGAGGACTGGCTGCCGGCCGACCGGCTGGCGCAGGAACACCAGGCGGTGGGCTTCTACCTCTCCGGCCATCCGCTCGACGACTACGCCCCGGCGCTCAGGCGCAAGGGGCTGATGACGCTGGCCGAGCTTCAGGCCAGGGCGGAACGCGACGGGGCTGCGGTGGCGCGGGTGGGCGTGCTCGTCTCGGGCCTCCAGGAACGCAAGTCCGCCCGCGGCACCCGCTTCTTCCGCATGAACATCTCCGACCCCAGCGGCCAGGCCGCGGGAATGGCACTTTTTCCCGAGGACTTCGAGGCCTGCCGCAGGGTCTTCGACCGGACCTCCCATGTCGTCCTCACGCTCGAGGCGCGCTTCAGCGAGGGTCAGTTCGACCCCGTCGCCCGGTCGGTCGCCGCGATGGAGGGGGTGGTGGCCGATGCCGGCGCGGCGGGCCTGCGCATCCACATCGACGGTGCCGAGGCCGTGGCCTCGGTCGCGGCGCTGCTTCACCGCATCGCCGGGGAGGCCAAGATCCGCACCCGCGGCCCGATCCGCTTCTGCATCGCCGACCGCGAGACCGGCGAGGAGGTGGAGGTTTCCACGGGGCGCGACCACCCGGTCAATCCCCAGATCAAGGGGGCGATCAAGGCGATGGCGGGCGTGGTGCTGGTCGAGGAGGTCTGAGGGGAGAGGGCGCGGGCGGGTGACAGGGGCGTGCTTGGACACGAGCCCGCTTGCGCGGAGGTGACAGGAGAACGCCGACGCCCCCAACGTCTCGCCCGGGCGCCCAGCCCGGGCGGCGCCCGACCCTCCCCCGTCTGACCGACGGGGCGACGCCGCCCCGTCGGCTACCCCACCCGCCGCCCGAAGGCCCGCGCGACGCTCACCGCCAGGATGATCCTGAGCAGGTGGTGCGCGGTCACGTAAAGAATCGACATCTTCAGGCCGAGCGCGATCAGCCCCATCTCGACCAGCCCGCCGGGGGCGAAGGCGAGGATGACGGCGCGGAGCGGCTCGCCCGCGACGGGGGCGAGGGCGGCGGCGAAGAGGACGGCGCCGCCGATCGTCACCGCCGCATTCATCAGCGCGAGCCGCAGCGCGACGAGGATCCGCCCCTTCGGCATTCCCGCGAAGCGCACGCCGAGCGAGGTGCCGATCACCACCTGCGCCGCCGCCAGCATCCATCGCGGCGGCACCGCTTCGGTCCACCCCGCCATATGCGCCGCGGCGGAAAGCACGACCGGCCCCAGCACATGACCCGCCGGCAGGCGCAGCCGGATGCCGATCGCGGCGCCGAACACGGCCGCGGCCGCGAGGATCGCCGCATCCGCCGCCCCGGGCGGCGATCCCGCCACCGCCACCCCGCCGGCCGATCCCACCGCGTGCCCCTCCATCCAGGAGAATGCCACCGGCACGAGGACGATGGTCAGGATCAGCCGCAGGAACTGGAGCATGGTCAGCATCTGGACGTCCGCCCCCGCCTCCTCGCCCATCTGCACGGTCTCGACCAGTCCGCCCGGGGCGGTGCCGTAGAAGGCGGTCCTGCGGTCGGTCCGGCCGGTCGCCACCAGCAGCCGGTAACCGAGCCAGTGCACCAGCGGCACGAAGAGGCAGAGCGCCAGAAGCGAGGGCAGCCAGCGCGGCGCCTCCTCGAGGATCTCGGGCCGTGCCGAACCGCCGATGGCGATGCCGATGAGCGGCACGAAGATCATCCGGAACATCTGCGGCGCCTGCGGCAGGTGACCCATCGGCCTGAGGCCGCCGATCGCCGCGGCCCCCACGGCGAGGAGCGATCCGAGCAGCATCGGCAGCGGCAGGTGCAGCGCCGTCGCCAGCATCCCGCCCGCACCACCGATGGCATAGGTCAGCGCCACGGTCGGCCAGTGCGGCGCGCCGAAGAGGGCGGAGGGGCGCAGGATCAACGCAGCCGGCGCGGCACGTCCGCCGCCCTCCCTGTCGGAGGCGGTCCCGCCGCCGGCCTGCCGGCTCCCTGCACCGCCGCCCCGCTCACCAGTGCGGCGGCTTCTGGTCGGCCAGCGGCACCGTTCCGCCGGCCGCCGCTTCCGCCTCGGCGGCGCGCTCCACCAGGATCGCCACCCGCCGGGTCAGCGCCTCGATCTCGCGCGCCTGGCGGGCGACCACATCCGACAGGTCGTCGACCGCGCGCCTGAGATGCGCCAGTTCCTCCTCCGCCCGTTCCAGACGCCCGTCCATCTCCGCCCGTTCCCCTTGCCCCGCGCCCCTCGGGACGGATGCCATACGCAAACCCGACGCAGACCCGACGCGCGGCGGCGGCCACGCGGCCGCTTGTTCGCCGCCCCCCCTTCCGTTACACCCGCGCGCGGATGGATGTGAAGGGTCTGGCGATGGCCAAGGACAAGGAACCGCGACGCCCGCGGGCGGAGACGCCGAGGGGCTTTCGCGACTATTTCGGCGCCGAGGTGAGCGAGCGCAAGGCGATGCTCGACACCATCGCCGCGGTCTATTACCGCTACGGCTTCGATCCCCTGGAGACCTCCGCCGTCGAGACGGTCGAGGCGCTGGGCAAATACCTGCCGGACGTCGACCGCCCCAACGCCGGCGTCTTCGCCTGGGCCGACGAGGACGAGGGCTGGCTGGCGCTGCGCTACGACCTGACCGCGCCGCTCGCGCGGGTGGCGGCGCAATACCGGGGCGACCTGCCCACGCCCTACCGCCGCTATGCGATGGGCCCGGTCTGGCGCAACGAGAAGCCGGGGCCGGGGCGGTTCCGCCAGTTCTATCAATGCGATGCCGATACGGTGGGGTCGGCGTCGGTGGCGGCGGATGCCGAGATCTGCGCCATGCTCGCCGACGCGCTGGAGGAGACAGGCATCCCCCGCGGCGACTACGTGGTGCGGGTGAACAACCGCAAGGTGCTGAACGGGGTGATGGAGGTCGCGGGCGTCCTCGACCCCGCCGACCCGGACCGCCACGCCCGCGAACGCGGCATCGTCCTGCGGGCCATCGACAAGCTCGACCGGCTGGGCGAGGACGGGGTGCGCGCGCTTCTGGGCAAGGGCCGGATGGACGAGAGCGGCGATTACACCGAGGGCGCAGGGCTGACGGCGGCGCAGGCCGGGGTGGTGATGGGGTTCATGGCGGCGAAACGGGCGACCGGCGCGGAAACCGTCGCCCGGCTCCGCGAGCTTGCCGGCGCCTCTGCCATCGGCAACGAAGGCGTGCAGGAGCTTGAATCCATTGCCGAACTCCTCGACGCCCAGGGCTACGGCCCCGACCGCATCGTCATCGACCCCTCGGTCGTCCGCGGCCTCGGCTACTACACCGGCCCGGTGTTCGAGGCCGAGCTGACCTTCGAGATCCTCGACGAGAAGGGCCGGCCGCGGCAGTTCGGCTCGGTCGCCGGCGGCGGGCGCTACGATGATCTGGTGAAGCGCTTCACCGGGCAGGCGGTGCCGGCGACCGGGGTCTCCATCGGGGTGGACCGGCTTCTCGCCGCGCTCCGCGCCAAGGGCCGGGTGCAGGGCGACACGCGCGGGCCGGTCGTGGTCACGGTGATGGACCGCGACCGGATGGCAGACTACCAGGCGATGGCGACGGAATTGCGCCGCGCCGGCATCCGCGCCGAGGTCTATCTCGGCAATCCGAAGAACTTCGGCAACCAGCTCAAACACGCCGACAAGCGCAACTCCCCGGTGGCGGTGATCCAGGGCGGCGACGAGGCGGCGCGCGGGGTCGTGCTGCTGAAAGACCTCGCGCTGGGTGCGAGGATCGCCGCGCAAGCCTCTCACGAGGAATGGAAATCCCAGCCGGCGCAGAGTGAGGTTCCGCGCGCGGGTCTCGTCGACGCGGTCCGCCGCCTGCTGGGTTCCGCCTGATGGCGCCGAAGGCCGCCGCGAAGGCCGAGGCGGATCGCCTCGTGGCGGCGTTCCGCGCGGCCGGGGCGCTGCCGGTCGAGGCCGACATCCTGCAACCGGCCGAGGTGCTGCTCGACCTCTACGGCGAGGACATCCGCGCGCGCGCCTATGTGACGAACGATCCCCTCCGGGGGGAGATGATGCTGCGCCCCGACTTCACCGTGCCGGTGGTGCAGATGCACATGTCCGATGGCGCCGAGCCCGCGCGCTACTGCTACGCGGGCGAGGTCTTCCGCAAGCAGGAACATCTCACGGCGCGGAAGTCCGAATATGTCCAGGTCGGCTACGAGGTCTTCACCCGCGACGACCCCGACCGCGCCGACGCCGAGGTCTTCGCGCTCTTCGCCGGGCTTCTGGCCGATCTTCGCCTGCGGGCCGCCACCGGCGACATCGCCATCCTGATGGCGGCGGTGCGCGGGCTGCGCACGCTCGAAAGCCGCAAGGCCGCGCTCCTGCGCCACATCTGGCGGCCGCGCCGCTTCACCCAGTTGCTCGACCGCTTCGGCGGGCGCGCGCCGGTGCCGGAGTCGCGGGCGCGGCTTCTCGCGGCGCT
>JBDHSQ010000103.1:0-12145 GCA_039808285.1 Paracoccaceae bacterium
TCGCCGCCGCCGGCGGCGGCGACAGGGCGCTCGCCCGCCACGTCGCCCGCGGCAAGCTGCCGCCGCGCGAGCGGGTGGCCGACCTGCTCGACGCGGGCTCGCCCTTCCTCGAGATCGGCGCCACCGCCGCGCACGGGATGTATGGCGGCGACGCGCCCGCCGCGGGCCTCATCGCCGGGATCGGCCGGGTTCACGGGCAGGAGGTCATGGTGGTGGCCAACGACGCCACCGTGAAGGGCGGCACCTACTATCCGATGACGGTGAAGAAGCACCTCCGCGCGCAGGAGATCGCCGCCGAGAACCGGTTGCCCTGCGTCTACCTCGTGGACAGCGGCGGCGCCAACCTGCCCAACCAGGACGAGGTCTTCCCCGACCGCGACCATTTCGGCCGCATCTTCTGGAACCAGGCGCGGATGAGCGCGGCGGGCATCCCGCAGATCGCCGTGGTGATGGGCTCCTGCACCGCGGGCGGCGCCTATGTGCCGGCGATGTCGGACGTCTCGATCATCGTGCGCGACCAGGGCACGATCTTCCTCGCCGGCCCGCCCTTGGTCCGCGCCGCGACCGGCGAGGTGGTCTCGGCCGAGGACCTCGGCGGCGGCGACGTCCATACAAGGCTTTCCGGCGTCGCCGACTACCTCGCCGAGGACGACGGCCATGCCCTCGCGCTCGCCCGGCGCGCGGTCGGGCAGCTCAACCGCCGCAGGCCCGAGACGGTCGCGTGGCAGGCGCCCGAGGATCCGGCCTGTGACCCCGAGGAAATCCTCGGCATCGTGCCGGCCGACCTGCGCACCCCCTACGACATCCGCGAGGTGATCGCCCGGATCGTCGACGGATCATATTTCGACGAGTTCAAGGCCCGTTTCGGCGAGACGCTGGTGACGGGCTTCGCCCATATCACCGGCTGCCCGGTGGGCATCGTCGCCAACAACGGCGTCCTGTTCAGCGAAAGCGCCGTCAAGGGCGCGCATTTCGTCGAGCTTTGCTCGCAGCGGGGCATCCCGCTGGTCTTCCTCCAGAACATCACCGGCTTCATGGTCGGCCGGAAATACGAGAACGAGGGCATCGCCCGCCACGGCGCCAAGATGGTCACCGCGGTCGCCACCACCGCGGTGCCGAAGATCACCATGCTGGTCGGCGGCTCCTTCGGCGCCGGCAACTACGGCATGGCGGGGCGCGCCTATTCGCCCCGCTTCCTCTGGACCTGGCCGAACAGCCGCATCTCGGTGATGGGCGGCGAACAGGCGGCAGGCGTGCTCGCCACCGTGCGGCGCGAGGGGATCGAGCGGGCCGGCGGCACCTGGAGCGCCGAGGACGAGGCCGAGTTCAAGCGCCCCACCATCGAGATGTTCGAGCAGCAGTCGCATCCGCTCTACGCCTCGGCGCGCCTCTGGGACGACGGCATCATCGACCCGCGCCGGTCGCGCGAGGTGCTGGCGCTCAGCCTCTCCGCCGCGCTCAACGCCCCGGTCGAGGAGACGCGCTTCGGCGTGTTCCGGATGTGACGATGCGCCGCCCGTCCCCCCTCGACCGGCTCCTGAAGCTCCTCATGGGCGCCTCGCTCGCCCTCGGCATCGGCGTGCCGGCGCTTTCCTTCGCCAGCGGCACGCTGACACCGCACGAGGGCTGCGCGGTGATCCTCGCCGTCGACGGCGACACGGTGCGGCTCCTCTGCCCGGCGGAGGGCTTCGTCGCCGCCCGGCTCATTGGGTTCGACACGCCGGAGGTGTTCTCGCCCGCCTGCCCGGGGGAACTGGCCCGCGGGCTCGCGGCGACCGCCTGGCTCACGCTCGCCCTCTGGCGCGCCGGCCATATCGCGGAGGCGGGGGAGGAGCGCGACCGCTACGGCCGCCGCCTGGTGCGGCTCCGGCTCGACGGCCGCGACGTGGCCGGGCCGATGATCGCCCTGGGCCTCGCCCGGCCCTATGCCGGCGGCCGCCGGCAGGGCTGGTGCACATGACGCCTGCCGAAGAGATCGCCGCGCTGCGGACCCGGTATCCCGGCGCCGTCGCCTTCACCTTCGGCGACAGCCGCGAGCTTTGCGACCGGCTGCTCTCGCTGGTGCGATCTGGAAAGAAACGCGCCACCTGCGGCGCGCTCCGCGACTTCACCGAAGGCGGCGAGGCACTGCCGCAGGCCGGGCGGCGCGACATCGCGCTCGACTGGGACGGGCGGCCCGCGCTGGTGATCGAGACCACCGAGGTCACCCTCCGCCGCTTCCGCGACGTCGACGCCGGTTTCGCGCTCGCCGAGGGCGAGGACGCGACGCTCGCTGGCTGGCAGGACGGCCACCGCGGCTATTTCGAGCGCAACGGCGGCTGGTCGGAGGAGATGGAGCTTGTCTGCGAACGCTTCCGCCTGATCGAGGACCTCGCCCGATGACCTTGGCTGCCGTTTCTTCGTTGTCGAAATACCCTGCGGGGGTCCGGGGGTGCAAAACCCCCGGCGCCCGATCGAAGGCCCGATCGAAGGAAAACCCATGTTCGAGAAAATCCTGATCGCCAACCGCGGCGAGATCGCGGCCCGCGTGATCGACACCTGCCGCAGGCTCGGCGTCCGCACCGTCGCGGTCTTTTCCGACGCCGACAGGGATGCGCGCCATGTGGCGATGGCCGACGAGGCGGTGCATATCGGCGGTGCCCGGCCGGCGGAAAGCTACCTCAGGGGCGACATCCTCATCGCCGCGGCGCGCGAGACCGGGGCGGAGGCGATCCATCCGGGCTACGGCTTCCTCTCCGAGAACCCCGATTTCGTCGAGGCGGTCACGGCCGCCGGCCTCACCTTCATCGGCCCCTCCGCCAGGGCGATCCGGGCGATGGGGCTCAAGGACGCGGCCAAGGCGCTGATGGAGGGGGCAGGCGTGCCGGTGGTGCCGGGCTATCACGGCGCCAACCAGGATGCCGGGCATCTCGCCGGCGCCGCCGAGACGATCGGCTATCCGGTGCTGATCAAGGCGGTGGCGGGGGGCGGCGGCAAGGGGATGCGGCTGGTCGAACGGGCGGCGGACTTCGCCGCGAAGCTCGACAGCGCGCGGGGAGAGGCCGAAACCGCCTTCGCCAACCCCGCCGTGCTGATCGAGAAGTTCGTCCAGAAGCCGCGCCACATCGAGATGCAGGTCTTCGGCGACGGCACCCGCGCGGTCCACCTCTACGAACGCGACTGCTCGCTCCAGCGCCGCCACCAGAAGGTGATCGAGGAGGCGCCGGCGCCGGGGATGACGGACGCCATGCGCGCGGCGATGGGCCAGGCGGCGGTGCGCGCCGCCGAGGCGATCGGCTACGCCGGCGCCGGCACGGTCGAGTTCATCGTCGACGCCTCCGAGGGGCTCCGCCCCGACCGGTTCTGGTTCATGGAGATGAACACCCGGCTCCAGGTGGAACACCCGGTGACCGAGGCGGTGACCGGCATCGACCTCGTCGAATGGCAGCTCCGCGTCGCCGCCGGAGAGCCCTTGCCGGCGCGGCAGGAGGAGATTCCCCTTCGTGGCCACGCCTTCGAGGCGCGGCTCTATGCCGAGGACGTGGCCGCGGGCTTCCTGCCCGCCACCGGGCGGCTCACGCATCTGAAGTTCCCGCCCGGCGCGCGGGCCGAGACCGGGGTGCGCGCGGGCGACACGATCAGCCCCTGGTATGACCCGATGATCGCCAAGATCATCACCCACGGGCCCACCCGCGACATCGCGCTCACGCAACTCGCGGCCGCGCTCGATGCGACCGAGGTGGCGGGGTCCGTCACCAACCTCGCCTTCCTTTCGGCACTCGCCCGGCACGAGGGGTTCCGCCGCGGCGACGTCGATACCGGGCTCATCGCCCGCGACATCGACCGTCTCACCGCCGATGCCCCGCCCGGTCTCGCGCTGCGGGCGCTCGCCTTGATCGGCGCGGCGGGGCTTCAGGACGGCGGCGGGGCGCTCGCGGGCTTCACCCTCTGGGCGCCCTTGATGCGGCGGGTCGCGCTCGAGGGGCTTGCGGGCCTGATCGAGGTGCCGGCGCCGGACCGGGTCCGCGTCACGATCGGCGAGGAGGTGGCCGACTGCCGCCTGCAAGCCGGCGGCTGGTGGGTGAACGGAAGGCCGGCGGGGGCGCGGATCGTCCTCACGCCCGGCCGCGTCAGCGTCTTCGGCGGCGGGGCGCATCACTTCGACGTCACGGACCCGCTGGCACGGGCGACCGACGCGGGCGGCGGCGGGCTCACGCTCTCGCCGATGCCGGGGCTGGTCAAGGCGGTCTTCGTCGCGGCCGGTCAGGCGGTGGCGGCGGGCGACCGGCTCGCCGTGCTCGAGGCGATGAAGATGGAACACACGCTGTCCGCCGCGCGCGACGGGCGGGTGGCCGAGGTGCTGGTGGCGCCCGGCGCCCAGGTCGAGGCCGGCGCCGCGCTGGTGCGGCTGGAGGAGGAGGGCGAATGATCCGGCTCCATCACGTTCCCTTCAGCCGGTCCTTCCGCATCCTCTGGCTCCTGACCGAGATGGGGCTCGACTTCGAGGTGGTGGAGCATTCGATCACCGACGGCTCGCTCCGCCGGCCGGATTTCCTGGCGAAGTCTCCCGCCGGCCGGGTGCCCGCGCTCGAGATCGACGGGCGCATCCTGTTCGAGAGCGGCGCGATCACCGAATACCTCTGCGAGACACGGGCCCAGCACGGGTTCGGCCGCCCGCCCGGCCATGCGGAGCGGGCGGAATATCTCGAATGGCTGCACTATGCCGAGACGATGGCGCATCTGGTCGCCAACCTGAACCTGCAATGGGTCTTCCTGCGCGATCCCTCGATGCGCTCGCCGACGCTTCTGAAGATGGAGGCACGGCGGCTGCAACTGACACTCGCGCCGCTCGAGGCGCGGCTTTCCCGCCACGACCACGTCCTGCCCTCGGGCTTTTCCGGCGCGGACACGATGCTGGGCTACAACCTCCTGGCCGCGCCCTATTTCGTCCGGCTCGATCCCTTCCCGGCGATCCGCGCCTATGTCGCACGGATGGCCCGGCGCCCGGCCCACATCGCGGCGCGGGCGCGGGACGGGGTGCAGGGCTTCTACCGGCAGGAGTTCTACGAGGTGGCGGATGGCTGAGGTCGTCGAGATCGTCGAGGTGGGGCCGCGCGACGGGCTCCAGAACGAAAGCCGGATCATCCCGGCGGCGGAGAAGATCGCGCTGGTCGATGCGCTGAGCCGCTGCGGCTTCGCCCGGATCGAGGTGGCGAGCTTCGTCAGTCCGAAATGGGTGCCGCAGATGGCCGACGGCGCGGCGGTGCTGGCGGGCATCGCCCGCGCGCCGGGCGTGCGCTATGCCGCGCTGACCCCGAACCTGAAGGGCTACGAGGCGGCGAAGGCGGCGAAGGCCGACGAGGTGGCGGTCTTCGCCTCGGCCTCGGAAGGCTTCTCGAAGGCCAATCTCAACTGCACCATCGCCGAAAGCCTCGACCGCTTCCGCCCGCTGGCCGCGGCGGCGCGGGCCGACGGCATCCCGGTCCGGGGCTATGTCTCGGTGGTGACCGACTGCCCCTATGACGGGCCGGTGGCACCGGCCGCGGTCGCCCGCGTCGCCGCCGCGCTCCGCGACATCGGCTGTTTCGAGGTCAGCCTCGGCGAAACCCTCGGCCACGGCCGGCCGGAGACGGTGGACGCGATGCTGGCTGCCGTGCTCGGCGAACTGCCGCCCGGCCGGCTCGCCGGGCATTTCCACGATACCGCGGGACGCGCGCTCCAGAACATCGACGCCGCGCTGGCGCGGGGGCTCCGGGTCTTCGACGCCGCCGTGGGCGGGCTCGGCGGCTGCCCCTATGCGCCGGGGGCGAAGGGCAACGTGGCGACCGAACGGGTGGAGGCGCATCTGCGCGCCAGAGGCTTCGCGACCGGGCTCGACCCGGAAAGGCTGGCCGGGGCGGCGGCGATGGCGCGGGCGATGCGGGGGTGAGGGAAGGGGGCAAGGATGTACCGGACGATCACGGTGGACTGTGACGGGCGCGGCGTGGCGCGGCTCACGCTCGACCGGGCGGAGAAGCACAACGCGCTCTCGGGCGAGATGATCGGCGAACTGGCCGAGGCCGCGGGCCGGCTCGGCGCCGATCCTTCGGTGCGCGTCGTGGTGCTGGCGGGCGCGGGCGAGAGCTTCTGCGCCGGCGCCGATCTTTCCTGGATGAAGGCGCAGATCGCGGCCGACGGCGCGACGCGGGCGCGCGAGGCGACGAAGCTTGCGATGATGCTCCACGCGCTCAACACCTGCCCGAAGCCGGTGATCGGCCGGGTGCAGGGCAACGCCTTCGGCGGCGGCATCGGCATGGCGTCGGTCTGCGACGTGGCGATCGGCGCGGCGCACGCGCGCTTCGGCCTGACCGAAACCCGGCTCGGGCTGATCCCTGCGACAATCGGTCCCTATGTGCTCGCCCGGATGGGCGAGGCGATGGCGCGGCGCGTCTTCATGTCGGCGCGGCTCTTCGGCGCGGACGAGGCGGTGACGCTCGGCCTGCTTGCCCGTGCGGTTCCGGCCGAAGACCTTGACGCAGCGGTGGAGGCCGAGGTTGCTCCCTATCTCGCCTGCGCCCCCGGAGCCGTGGCCGAGGCAAAGGCCCTTGCCCGCAGTCTCGGGCCGGGAATCGACGATTCCGTGATCGCCGCGACGATCGAGGCGCTGGTGCGCCGATGGGAAAGCCCCGAGGCGGAAGAGGGGATTTCGGCCTTCTTCGAGAAACGCAAGCCCGCCTGGTCGGGCTGAGCACCCGGCCGCGAGCGCCGATCCGGGGCGGGCAGTTTTCTGACTTATTCCGTAGGGTTTGGCGCATCGGAGGCCGCCATTTTCCGCGCTGCGGCGCGCCGTTTCGGCACCGCCTTCGGTTGACCCCGTCAGGGTGGAGGGGTAAACGGGCGGGAGCGATCCCAGCCCGTCCGAACGGGCGGCAGACGTAGGAGCAGGCCGTTGGACATCCTCCCCCGCGAATACCTTCCGATCCTGATCTTCCTCGGCATGGCGGTGGCCCTCGGGCTTGTCCTGATCCTCGCCGCGGCGGTCATCGCCATCCGCAATCCCGACCCCGAAAAGGTCAGCGCCTACGAATGCGGCTTCAACGCCTTCGACGACGCGCGGATGAAGTTCGACGTGCGCTTCTACCTCGTCTCGATCCTGTTCATCATCTTCGACCTCGAAGTGGCCTTTCTCTTTCCCTGGGCGGTGGCGTTCAAGGACATCTCGACGGTGGGCTTCTGGTCGATGATGGCGTTCCTTGCCGTGCTGACCATCGGCTTCGCCTACGAATGGAAGAAGGGGGCGATGGAATGGGCGTGACCACTGACAAGGTGCAGACGGGTGCCAACACCGCCGGCGCCGACCGCGAGGTGGCGACGCGGGCGCTGAACCGCGAATTGCAGGACAAGGGCTTCCTGCTGACCACCACCGAGGACATCATCAACTGGGCGCGGAACGGCTCGCTCCACTGGATGACCTTCGGGCTGGCCTGCTGCGCGGTCGAGATGATGCACACCTCGATGCCGCGCTACGACCTCGAACGCTTCGGCACCGCGCCGCGCGCCTCTCCCCGCCAGTCCGACCTGATGATCGTCGCCGGCACGCTGACCAACAAGATGGCGCCGGCGCTCAGGAAGGTCTACGACCAGATGCCCGAGCCGCGCTACGTGATCAGCATGGGCTCCTGCGCCAACGGCGGCGGCTACTACCACTACTCCTATTCGGTGGTCAGAGGCTGCGACCGGATCGTGCCGGTCGACATCTACGTGCCCGGCTGCCCGCCGACGGCCGAGGCGCTCTTGTACGGCATCCTGCAATTGCAGCGGAAGATCCGCCGCACCGGCACGCTCGTGCGCTGAGGAGGATACGATGTCCGAAGCCCTTCAGGAACTGGCCGCCCATGTCGAGTTGAAGCGGCCCGCCGAGGTTCTGGCGACCGAGATCGCCTTCGGCGAGCTGAACGTCACGGTGACGCCCTCGGGGATCGTCGATTTCGTCGAATTCCTGCGCACCGACCGCAACTGCCGCTTCTCGACGCTGGTCGACATCACGGCCGTCGACCACCCCGAGCGCGCCGCGCGCTTCGACGTCGTCTATCACTTCCTGTCGATGTATCAGAACCTCCGCATCCGGGTGAAGCTTGCGGTGCGGCCCGACGAGATGGTGCCCTCGATCGTCGAGGTCCACCCCGCCGCCAACTGGTTCGAGCGCGAGGTCTACGACATGTTCGGGATCCTCTTCTCCGGCCACCCGGACCTGCGCCGCATCCTCACCGACTACGGCTTCCGCGGCCATCCGCTGCGCAAGGACTTCCCGACCACGGGCTACACCGAGGTCCGCTATGACGAGGCGCTGAAACGGGTCGTCTACGAGCCGGTCAAGCTCGTGCAGGACTATCGTCAGTTCGACTTCATGAGCCCCTGGGAAGGCGCGCACTACATCCTGCCGGGTGACGAGAAACCGGGGGCCAGGGGCTGATGTCGGATCCCGTGCTCCTGTTCGGGATCGGCGCGACAAAGGCGGGGACATCGTGGCTCCACCGCTATCTCGCCGGCCATCCCGACTGCGCGCTCCGCAGCATCAAGGAGCTGCATTTCTTCGACACCGCCGCGGACCGCGACGCCCGCGGCTGGTATCTGCGCGATCTCGACTGCAAGGGCGAGGCGCTGGCGGCCCAGATCGCGGCGGCGCCGGGCGCGCCGGGTGACGAACGGGTGTTCCGGCTTGCGGAACTGCGGCACTACCGGCGCGTGCTGAAGCGGCACGACGAGGCGGGCTACCTCGATTTCGTCGAAGGTGCGCGCGAGGACGAACGGGTGGCGGGCGACATCACCCCGGCCTACGGGCTCCTGCCGGCCGAACGGCTTGCCCACATGGCGCGGCTCCGGGCCGACGTGCGCTTCGTCTACCTCATGCGCGACCCGGTCGACCGGCTCTGGAGCCATGTCCGCATGGTCGCGAAGCGGCGTGGCGGCCAGGGGGATTTCGCCGCCGCCGCGCAGCATCTTCTCGACCGGGTGCTCGCGGGGGCGGAGGATCACATCGCGCTGCGCGGCGACTACCGGTCGGTGCTGGAAAAGCTTGCCGTCGCGGTCGATCCGGCGCGGACCTTCGTCTGCACCTGCGAGGATCTGTTCGAGGGCGACGCGCTCGCGCGGCTCTGCGCCTTCCTCGGCATCGACCATATCCCCGGCGACCCTGCGACGCGGGTCCACGCCGGCGAGGCGGCCGCCATGCGGCCGGATCAGCGGAGGCGGGCGGCGGAGTTCCTGCGCCCGCAATACGAATGCGTCGCGGACCGGATGGGGCGGCTGCCGCCCGCCTGGGACGCGAACAGGGCAGGGGTCTGAGACGATGGACGGCACTTTCGACGACGCGCTGACCGGCGAACAGAAGATTCGCAACTTCAACATCAACTTCGGCCCGCAACACCCTGCGGCTCATGGCGTCCTGCGCCTTGTGCTGGAGCTTGACGGCGAGGTGGTGGAACGCTGCGATCCGCATATCGGCCTGCTCCACCGCGGCACCGAGAAGTTGATGGAGAGCCGCACCTATCTCCAGAACCTGCCCTATCTCGACCGGCTCGACTATGTCGCGCCGATGAACCAGGAACATGCCTGGTGCCTGGCGATCGAGCGGCTGACGGGGGTGAAGGTGCCGCGCCGCGCCTCGCTGATCCGGGTGCTCTACTCCGAGATCGGGCGGGTGCTGAACCACCTTCTCAACGTCACCACGCAGGCGATGGACGTGGGCGCGCTGACGCCGCCCCTGTGGGGCTTCGAGGAGCGCGAGAAGCTCATGGTCTTCTACGAGCGCGCCTGCGGGGCCCGGCTCCACGCCGCCTATTTCCGCCCCGGCGGGGTGCACCAGGACCTGCCGGCAGCGCTTCTCGACGACATCGAGGCCTGGGCCGACGCCTTCCCGAAGGTGATCGACGATCTCGACGTTCTGCTGACCGAGAACCGCATCTTCAAGCAACGCAACGCCGACATCGGCGTGGTGACCGAGGAGGATGCGCTGCGCTGGGGCTATTCCGGCGTGATGGTGCGCGGCTCGGGCATGGCTTGGGATCTGCGCCGGTCGCAACCCTACGAATGCTATGACGAGTTCGACTTCCAGATACCGGTCGGCAAGAACGGCGACTGCTATGATCGCTACCTCGTCCGGATGGAGGAGATGCGTCAGTCGACCGCGATCATCCGGCAGGCGATCGCCAAGCTGCGCGCGCCGGACGGGCAGGGCGACGTGCTGGCCCGCGGCAAGATCACCCCGCCGAAGCGGGGCGAGATGAAGACCTCGATGGAGGCGCTGATCCACCACTTCAAGCTCTATACCGAGGGCTTCCACGTCCCGGCGGGAGAGGTCTATGCCGCGGTCGAGGCGCCGAAGGGCGAATTCGGCGTCTACCTCAAGGCCGACGGCACCAACCGGCCCTACCGCGCCAAGCTGCGCGCGCCGGGCTTCCTGCACCTGCAATCCATCGACTGGATGGCCAAGGGCCACCTTCTCGCCGATGTGGCCGCGATCATCGGCACGATGGACATCGTTTTCGGAGAGGTTGACCGCTGATGCTCCGCCGCCTTCATCCCGAACAGCCCGCCGCCTTCGCCTTCACGCCCGCGAACCTCGCCTGGGCAGAGGGGCAGATGACCAAATACCCCGAGGGCCGGCAGGCCAGCGCGATCATCCCGCTTCTCTGGCGCGCGCAGGAGCAGGAGGGCTGGCTGACCCGCGCCGCCATCGAACATGTCGCCGACATGCTGGGGATGCCCTATATCCGGGCGCTGGAAGTCGCCACCTTCTACTTCATGTTCCAGTTGCAACCCGTTGGTTCGGTTGCCCATATCCAGATCTGCGGCACCACGTCCTGCATGATCTGCGGGGCGGGCGGGCTGATCGCGGTCTGCAAGGAACGGATCGCGGCGGAGCCGCATGTGCTGTCGGCCGACGGCAAGTTTTCCTGGGAAGAGGTCGAATGCCTCGGCGCCTGCGCCAACGCGCCGATGGCGCAGATCGGCAAGGACTACTACGAGGATCTGACGCCGGCGCGGCTCTCGGAGATTCTCGACGGGCTGGCGGCCGGCCGGGTGCCGGTGCCGGGGCCGCAGGCGGGGCGCTACGCCTCCGAACCGGCCGCGGGGCTCACCAGCCTCAAGGAGTTCGAGAGCGGGCGGACGCAATACAACGCCTCGGTCCAGCGGGCGGTGGACCTGAAGGACACCGCGAAGCGCATCGACGGGACCGAGGTGCCGCTGCTGACCCCCTGGCGCGGCAAGCCGGCGCCGGCGACCCCGGCGAAGGGCCGGCCGGTGGAGCCGAAACCCGCCAGGGGGATTGCGATCGACGCGACGGGCGTGACGGTGCAGGAAGCCCCCGCGACCTCGAAGGGCAAGCCCGCAGCGGTGGCGCCCGCAGCGGCGACGGACGTCGGAACCGGGGCCAAGGCGAAGAAGCCGCGCGCGCTCAAGGCGCCGCGCAAGGGCGCCGCGGACGACCTGAAGGAGATCAGGGGCGTGGGGCCGAAGATCGAGGCGATCCTGCACCGGCTCGGGTTCTTCCATTTCGACCAGATCGCCAACTGGACCGATGCCGAGCTTGCCTGGGTCGACGACAATCTCGAGGGCTTCAAGGGCCGGGCGAGCCGGGAGCGCTGGATCGAGCAGGCAAGGATCCTTGCCGCCGGCGGCGAGACCGAGCATTCCAGAAGCGTGAAGAAGGGCGGGCGGGCTGAGGCCTGACGGGCGGGGATGACGGCGATGGCCGAGACAGCAACACGGGACTGCCGGCGCAAAGCCTGGCTCGCCGCCCTGGCGGGCGGGGCGCTGGTTGCGCTCATGCTGCTCGTCCTCGCCCACTTCGGCGTTCTCAAGGCGCTCGTGCTGGGTGCGGTCGTCTGCGTGCTTCTGGGCATCTTCCTCGCCTGGGCCTTCTGTTGGCAGGGCGCCGAGGACGGTGTGCCGCAGGCCGGACACGCGATGCCCCCTCCGGCGCGGCCCGAGCCGCATCAGGCCGCCGAGAATTCCGCGAAACCTCTGGCCGCGCCCGCACCGGAGCGCGCGGCCCCGGCCGCGCCCGCACCTGCGGCCCCGCCCGCACCTGCGGCCGCGCCCGAACCTGCGGCCCTGCCGGAACCTGCGGCCGTGCCCGAACCTGCGGCCCTGCCGGAACCTGCGGCCGTGCCGGTGTCCGGAC
>JBDHSQ010000104.1:0-12109 GCA_039808285.1 Paracoccaceae bacterium
CGGGCCGGCGCGGCCGCGAGCGCCGGGGCCGCCCTGGCCGCCAGCGCCTCCAGCACGTCCTCCACCCCGCGCACCAGCGCGGCGCCGTCGCGGATGAGAAGGTTGCAGCCCGAGGCCCGGCCGTCGAACGGGTGGCCCGGCACCGCCAGCACCTCGCGCCCCTGGTCGAGCGCGGCCTTGGCGGTGATCAGGCTGCCCGAGCGCGCCGCCGCCTCCACCACCACGACCGCGGCCGAAAGGCCCGAGACGATGCGGTTGCGCAGCGGAAAATGCCGGGCGAGCGGCTCCAGCCCCGGGGGCTGTTCGCTGAGGCAGAGGCCCCTGGCGGCGATCTCGCGGGCGAGCCCGGCGTTCTCGGCCGGATAGACGACGTCGATGCCGCCCGCCATGACGGCGACCGTTCCCGTGGGAAGGGCGGCGAGATGGGCGGCGGCGTCGATGCCGCGGGCAAGGCCGGAGACGATGGTATAACCCGCCTGGCCGAGCCCTTCGGCGAGTTTGCGCGCCGTGCGCGTGCCCAGCGAGGAAGCATTGCGGGCACCGACGAGTGCCACCATCGGGCGCGCGGCCACGGCGGGATCGCCCAGCGCCCAGAGCACGGGGGGCGCATCGGCCAGATCGGCGAGCGCCGGCGGATAGCCCGGCTCGCCGCGGCAGACGAGCCGCGCCCCGGCGGCCCGGCCCGCCTTGCGTTCGGCAAGGACGACGCCTTCGGGGCAGGGCTCGTAGCCCTCGACGCCCGCGGCCTTCGCGACCTCGGGCAGCGCCAGAAGGGCGGCGCGGGCGGAGCCATATTCTTCGAGAAGTCGCCAGAAGGTCACCACCCCGACCCGGCGGGAGCGAATGAGGCGGAGCCACGACAGTCTGTCATCTTCCGTGGTGGGTGGGGTGAAGGGGGTGGGGTAAGAAAACAAACCTTGATCCCTCGTGCCTTCGCCTCATTCGCAGGGCCACCATGCAACCTTAAGGTTAATCAAAGGTTACGATTCGCGCTTCCACCAAGGCCCGGCGGCGGGTTTTCCGTGTGAACAGTCTGTTCCCGCAGAACCGGTCAATCGCCCCCCCTCACGCCGCCGAACCGCCCACCGTCAGCCCGCCGATCAGCAGCGTCGGCTGGCCGACGCCCACCGGCACCCATTGCCCGGCCTTGCCGCAGTTGCCGATGCCGGGGTCGAGCGCCATGTCGTTGCCGATGGCGCGGATGTTCCTGAGCGCCGTCGCCCCGTCGCCGATCAGCGTGGCACCCTTCACCGGCTCGCCCACCTTGCCGTCCTTCACCCGGTAGGCCTCGGTGCAGGAGAAGACGAACTTGCCGTTGGTGATGTCGACCTGGCCGCCGCCGAAGCCCACGGCATAGATGCCGTCCTTCACCCCGGCCACCACCTCGGCCGGGTCGGCGTCGCCGCCCAGCATGTAGGTGTTGGTCATCCGCGGCATCGGCGCATGGGCGAAGCTCTCGCGCCGGCCGTTGCCGGTGGGGGCCACGCCCATCAGCCGGGCGTTCTGCCGGTCCTGCATGAAGCCGGTGAGGATGCCGTCCTCGATCAGCACGTTCTTCCCCGAGGGCGTGCCCTCGTCGTCGACGGTGAGCGAGCCGCGCCGGCCGGGGATGGTGCCGTCGTCGAGCACGGTCACGCCCCTGGCCGCGACCCGGCTCCCCATCAGCCCGGCGAAGGCCGAGGTCTTCTTGCGGTTGAAGTCGCCCTCGAGCCCGTGGCCCACCGCCTCGTGCAGCAGGATGCCGGGCCAGCCGGCCCCCAGCGCCACGTCCATCACCCCCGCGGGCGCGGCCACCGCGCGCAGGTTGACGAGCGCGATCCTGAGCGCCTCGCGCGCCGTCACCTGCCAGTGCTCCGGCGTCATCAGCGCGGCGAGCCCCGCCCGGCCGCCGCCGCCGGAGCCGCCGGTTTCGCGCCGCCCGTTCTCCTCGACGATGACCGAGACGTTGAGCCGCGCCATCGGCCGGATGTCGGAGACGAGGCCGCCCTCGGGGCGCAGGATGAAGACCTCCTGCAACGATGCGGCGATGGTGGCGGAGACCTGCACCACCCGCGGATCAAGCGCGCGGGCGTAGGCGTCGATCTCGCGCAGGGTCTCGACCTTCACGCCGAAGGCCGCATCCGCCATCGGGTCGGCGTCGGCGTAGAGCATCAGGTTGGTGCCCGGCGGCGGGGGCGCCATCGTGCCGCCGCCCGCGCCCACGGCGAGCCGCGCGGTTTCCGCCGCCCGGCGCAGCGCGGCCTCGGAGATTTCGGTCGCATGGGCATAGCCCGCGACCTCGCCGCGGATCGCGCGGAGTCCGAAGCCCTCCGAGGCGTCATAGCTCGCATTCCTGAGCCGCCCGTCGTCGAAGACCAGCGCCTCGGAGCGGCGGCGTTCAAGGAAAAGCTCGCCGTCGTCGGCCCCCGCCACCGCCTCGCGCAGAATCGCCAGCGCCCGGTCGGGGTCGATCAGCGTCTCGAACGGGGAAAACCGCGCGTCCGTCATCATCGTCGCCCTTTCGTCCTTGATCTAAGTCAAAAAGCGTCCCCGTGTCGCAGGGTTTCGCTTGTCGCACAGCCTCTAATATGATTTTACGGAACCCGGATACAACCGGCCGCCCTGGAACGGGTTTCGGGGCCGGGCGGGCTGAAAGCGGTGCGAAGAAGCCGCGGCACGAACGGGAACACGATATGCGTTTTGCGACCTTCCTTTCCGGCCTCGGGGCCGCTCTCACCTCAAGCCTCATCGCCGCTTCCGCCCGGGCGCAGGACGGGATCGCCGGGCTGGAAGCCGTGGGCAAACCGCACGCCGAAGGCATCGGCTTCCAGCCGCCCGCGACCGAACTGGCCCGCGACCAGCAGTGGCTCGACCACATGCTCCTCTATCTCTGCATCGCGGTCGTCGCGCTGGTGACGGTACTGCTCATCGTCGTGATCCTGCGGTTCAACAGCCGCGCCAACCCGACGCCGGCGAAATTCAGCCACAACAGCCCCCTCGAAATCACCTGGACGCTGATCCCGATCCTGATTCTCGTCGTGCTCGGCTCGTTCTCGCTGCCGACGCTCTTCAAGCAACAGGAGATTCCGGCGGGTGACGTGGTCATCAAGGCGACGGGCAACCAGTGGTTCTGGTCCTATGAATACCCCGACCAGGGGATCGCCTTCGATTCGTTCCTTCTGGGCCGCGACCAGCTCGAGGCTGCCGGCTACGCGCCCGACGAATATCTCCTGGCCACCGACAACGCCGTGGTCGTTCCGGTGAACAAGACCATCGTCGTCCAGGTGACCGGCGCCGACGTGATCCATTCCTGGACCGTTCCGGCCTTTGCCGTGAAGCAGGACGGCGTGCCGGGCCGCATCGCCCAGCTCTGGTTCAAGGCCGAGCGCGAGGGTGTCTACTTCGGCCAGTGCTCGGAGCTCTGCGGCAAGGACCACGCCTACATGCCGATCACCGTCAAGGTCGTCAGCCAGGAGGTCTATGACGACTGGGTCGCGCGCACCAGGACGGCGGGTCTCGGCACCTCGGCCCCGGTCAGGGTCGCGTCGGCCGACTGAGGCCAGGCGGCGGAGCCCGGCCCCGCCGCGCCGGAAGGAGGACCCGAGACATGAGCGAGCTGAGCGCCATCGACCACAGCGGGCACGCCGGGGGGGAAGCCGGCTTCGGCGACTACGTGCAACTGCTGAAGCCGCGCGTGATGTCGCTCGTCGTGTTCACCGCGATGGTCGGGCTCATCGTCGCGCCGGTGCCGGTGCACCCCTTCGTCGCCTTCACCGCCATCCTGTTCATCGCGCTTGGCGGCGGCGCGTCGGGTGCGCTCAACATGTGGTATGACGCCGACATCGACCGGGTGATGCGCCGCACCGCCTCGCGTCCGATCCCGGCGGGACGGGTGGCCGAGGGCGACGCGCTCGCGCTCGGGGTGGCGCTTTCCGTCCTTTCCTGCGTGATGCTCGGCCTCGCGGCCAACTGGTTCGCGGCCGGGTTCCTCGCCTTCACCATCTTCTTCTACGCCGTCGTCTACACGATCTGGCTGAAGCGCTCGACGCCGCAGAACATCGTCATCGGCGGCGCCGCCGGGGCCTTTCCGCCGATGATCGGCTGGGCGGTGGCCACCGGCGGCGTCAGCATGGAAAGCCTCTTGATGTTCGCGCTGATCTTCATGTGGACGCCGCCGCATTTCTGGGCGCTCGCGCTTTTCATGAAGGACGACTATTCGAAGGCCGGCGTGCCGATGCTGACCGTCACGCACGGCCGCGCCGCGACGCGCAGGCATATCCTCGTCTATACCGTCCTGCTCGCCCCCTTTGCGGTCGCGCTGGCGCTGTCGTCCGTCGGCGGGCCGGTGGTGCTGGCGGCGGCGATCGTCCTCAACGCGCTTTTCATTCGCGGGGCATGGCGCCTCGCGCGGCGCGGCGAGGCCGCGGCCGAGGCCGACAGATACAGGACCGAAAAGGCCTTCTTCCGCTTCTCGCTGGCCTATCTCTTCCTGCATTTCGGCGCGCTTCTGGTGGAGCGCAGCCTGACGGCCTTCGGACTGGGGGGCTGGTGATGCCGATCCATCCGGAACACGAGCTTCACGCCCGCCGCCGCAGCCGCAACCTCGGCCTCGGCCTTGTCCTTGGCGCCTTCGCTGCGCTCATCTTCGGCCTTTCGATCGTGAAGATATCGCACCTCCGCGAAGGCAAGCTGCCCGCCGCGGAGGCCAGGCCATGAGGCAGCTTCAGGGCAACGGCCGGACCGCGGCGATGCTCGTGGGCGTCGTCCTCACGATGGGCGCGGCCGCCTGGGCGGCGGTGCCGTTCTATTCGTGGTTCTGCCGCGTCACCGGCTACGGCGGCACGCCGGGCGTGCGGGCCCAGAACGATACGAAGATCGTGGACGAATGGGTGACGGTGCGGTTCGACGCCAACACCGACCCGGCGATGCCGTGGGAATTCCGCCCGCTGCAAAACGAGATGAAGCTCAGGATCGGTGAAACCGGGCTGGCCTTCTACGAAGCCTACAACCCCACCGACAAGGCCGTTGCGGGGACTGCCGCCTACAACGTCGCCCCCGACCTTGCCGGCTACTACTTCACCAAGATCCAATGCTTCTGCTTCAGCGAACAGGTGCTGAAACCCGGCGAGCGGGTGGAAATGCCGGTGGTCTTCTTCGTCGATCCGCAGTTGCTCGACGACCCCGATGCCGGCCGCATCCGCAACATCACGCTCAGCTACACCTTCTACCAGACCGAACTGCCGAAAGAGCAGGCGAGCCTTTCGCCCGCGGCGGCGGCCAGCTACAACTGAGGCCCAATGAGGGAAACCGACATGGCGCACGCGAAAAACCACGACTACCACATCCTCAGGCCATCGATCTGGCCGCTTCTCGGCGCCCTCGGCGGATTCACCATGCTGTTCGGCGCCGTCCTGTGGATGCACTCGATCACGCCCTATGTCTTCTTCGCGGGCCTCGCGCTGGTGCTCTACGTCATGTATGGCTGGTGGTCGGATGTCGTGAACGAAGGCAACACCGGCGATCATACGCCCGTGGTCCGCATCGGCCTGCGCTACGGCTTCATCCTCTTCATCATGTCCGAGGTGATGTTCTTCTCGGCCTGGTTCTGGACCTTCTTCAAGCACGCGCTCTATCCGATGGGGCCGGAGAGCCCGCTGAAGGACGGCGTCTGGCCGCCCGAGGGCATCCAGACCTTCGATCCCTGGCACCTGCCGCTGATCAACACGCTGATCCTGCTGTGCTCGGGCGCGGCGGTCACCTGGGCGCACCATGCGCTGGTGCACGAGAACAACCGCAAGGATCTGGTCAACGGCCTGGCGCTGGGCGCGGCGCTGGGCGTGCTCTTCACCCTCTTCCAGGCCTTTGAATACAGCCACGCCGCCTTCGGCTTCACCGACGGCATCTATCCGTCGGCTTTCTTCATGGCGACCGGCTTCCACGGCTTCCATGTGATCATCGGGACGATCTTCCTTCTGGTCTGCATGATCCGGGCGATGAAAGGCGATTTCACGCCGCAGCAGCATGTCGGCTTCGAAGCCGCCGCCTGGTACTGGCACTTCGTCGACGTGGTCTGGCTGTTCCTCTTCGCCTCGATCTATATCTGGGGCAGCGCCTGACCGAACCGGCGGGGGCGGGGCCTCCCGCACCTGTCCCCGAGGGGCTCATGCGGCGGTTTCTCTTCCTTCTGGTGACGGGCGCGGGGGGCGTTGCAATGCTCCTGTCGCTCGGCCTCTGGCAGGTCCGCCGGCTGCACTGGAAGGAGGCGATCCTCGCCGCGATCGAGGCGCAGATCGCAGCCCCGCCGGTGCCGCTCGATGCGCTTCCCGCCCCCGATCGCGGGCGCGATCTCTACCGCCCCGTCACCGTCGCGGGGCGCACCACCGGGCGCGAGGCGCTGGTGCTGTCGGGCCGCAAGGGCGAGGGGGCCGGGTTCGAGGTGATCTCGGCCTTCGAAACCGACGCCGGCCGCCCGATCCTTCTCGACCGCGGTTTCGTCGCCGAAGCGGGGCGCGGCGGCCCGCGACCCCCCGTTGCCCTCACTGTCACCGGCAATCTCCACTGGCCGGAGGAGGCCGACGCCTTCACCCCGCCGCCCGACCCGGCCGCGCAGATCTGGTTCGCGCGCGATGTGCCGGCGCTGGCCGCGGCGCTTGGGACCGAGCCGGTGATGGTCGTGGCGCGCGAGGTGACGGGCGACGCGCAGGGCGTCGTTCCGGTGCCGGTCGACGCCTCGGCCATTGCGAACGACCACCTCAACTATGCGATCACCTGGTTTTCCCTCGCCGCGGTCTGGGCGGGGATGACAGTCTTCTTTCTGTGGCGTATCAGGCGGCGTGGGAACTGAAGGACGATCCATGCGCTATGTCTCGACGCGGGGCGCGGCCCCGGTCCTCGGCTTCGGCGAGGCGATGCTGACGGGCCTTGCCCGCGACGGCGGGCTCTATGTGCCCGAGACGGTGCCGGCGCTGGGCCGGGACGAGATCGCGGCACTTTCCGGCCTCGGCTACGAGGAGACCGCCTTCCGGGTGATGCGGCCCTTCATCGGCGACGCCTTCACCGAGGCCGAGTTCCGCGCCGCGATCGAGGCGGCCTACCGCGGCTTCGGCCATCCCGCGCGGGCGCCCCTGGTGCAGCTTGCGCCCAACCACTTCCTCCTGGAGCTGTTCCACGGGCCGACGCTCGCGTTCAAGGACTTCGCGATGCAGCTCATCGGCCAGCTCTTCCAGATCGCGCTGGCGCGCGAGGGGCGGCGGATCACCATCGTCGGCGCGACCAGCGGCGACACCGGCTCTGCCGCGATCGAGGCGTTCCGCGGGCTTCACAACGTCGATGTCTTCATCCTCTTCCCCGAAGGCCGGGTCTCGGACGTGCAGCGCCGGCAGATGACCACGCCCGACGAGGCGAACGTCCACGCCCTTGCGCTCAAGGGCGATTTCGATGACTGCCAGGCCCGGCTCAAGGACATGTTCAACGACTTCGCCTTCCGCGATGCGGTGGGCCTTGCCGGCGTCAACTCGATCAACTGGGCGCGGGTGCTGGCGCAGGTCGTCTACTACTTCACCGCCGCCGTTTCGCTCGGCGCGCCGCACCGCCCGGTCAGCTTCACCGTGCCCACCGGCAATTTCGGCGACATCTATGCCGGCTCCGTCGCCCGCGGGATGGGCCTGCCCGTCGACCGGCTGGTGATCGCCACCAACCAGAACGACATCCTGCACCGCTGCCTGACGACGGGCCGCTACGAGACCGACGGGGTGAAGCCCTCGATCTCGCCGTCGATGGACATCCAGGTCTCTTCGAACTTCGAGCGCGCGCTCCACGACGCCTACAGGCGCGACGGCCGCGCGGTGGCCCAGCTCATGGAGGAGTTGAAGGGCGGGGGCGGCTTCAGCATCAGCCAGGGCGCGCTCGAGGCGCTGCGGGCTGCCTTTGCCTCGGGCCGGGTGTCGGAGGACGAGACGCTTGCCACCATCGCCAGAACCCGCCGCGCGACCGGAGAGCTTCTCTGCCCGCATTCTGCCGTGGGCGTGGCCGTGGCGGAGCGGCGGCGCGACCCTTCGGTGCCGATGGTGACGCTCGCCACCGCCCACCCGGCGAAGTTTCCCGATGCGGTGGAACGCGCGACGGGCGTGCGGCCGCCGCTGCCGGATCGCATGGCCGACCTTTTCTCGCGCCCCGAACGTGTTACATCGGTGCCGAACGACCTCGCGGCGATCGAGGCGCTGATCAAGGAAAGGCGCAGGCGGTGACGGTTCATCTGACGACACTACCCAACGGCTTGCGCATCGTGACCGAGCGGATGGACGGGCTCGCCTCGGCGGCGGTGGGGGTCTGGCTGACCGCGGGCGGACGGCACGAGCAGCCCGAGCAGAACGGCATCGCGCATTTCCTCGAACACATGGCGTTCAAGGGCACCAGGCGGCGCAGCGCCGCCCGCATCGCCGAGGAGATCGAGGATGTCGGCGGCTACATCAACGCCTATACCTCGCGCGAGATGACCGCCTATTACGCCCGGGTGCTGGAACCCGACGTGCCGCTCGCGCTCGACGTCATCTCGGACATCGTGCTCAATCCGGTGTTCGATCTCAAGGAGATCGAGACCGAACGCCATGTGATCCTCCAGGAGATCGGCCAGGCGCTCGACACCCCGGACGACATCATCTTCGACTGGCTCCAGGAGGCGGCCTTCCCCGATCAGCCGCTCGGCCGCACCATCCTCGGCCCGGCCGAACGGGTGGCGGGATTCGGGCGCATGGACCTCACGCGCTTCGTCGGCGAACATTACGGGCCCGACCAGATGATCCTCTCGGCCGCGGGCGCGGTCGATCACGACGCGGTCGTCAGGGCGGCCGAGGCGGCCTTCGGCTCTCTCTCCCCGGTGGGCCGCGGCGCCTTGCCGCCCGCCCGCTGGCAGGGCGGCGAACGGCGCGAGGTGAAGGATCTCGAACAGGTGCATTTCGCGCTGGGCTTCGAGGCGCCGAGCGTGCGCGACCGCGACTTCCACACCGCGCAGGTCTACACGACCGCGCTCGGCGGCGGCATGTCCTCGCGGCTTTTCCAGAAGATCCGCGAGGAGCGCGGCCTGTGCTATTCGATCTATGCCCAGGCCGGCGCCTACGACGATACCGGGATGCTGACGATCTATGCCGGCACCTCGGCCGAGGAGATCGGCGATCTTTCGGCCCTCACGATCGAGGAGATGAAGCGCGCGGCCGCGGACATGACCGAGGCCGAGGTGGCGCGGGCGCGGGCGCAGATGAAGGCGGGCCTGCTGATGGGGCTCGAAAGCCCCTCCGGCCGGGCCGAGCGGATGGCCCGGCACATCGCCATCTGGGGCCGGGTGCAGACCGCCGAGGAAAGCGCGGCCGAGATCGAGGCGGTCACCCGCGCTGATGTCCTCAGGTTCGCCGGCGGCATCGTCGGCGGCACGGCGACCGCGCTTGCGCTCTATGGACCGGTGGATCACGCGCCCACGCTCGCCCGCCTGCGCGAAAGGCTCGCAGCCTGATGTTCTCGGGCCGGCGGAAGGTCCGCATCGAGACCGAGCGGCTGACGCTGCGCCTGCCGATGCATTCCGACTACCGCGCCTGGGCGGAGCTGAGGGAGGAGAGCCGCGTCTTCCTGACCCCCTGGGAGCCGACCTGGTCGGCCGATCACCTGACGCGAAAGGCCTTTACGAACCGGGTCTACTGGGCGGCGCGGGCCTGGTCGGGCGGCACCGCGATGCCGCTCTTCCTGATCCGCCGCACCGACCAGGTGCTGATCGGCGCGGTGACCGTCGACAACATCCGCCGCGGCCCGGCGCAGGCGGCGACGATCGGCTACTGGATCGGCGAGGCCCATGCCCGCCAGGGCTACATGGCCGAGGCGCTGCGCGCGGTGATCCACCACTGCTTCACCGTGCTGGACATCAGCCGGCTGGAAAGCGCCTGCCTGCCCGAGAACGCGGCCTCGCGCGGGGTGCTGGAGAAATGCGGCTACAAATACGAGGGCGTGGCGCAGAGCTACCTCCAGATCAACGGCCGCTGGCGCAACCACGTGCTCTATGCCAACCTGCGCGGCGACCGCCGGGGCCGGACCGACGCCGGCTGACCCCGGCCGGTTCAGGACGGCGGCGGACGCCGGGGGCGCCGCCCCCGGACCCCCGCGAGTATTTGGACAACGAAGAAGGGGAGGGGGACGGTGCTGAACCCGGCGGATGCGGACTTTGCCGCGGGTCTCGCGGCGCTCCTGCCGGAGGGCACGATCGCCCCGGCCGCGGCGCGCTATCTCGACGAGCCGCGCGGGCGCGGTGTGACGCCGGCAGCGCTGCTGGCCCGGCCGCGCAGCGTGGAGGAGGTGGCGCAGATCGTCCGCGCCTGTGCCGCGGCGCGGGTCGGGATCGTGCCGCGCGGCGGCGGAACCGGGCTCGTGCTGGGCCAGGTGATGCCCGAAGGTCCGGCGCCGCTCATCCTCTCGCTCGAGCGGATGGCGGCCTGCCGCGGCCTCTGGCCGGAGGAGGGGCTGATGATCGCCGAGGCGGGGATGACGCTCGCCGCGGCGCAGGCGGCGGCGGAGGCGGCGGGGCGGACGCTGCCGCTCTCCCTCGCCTCCGAGGGATCGGCGCAGGTGGGTGGCGTCCTTTCCACCAATGCGGGGGGCACGGCCGTGTTGCGCTACGGCAATGCCCGCGCACTCTGCCTGGGGGTGGAGGCGGTCACGGCCGACGGGGAGGTCTACAAGGGGCTGAAAAGGCTCAGGAAGGACAACACCGGCTATGACCTCTCCGGCCTTCTCGTCGGCTCCGAGGGCACGCTCGGGGTGATCACCGCCGCGGTCCTCCGGCTCCATCCCGGGCCGGCGGCAAGGGCGACGGCGATGCTCGCGGTGCCGGGCCCGGCAGAGGCGCTGAGCCTTCTCGGGCTCGTGCAGGACCGCACGGGGGGGGCCGCCGCGACCTTCGAACTGATCGGCGGGCAGGGCCTGCGCTTTCTCGACGAGGTGATGCCCGAGGTCCGCCAGCCCTTCGCCGGGCGGCCGGACTGGTCGGTGCTGATGGAGCTTGGCCTGCCGCCGGGGCTGGAGCCCGAGGCGGTGCTGGCGGAAATCTATGAGGCGGCCGAGGCGGATGGCCTCGTCTCGGACGCGGTCATGGCGGCGACCGGGGCGCAGCGGGAGGCGCTCTGGGCGGTGCGCGAGACGATCCCCCAGGCGAACCGCCGGATCGGCGCCGTCGCCTCGCACGACATTTCGCTGCCGCTGTCGGAGATCGCCGCCTTCCTGCCCCGGGCGGAGGCCGCGGTGAGGGCGATTTATCCATTCAGGATCAATGTGTTCGGCCATGTCGGGGACGGCAATCTGCACTACAACGTCTTCCCGCCCGCGGGCGAGCGGCGGGCGGGTCACGAGGCCCGGGCGGAGGCGGTGACGCGGGCGGTGCATGACCTCGTGCATGAGATGGGAGGCTCGTTCAGCGCCGAGCACGGGATCGGGCGGCTGAAGGCGGGCGAACTGGTCCGCTACGGCGATCCGGCGAAGCTGGCCGCGATGCGGGCGATCAAGCAGGCCCTTGATCCCAGGGGCATTCTCAACCCCGGCGCGGTGCTGGCGCCGTGAGGCGGAATGCCCCGCCGGGGGAAGGACCGGCGGGGCGGGAGCATTGCAACACGGAGCGCGTGTGCCCGGGGAAGGTCGGGCAGGGCCATGTCTAGCGGCGATTCCCTACCGGCGGGTTAAGGCCCGGAGGGCGCGAACGGCCATCCCGCAGCCGTCGGACCTGCGTCTGGCCTGCGTCGGGCATCCGTCGGTTTTCCGTCCCGACAGGGCGCGCGGGCCGGCAGGGGAAAGCTAACCCCTCCGTCGCCCGGCGGCGCTTGCCCGCGGCGGCAAAGCCGTTAAGGTTTGCGCAACCAGGATGCGTTCGGATAGGCGGGCGGGGCAGGCGGGGCGGGCCGATGACCAATCACCTCTACTACGGCGACAACCTTCGCGTGCTGCGCGACCATATCGCGGACGGGAGCGTGGACCTGATCTACCTCGACCCGCCGTTCAACAGTAACGCTTCCTACAACGTGCTCTTCCGCTCCCCCACCGGCGACCGGTCGGCCGCACAGATCGAGGCCTTCGGCGACACCTGGCACTGGGGCGACGAGGC
>JBDHSQ010000105.1:0-12026 GCA_039808285.1 Paracoccaceae bacterium
CCGGCGGCACCGCCGTCAGGAAGCGCGGGGTCGTTGATGCCGCCGAAGCCGCCACCGAAGCGACTGGCGCGCGCGCGTGCCACCCCCGAGGGGCAGGCGTAGAGCTTCGGCATCACCACGTTTCCCGAAACCTCGACGGTGTATCTCGCGGCCAGCCGGTCGAGAACGGCCGGCCCGAGCCTGGGATCGGCCCGCACGCTGCCGCGATGCGAGGCATCGAGGCGCGGCATGTGGATCGCCTCTTCGAGCGTCATGGCGAAGTCCAGCAACAAGGCCGCGATCTGCGCCACGCAGGGCATGATCAGGTCGCCGCCCGAGGCGCCGATCGCGAATTCGGCCACGCCCTCGCGGACGCCCACCGTCGGCACCATGTTCGACGAATTGATCCGCTTGCCGCCGGTGAGCGAGGTGCGGCGGCCGGGGCGGGGGTCGAAGTAGCTGACGCCGTTGTTGAGAAGGAGACCCGTGCGCGGCAGCACGATTCCGGCGCCGAAGTGGTCGAGGAGCGTGTAGGTCAGGGCGACCATGTTGCCTTCGGCATCGGCCGCCGAGAGCGAGGAGGTGGAGCCTCCGACCTCGGACAGGGTGCCGTTGCGCTGCCGGTGCGCGCGCCAGGCGGCCTCGAGCGCCTCGGCATAGACGAGCCAGCTTCCGGCATCCGGCCGGGCGGCGGGGGCGGGCATCGCCCCGGCGACATGGGCGAGGAAATCGCGCTGCCGCAGGCCGCCGCTTTGCTCGCCGGGGGTGAACAACGTCACGCCGCGGTGGCGCGCCTCCATCGCGGCATGGTCCAGAACCTCGTAGCGGGCGAGGTCGTCAAGGCCGATCCGGCTTCCCCCGGCCCGCAGGTCCGCGACGACATCGCGCCCCAGATCGCCCCGGTAGAAGCCTTCGGCACCCGCTTCCGCAAGCCGCCGGAGCGTCTCTGCCAGGCCCGGAATCCGCAGCCGCGCGCCGGGCTGCAACGGCACCCCGTCGGGCAGGAAGACCGAGGCGGCGACCGGATCGCGGCGCAGGATCGCCATTTCCGAGGCGATCATCAGCGTGCAGAACCAGCTAGCGGGAATGCCATCCTCGGCCAGCCGGATTGCCGGCTGCAACACTTCTCCGAGCGACCGCCGGCCATAGCGGCGAAGTGCGTGATCGAAACCGGCCACCGCGCCGGGCACCGTCACGGCGGTGGCGCCCTGGGTGTTGGCGAAGCCGCGGACGGCGGGAAACCCCATCGAGGTGGCCGGCAGCGCCGGATCGACGGGATAGTCCCCGGCGGCGGCGCCCAGGGCGAGGGCCCCCTGGAAATCGAGGGCGACGGCACGGGCTTGCCGCGCCAGCCAGATCACCATGAAGCCGCTGCCGCCGATCCCGCACATCCAGGGCTCTACCGCGCCGAGCGCGAGCGCTGCCGCAACGGCGGCATCCACCGCATTGCCCCCCTGGCCGAGCAGTTCGGCCCCGGCCCTTGCGGCCGCGATGTGCTGGGCAGCCACCATGCCGTGCGGATTCGTGACGTAGGGTTTGCGGGTGTTCCACTGATCCGCCGCCGTGGCCATCGCAGTCTCCTCACCGTGAGGCCCGGCTTGCCAGCGGGCCGAATCGAGTATATCGTAAATATATTGAAAGTATATCGAACGGATCGCCCGGCATGAGCAAGCGCAAGAGCGACGAGGCCTATGGCGAGTTGCGCAGCCGGATCATGATGGCGATCCTGCCGCCGAACGCCGTTCTGGACGAAAGGCGCCTGACCGAGGATCTCGGGCTTGGCCGGACGCCGCTGCGCGAGGCCGTGCTGCGGCTGGAGCAGGAGGGGCTCGTCGTCTCGATGGGACGGCGCGGCTATGTCGTGGCCAGCGCGACGCCGGCGGACATGATCCGTGCCTATGAGCTGCGCCGCGAGCTTGAATGCTTCACCGCCGGCCTTGCCGCCGAACGGCGCAACGCCGGCGATCTGGAGAAGTTCGACGCCTTTCTCGCCCGCGTGGCGGCGGAGATGGACGCCCATGTGGACGATCTGCTCTGGCAGCTTGCAGCCGACGAGGAGTTCCACCGCATCGTCGCGGACGCCTCCGACAACCGCTTTGCGCAGCAGTATCTGGCCTTCCTGTTCGGCCTGTCGGTGCGCAGCCTCTATGTCGCGCGGATTCCGATCACCCTGGTTCAGGAGGAGATCGACAACTACCGGTCGGTCCTGACGGCGATCCGGATGCGCGACGCCGCGGCCGCGCGGGCGGCGATGGCGCGCCACCTGACGATCAACCCGATGCAGGTGATGGCCGACAGCCTGTCCGGCACCAGACCGCAGGCCGGCTGATGCGCAGGGCGTTGCGGCAGCGGATCGAGATCGGCGCGATGCTCGCCCCCTCGGTGCTGCTCCTCGGCGTCTTCGTGCTGGTGCCGCTCTGCGTCGTCGCCGCCTACAGCTTCGCGCTGCGCGATCCCTACGGCGCTGTGCTGCCGGGGTTCACGCTGCGGAACTACGCCGACCTCTTCCAGGGCGTCTATCTCCTCGTCTTCGTCAATTCGTTCGAACTCGCGGCCTCGACCACCGCCCTCTGCCTGCTGATCGGCTATCCGGTCGCCTACTTCATCGCCTTCAAGGCCGGGCGGTTCGCGCCGGCGCTGCTTCTGCTCCTCCTGATCCCGTTCTGGATCAACTTCCTGATCCGCATCTCGGCCTGGGTCGTGCTGCTGGGCCGGGGCGGGCTGATCAACCGGGGCCTGGTCGGGGCCGGGCTGGTCGACGCGCCGGTCGGCATGCTCGGCAGCTATGGCGCCACGCTGGTGGGCATGGTCTATGCCTTCCTGCCGCTGACGGTGTTTCCGGTCTATGCCGCGCTCCAGCCGATCGACCGGCGGCTGATCGAGGCGGGCGCCGACCTCGGCGCCGGGCCGGCGGAGACCTTCCTTCGCATCACGCTGCCCCTTTCGCTGCCGGGGGTTCTGGCGGCGGCGCTTTTCGTCTTCGTGCCCTCGATGGGGGTCTTCGCCATTCCCGTCCTCCTTGGCGGGGGCAAGGACATCATCCTCGGCAACCTGATCGTCCAGCTCTTCCTCGAGTTCCGCAACATTCCGCTCGGGGCCGCGGTGTCGATGCTGCTTCTGGCCTTCGCCGGGCTCGGCATCCTTCTCTACATGCGCGCGCTGCGCCGGGTGGAGGCGATGCGATGAGATCCGCCCGCGCGCGCCCCGGATGGTTCACCCGCGTCTTCGTCCACGGCGTCTCCGGCTGGGTGACGCTCCTGACCTATCTCTTCATGCTGGTGCCGATCGTGATCCTCGTCGCCTTCGCCTTCAACGCCGGCAAGTCGACCGTGGTGTGGACGGGGTTCTCGCTCGGCTGGTTCGAGAAGGTCTGGCACAACCGCAACATCGCCCGCGCGCTGCATGTCAGCCTGGTCGTCGCGCTGGGCAGCGCCGCCTTGTCGACCGCGATCGGCGCGCTCGCCGCCGTGGCCATCACCCGGCGGGAGTTTCCCGGCCGCGACCTTCTGGGCGCGGCGCTCGCGGCGCCCCTGGTCCTGCCCGAGATCGTGCTGGGCGTAGGGCTTCTGGTCTTCATGTCCTTCGCCGGCGTCCCGCTCGGCTACGGCAGTATGATCGTGGGCCATGTGCTTGTCTCGATCCCCTTCGCGACGCTCATCGTCCGGGCCGCCGCCGCCTCGCTCGACGTCCGGCTCGAGGACGCGGCCGCCGACCTCGGCGCGAACGAATGGCAGACCTTCCGGCTGGTCACGCTGCCGCAACTGATGCCGGCGATCGCCACCGCCTTTCTTCTCTCCGCGACCCTGTCCTTCGACAACCTGGTGATGTCGACCTTCACCTCGGGGGTCGGCACCACCACCCTGCCGCTGCGCATCTATTCGATGCTGAAGCTGGGCATCACGCCCGAGATCAATGCGTTGGGTGCCCTGATGGTGGTGGCCAACGTCGCCATCCTGTTGCTCGTGATGGGGCGCTACCTGCCCCTGATGCTGAAACCCAACCGGCGGTGAACCGCCGGATCCACCGCCCAACAAGGAGTTGACCCATGACCAGACTGACCTTCGCCCTTGCCGCCTCGACGCTGGCCCTTGCGGCCGCGGCTCCCGCGCTGGCCGAAGACCTGCGCATCTTCGGCTGGGCCGGCGAGATGCCCGACGAGGTGTTGCAGGACTTCGAGGCCGAGACCGGCATCGCGGTGACCTTCGACACCTTCGACAGCAACGAATCGCTGATCGCCAAGCTCGATGCCGGCGGGTCGGGCTATGACCTGGTGAACCCGTCGCAATACGCGGTGCAGATCCTCGTCAACCGCGGAAAGCTCGCGGAACTCGACCATTCCCGGATCGAGACCTACGACAAGATCGGCCCGTCGTTCACCCAGGTCTCCTATGATCCCGGCAACAAATATTCCATTCCCTACGTCTGGGGGACCACGGGTCTTGCCTACAACAAGACCTGCGTGGACGCGCCGATCACTGGCTGGAAAGCGCTCTTCGACGAGAAATACAAGGGCCGGGTCTACATGCTCGACAACATGCTGGCCGCCTATATCGCCGGCCTGCAGGTCAACGGCTTCGACGCCAACACCACCGATCCGGCCGAGATCGAGAAGGCCACCGAGACGCTGATCGCGCAGAAACCCATGCTCGCGGGCTACAACAGCACGAACTTCGCCGACCTCGTGTCCTCGGGCGAGGCCTGCATCGTGGAAAGCTGGTCCTCCTCGGTGCTTCAGGCGATCCAGGACAATCCCGATGTCGTCTATGTCCTGCCCGAGGAGGGCGGCACGATGTGGATCGACGGGTATTCGATCCTCACCGACGCGCCGAACCCGGATGCCGCCTACAGGTTCCTCTCCTACATCCTGCGCCCCGAAGTCGCCGCGAAGACGACGGAGCTGACCCAGACGGCGACCGTCGTGACGGAATCCAAGGCGCTGCTGCCCGATGCGCTGGCGAAGAACCCGGCGGTGTTCCCCGCCGAGAGCACCATCGCCAATGCCGACTTCATCCTCGATCTCGGCGACGCGATGAAGCTCTACCAGGACGGCTGGACCCGGGTGAAGGCGGCGCAGTGATTTCCGATGGCGGGTGCGTGGTGGCCACGCGCCCGCCCCAGGACCAGGGCTTCCCGATGCAAGACCAGCCAACCAGCCCCCCGGCCGTCGACCTGCGCGGCGTCACCAAGCGCTTCGGCGCGGTGACGGCGGTCGACCGCCTCGACCTGACGATCCGGTCGGGGGAATTCTTCACCATGCTCGGCGCCTCGGGCTGCGGCAAGACCACGACCCTGCGGCTGATCGCAGGGTTCGACATGCCGAGCGAGGGGCAGATCCTGATCTCGGGCCGGGACGTGTCGGAGGTTCCCGCCTACCAGCGCCCCGTTCATACCGTGTTCCAGAGCTATGCGCTGTTTCCGCACATGACGATTCTGGACAACGTGGCCTTTCCGCTGAAGGTGCGCCGCCTGACCCGCGCCGAACAGCGCGACCGGGCGATGGCCGCGCTCGACATGGTGCAGATGGGCGGCCTTGCCGACCGTAGGCCCGCGCAACTTTCGGGCGGCCAGCAGCAGCGCGCCGCGCTGGCGCGGGCGCTGGTCAACGAACCGGCGGTGCTTCTGCTCGACGAGCCGCTGGGGGCGCTCGATCTCAAGCTCCGCAAGGAGATGCAGCACGAGTTGAAGGAGATGCAGCGGCGGCTGGGGATCACCTTCGTCTTCGTCACCCACGACCAGGAAGAGGCGCTGACGCTCAGCGACCGCATCGCGCTGATGCAGGGCGGCCGGATCATCCAGCTCGACACGCCCGCCGGGCTCTACGATGCGCCGAAAACCCTCTACGCCGCCAGCTTCATCGGCGAGACCAACCTCATACCCGGCCGCGTCATCGGCCGCGACGGCGGCGCGGGTCTCGTCGAGGCGCTCGGCCGGACCCGCCGCATCGCCGGCCTTGGCGCCCCGGCCGGGTCCGCCGTCACCCTTGCCCTGCGCCCCGAGCGCATCCGCCGCGACCCGGAAGGCGACGGGCCGGAGGGGCGGCTCACCGGGATCGACTTCATCGGCACCGACCTGCGCCTGACCTACGCCTTGGCCGACGGCACAGCCGTCGTCGTGCGCGAGCAGAACCGCGGCGCCGCCATCCCCGGAATCGGCGAGGCCACCCGGCTTTGCCACGACGACGGCGACCTTCACATCTTCACCACCTGAACGGGACAGACGGGACACCAGATGACCGACATCTATCGCATCGAGCCCCTGCCGGCGCCGCTGGCGCCGGACCGGGCCGCGCGGCTTGCCAGGGTCGAGGCGGCGACGCTCGGCCACTACCTGCATTCCGGCTTCGTCGACCCGGGCATCCGGCCGCTGACCGGCGGTGCCCGCATCGCCGGGGCGGCGGTGACGGTCCAGATCGCCGGGGCGGATTCGACGCTCCTCTACTACGCGATGGATCGCGTCCGCCCGGGCGACGTGCTGGTCATCGACCGGGCGGGCGACCGGACCCACGCCTGCTGGGGCGGGTTCATGGCGGCGGTGGCGAAGATCCGCGGCCTGGCCGGTGTCGTCATCGACGGGGCGGTGACCGACCCCGCGGCGATCGTGGCGGCGGGCGTGCCGACCTGGGCGCGGCGGACCTCGGCGATCACCACCAAGCTCCTGAACCTCGGCGGCGGGTTCAACGTGCCGGTGTCGATCGGCGGCGTCGCGGTGACGCCGGGCGACGCGGTTCTGGCCGACGACTGCGGCATCGCGGTGATCCCGCCGTCGCGGGTCGATGCCCTGACCGAGATCGCGCTGAAGGACCAGGAGGAGGAGGGCGGCTGGATCGAGCGGCTCGAGAAGGGCGAGACCCTTCAGGATCTGGTCGACATCCGCGCGATGCTGGAGAAGAACGGAACGGAGGGAACCGGTGTCTGAAATCTCGCCCCACGCGGTGTGGCTGTCGACACCGCACCAGCAGCTCGTCGAGATCGCCTTCGGCCTTGGCTGCCGGAAGTTCGTGCTGGACATCGAGCACGGTTATTTCGGCCTCGACGCCACCGACAAGCTGGTGGCCCTGATCCGCGCGCTGGGCGCCGAGGTGCATGCCAAGGTTCTCGGGCCCGAGACGATCCCGATCCAGCAGGCGCTCGACATCGGCTGCCACGGCGTCATCATCCCGCATATCGGCGATCTCGATCATGCCCGCCGGGTGACCGCCGCGGCGAAATACCCCCCGCGCGGCTGCCGCAGCTTTTCGGGAACGCGGCCGGCCCGCTATGACGCGGTGACGCAGGACTACTACATGCGCGAGAACGCAGCCACGCTGTGCCTGCCGATGATCGAAAGCGCCGAGGCGCTGGAGGATGTCGAGGCGATCCTGGCGCTGCCCACGGTCGACGGCGTCTTCGTCGGCCCGTCCGACCTGTCGCTGAGCCGCGGGCGCGGCGCCTATGCGAGGACCGAGGCCGATTTCGCCGACCTCCGCCGCATCGCCGCGGCCGCGAAGGCGGCGGGCAAGCCCTGGATCATGCCCGCCTGGGCGCCGGTGGAACGGGCGCTGGCGCGCGACCTCGGCGCGGCCTGGCAGGTGACCGTCGATGAATACGGCGCGCTCTGGACCGGCATCGAGACGGGGCTGAAGGGCTGAAGGGGAAGCGGCATGTCGATCGTTGTGTATCTCGGCGACGAGGAGGAGACGCGGGACTGGATCGCGCTTCTGGCGGGGCTTCTGCCCGAGTTCGAAATCCGCGACTTCGACGACCCCGGCGACCGGGCGGCGGTCGAATACGCAGTGGTCTGGGCCCCGCCCGCCGGCGGCATCGCGCGCTTTCCCAACCTCAGGGCGGTGGTATCGGTCGGCGCCGGGGTGGACCACGTCCTGCGCGACCCCGACCTGCCCAGGCACCTGCCGATCCTGCGCACCACCGGCCCCGACATGGTCCAGCGCCTGCGCGAATACGTGGCCCTCCATGTGCTCGCCCATCACCGGGATCTCGCGGTGACCGACAGAAATCAGGTGCGGGCACACTGGCAGCAGATCGTCACGCCGGTGGCGGGCCGGCGCCGGGTGGGGATCATGGGGATGGGCCAGATCGCCCGCGCCTGCGCCCGGACGCTCGTCTCGCTCGGGTTCGACACCGCCGGATGGTCCCGTTCGGGCGCCGCCGTCGAGGGCGTGACGCCCTATGCCGGCCCCGCTGGCCTGCCGGGCTTCCTCGCGCGGAGCGAAATCCTCGTCTGCCTCCTGCCGCTCACCCCCGGGACGCGCGACATCCTGAACGCCGCCACTTTCGCCCTGCTGCCCAGGGGGGCGCGGCTGGTCAATGCCGGCCGGGGCGGGCATCTGGTGGAGAACGACCTGCTGGAGGCGCTCGACTCCGGCCACCTGGCGGGGGCGACGCTCGACGTCTTCCGCACCGAGCCGTTGCCGCCCGACCATGCCTTCTGGCGTCACCCCTCGATCCGCGTCACCCCGCATGTCGCCTCCTACATCGACCCCGCGACGGGGGCGGCCGTCGTCGCCGCCAACATCCGGTCGTTCCAGGCCACGGGCACATGCGAGGCCGTGGCGGACGCCGAACGCGGATACTGACGGGCAGGGTGCCCGACGGGCGTCCCGCGCCGGCGGGCCGAGGGCGGCACCGGCCGCATCCGGGGCCACGGGTCGCGGGCACCCTCGCCGTCCTGCCGCCTGCGGCGGGCGTCCCGGCGCGCATCCGGGGCGCGAACGGATGCCCGTGTCCAGGCCGCCGGCAGGGAGCAGGCTGCGACCCGGAAGATGCCGGCATGAACGGAGGTATGGAGGCGGGTACCGGAATCGAACCGGTCTTCACGGATTTGCAATCCGCTGCGTAACCTCTCCGCCAACCCGCCGGAGGTGGACCGCAGATATACCATGCCCCGCCGCGGCGCAACCCGTTCCCCCCGGGGCGGTTCCTGCCGCCCGCGCGGCGCGTTGTCCCGTTGCCCCCCGGGGGTTTCTGTGGCAAGACGGACGCCATCCGCAAACCAGACCGAAGAGTTCAGTCGATGACCGATTTCGCCGCGCGCCGCACGATGATGGTCGACACCCAGGTTCGCCCCAACGATGTCACGAAATACCCGATCATCGAGGCCATGCTCGCGGTCCCGCGCGAAGCCTTCGTGCCGGGCAGCCAGCGCGAGGCGGCCTATGTCGGCGGCAACCTCGAGATCGCGCCCGGCCGGGTGATGCTGGAGGCGCGGACGCTGGCGAAGATGCTCGACGCGCTCGATATCCAGCCCACCGACCTCGTGCTCGACGTCGGCTGCGGGCTTGGCTATTCGGCCGCCGTCATCGCGCGGATGGCCGAGGCGGTCGTGGCGCTCGAGGAGGCCGAGGCGCTGGCCGGACAGGCGCAGGCGCGGCTGTCGGCCGAGGGCGCCGACAGCGCCGCCCTCGTCACCGGCCCGCTCGCGGAGGGGGCGGCCAGGCACGGCCCCTACGACGTCATCGTCATCGAGGGCGCGGCCGAGACAGTGCCCGACGCGCTCCTCGCGCAGCTCAAGGAAGGCGGCCGGATCGGCTGCCTGTTCATGGAGGGGGCGCTTGGCGCGTGCCGGATCGGCCACAAGATCGACGGGACGGTCACCTGGCGCTTCGCCTTCAACGCCACCGCGCCGGTCCTGCCGGGGTTCGCGGCGCGGAAGGCCTTCGTGCTCTGACCGGGCGGGCCGCGGCCCGCTCACGCTGATCCGACGAGGACACAAGGAAGACTGCCGATGAAAGCCGTTCCGCCCCGCCGCCTTCTTGCCGCAGCCCTTTGCGCGGCGGGACTGTTCGTGTCGTTGCCCGCACGGGCGGAAACGCTGGCCGATGCGCTGATCTCGGCCTACAGGAACTCCAACCTTCTGGACCAGAACCGCGCCGTCCTGCGCGCGGCGGACGAGGATGTGGCGTCGGCCGTCGCCGCGCTGCGCCCGGTGCTGCAATGGGTGGCCGAGGTGGACCTGGCGGATACGGCGCAGGCCAACGGGCTTCTCAGCTCGCTGAGCCTTCAGGGGCAGGTGATGCTGTTCGATTTCGGCCGCTCGCGGATCGGAATCGACATTGCAAAGGAATCGGTCCTGGCCACGCGCCAGGCGCTTGTGGGCGTCGAGCAGAGCGTGCTGCTCGGGGCCGTCCAGGCGTATTTCGGCGTCCGCAGCGCCGTCGAGAACGTCGCCATCAACGAAAACTCCGTCCGCGTCGTGAACGAATTCGTTCGCGCCACCCAGGACCAGTTCGACGTCGGCGAGGTGACGCGCACCGATGTGGCGCAGGCGGAGGCGCGGCTTGCGGCGGCGCGCGCGGGCCTTGCCGCGGCGCAGGGCCAGCTTGCCGCGGCGCGCGAGGCATACAACGCGGCCACCGGCCATTACCCGGCACCCCTTGCCGTCGCCCCTCGGGCCCCGGCGTTGCCCAAGTCTCCCGACGCGGCGCGCGAGATCGCGCTGCGCAGCCATCCGGCGATCCTGCAGGCGCAGCACCAGGCCAAGGTGGCGGACATGCAGATTTCACGCGCAGCGGCCCAGCGGATGCCGGAACTGACCGGTAGCGTCGCCCTGTCGAAGAACGCCGAGGGGCGCGTCGACACCGGCGTCGCGGCGATCGAACTCAGCCAGACGATCTATTCCGGCGGCGCGCTTGCGGCCGGGCACCGCAAGGCGATCGCGGGGCGCGATGCGGCGCGAGCCGGGCTCCTCCAGGCCAGCGTCCAGGTCGCCCAGGACGTGGGCAACCGCTGGGCCGACATCGATGTGGCCCGTGCCCAGATCAGCGCCACGGACCGCCAGATCGAGGCCGCGACAATCGCCTACGAAGGGGTGAAGGAAGAGGCCAAGCTCGGTGCCCGCACCACGCTCGACGTGCTGAACGCCGAGCAGGAGCTGCTCGACGCCCGGGCGGCGCGGATCAGCGCCGAGGCCGATCTCCAGATAGCGAACTATTCACTTCTTGCGGCTATGGGTCTGCTGACGGCGGAACATCTGAACCTCGGGATTCCGACCTACGACCCGGAGGCCTATTACAACGCCGTCAAGAACGCGCCCGCGACCTCGGTGCAGGGCAAGAGCCTCGACCGGGTTTTGCAGGCGATCGGCAGGAACTGAACGCGCCGTCGGTTGTCGACCGCAGCGGTGCGCCGTAAACTCTGGGCCCGAGCGGTTGAGGAATGCCCATGTCTGACCCCCTGACGAATCTCGAGATCCAGGACGTGCTGTCCTCGATCCGGCGGCTCGTGTCCGAGGACAACCGTCACCGGGCGGAGCGGGAAAGTGCCCGCGACGGGGGCGCGGCCGCGCCGGCGCGCAGCCCCGCCGAGGCGGGCAAGTTCGTGCTGACCGAGGCGCTGCGGGTTCCCGGGGCCGCTGCGGCCGGGGCCGAGGCCGGCGTGGCGGAAGACCCCGGGCCGGCCGAGGCGGAACCGGAACTTGCGGCCCCCGAACTTGCGGCCCCCGAACTTGCGGCCTCCGAACTTGCGGCGCCCGAGTCCGCGCCGCCCGAGTTCGCGCCGCCCGAGTCCGCGCCGCCCGAGTCCGCGCCGCCCGGAGCCGAGGCGCGCGCGGCCGAGGTCGATGCCGAAGCCCCGGAAACCGCCGGTGCCGGCGGGAGCGATGCGCTTGACCAGACCGTGACCGGCGACGGCCGGTTCGAGGCCGGGCAGGCCGTGCCCGCCGTGGCCGAGACCGAGACCGCGGGCGGCGACACCTGGGAGGCTGCCGGGGACACGGCCGACGCGGACACAGGCTCGATCGAGGAGACGATCGCCGAGCTCGAGGCTGCGGTGGCCGGGATCGGCGGCGAGTTCGAGCCCGACGGCAGCGAGGTCGCGACGGGGCGCACGATCGACGCCGAGCTCGAGGAAGCGTTCGAGGACGGCTTTGCCGTCGATCTCGCCGCCGAGGAGGAGGAGGCCCGCGCGCTGGCGCAGCCCGTGACGTCCTGGCCGGCCGGTCCCGCCGCGGCCGCCGCGGTTCCCGCCGCCGAGCCGGCCGCCGAAGAGATCGCCGAGGCATGCCTGGAAGCCACGCCCGCCGCCGACGCGCCGGCGGCGGAGCCGGAGGGTGCG
>JBDHSQ010000106.1:0-11954 GCA_039808285.1 Paracoccaceae bacterium
GGCCATCCGGCGCATCCCCCGCGATTTCTCCTCGCGCGGCGGCCGCATCCTGCCTATAACCGGGCCGGTGAGCGCAATGGAGAGAGCCGTGGCCGAACTGTCCCCCGTCGAGATGGCGAAATACGTGGCGGCGCGGAAGGCCGTGGAGTTCGTCGAGGGCGGGATGCGCGTGGGCCTCGGCACCGGCTCGACGGCGGCCTGGATGGTGCGTTGCCTCGGCCAGCGGGTGCGCGAGGAGGGGCTGAGGATCACCGGCGTGCCGACCTCGAGCCGCACCGCGGCGCTGGCGCGGGCGGAGGGGATCGAGGTGGTGACGCTCGACGAGGCGCGCTGGCTCGACCTGACGATCGACGGGACCGACGAGTTCGATGCCGAGCTGAACCTGATCAAGGGCGGCGGCGGCGCGCTCTTGCAGGAAAAGATCGTCGCCACCGCGTCGGACCGGATGGTCGTGATCGCGGATGCGGGCAAGGAGGTCACCCGTCTCGGCGCCTTCCCGCTGCCGGTCGAGGTCATCGGCTTCGGCTGGCAGACCACCAGGGCGCTGGTCGAGGAGATGCTGGTCGCGCTCGACGTGCTCGGCCGCGAGGTGGCGCTGAGGATGGATGGCGACCGGCCCTACACGACCGACGAGGGCAACCGCATCCTCGACCTGCACCTAGGGCGCATCGGCAACGCGCGCCAGCTCGCGCTGGCGCTCAACCAGGTTCCGGGCGTGGTTGAAAACGGGCTCTTCGTGGATATCTGTGACCGGGTCGTGATCGGCTACGGCGACGGCCGGGTCGAGATGCGCGACATCGCATCGGGCGCGGTCGAGCACGGGCGGCTCGACCTTGCGGAAACGACGAACGTGTTCTCCGACCTCGGGCGCTGACCCCGGCGGAGGGACAGGCAAACGGGCGGGGAGCGGGCGGATGGCCTTCGACTATGATCTCTTCGTCATCGGCGGGGGCTCGGGCGGGGTGCGCGCGGCGCGGATCGCGGCGGGCGAGCACGGCGCGAAGGTGGCGCTGGCCGAGCAGGACCGGATGGGCGGCACCTGCGTCATCCGGGGCTGCGTGCCGAAGAAGCTGATGGTCTTCGCCTCGTCCTTCCGCGACGGCCTCGCCGAGGCGCGCGCCTATGGCTGGGACGCCAGCGCCGGCGGCTTCGACTGGCCGGCGTTCCGCTCCAGGCTCGACGCCGAGCTTGACCGGCTGGAAGCGGTCTACCGCAGCGGGCTTGCCGCCGCCGGGGTGACGGTCTTCGACGCCCGCGCGACGGTCGAGGACGCCCATTGCGTGCGGCTGGCCACCGGGCGGTCGGTCACCGCCAGGCATATCCTGATCGCCACCGGCGGGCGGCCCTTCGTGCCGGAGGCGGCGGCGCGCGCGCGGGTGTTGACATCGAACGACATCTTCCGGCTTCCGGCGCTGCCGCGGTCGGTGCTGATCGTCGGCGGCGGCTTCATCGCCTGCGAGTTTGCCTGCATCCTGAACGGAATGGGCGTGAAGGTGACGCAGCTCTACCGCGGCGGGCAAATCCTGCGCGGCTTCGACAACGAGGCGCGGGACCATGTCGCCGAGCACATGCGCGCGGCAGGGATCGACCTGCGCACGGGCTGCGACGTGGCGTCGGTCGGGACCGTCGAGGCGGGGGCCCGCGTCGTGGCGACGGACGGGCAGGAGGCGGTCTTCGGCAAGGTCGTCTATGCGACTGGGCGGGTGCCCAACACCGAAGGGCTGGGGCTCGAGGCGGCAGGCGTGAAGCTCGGCCAGAGGGGCGAGGTGGTGGTGGACGAATGGTCGCAGACCGCGGTGCCGTCGATCTATGCCGTGGGCGACGTGACCGACCGGATCAACCTGACGCCGGTCGCCATCCGCGAGGGCCATGCCTTCGCCGACACGGTCTTCGGCGCGAGGCCGGTGAAGGTGGACCACGGGCTCGTGCCCACGGCCGTCTTCACCCGGCCCGAGTTCGGCACCGTTGGCCTGACCGAGGAGGACGCGCGCGCGGCGGGGCCGGTCGAGGTCTATGCGACGACGTTCCGGCCGATGCGGTCGGCCTTTGCCGGACGGCCGGACCGGGCGCTGATGAAGCTCGTCGTGGCGGCGGACACGCGCCGGGTGCTCGGCTGCCACATCGTGGCACCCGAGGCGGGCGAGATGATCCAGCTCGCCGCCGTCGCCATCGGCATGGGCGCGACGAAGGAGGACTTCGACCGCACCGTCGCCGTCCACCCGGTGATGGCCGAGGAACTGGTGACCTTGCGCAAACCGGTCAGGAGCGCTTGAGTTTTCGGCGCGGAACGACCAGTTAGACACGGAACCGAGAGGAACGGAAAGGGAAGCGGATGGCTGGCAGCGGGGGCCCCTGGGGCGGGGGCGGATCGGACGGCGGAGACGACAACGACCGGCCGGGAGGCCGGGGCGGGCGGCGTCCCGGCGAGGGGCCGCAGATTCCGGATGTCGAACAGATCGTGCGCAAGGGCGCCGACCAGCTCCGCGTGCTGATGGGCGGGCGCGGCGGCGGGCCGCGTGGCCCGGCGGGTGGCGGCGGATCGCAGGGGCCGCAGATCACCCGCGGGACGGTGGGCCTCGGCGTCCTCGCCGCGGCGGGGCTCTGGGCCTTCGCCTCGTTCTACACGGTGAAGCCCGAAGAGCGCTCGGTCGAGCTTTTCCTTGGCAAGTTCTCCTCGATCGGCGAGCCGGGACTCAACTTCGCCCCCTGGCCGGTGGTCACGGCGAACGTGATCCCGGTCACGCCCGAACGCACCGAGGACATCGGCGTCGGCCGCGGCGGCGCGGACAGCGGGCTGATGCTGACGGGCGACGAGAACATCGTCGACATCGACTTCCAGGTGGTCTGGAACATTTCCGACCCGACCAAATACCTCTTCAACCTGCGCGACCCGGACCTGACGATCAAGGCCGTGGCCGAATCCGCGATGCGCGAGATCATCGCCCAGTCGCAGCTTGCCCCGATCCTCAACCGCGACCGCGGCATCATCGCCGAGCGGCTGAAGGATCTGATCCAGACCACGCTCGACAGCTACGACAGCGGCCTCAACGTCGTGCGGGTGAACTTCGACCGCGCCGACCCGCCGCGCGAGGTGATCGACGCGTTCAAGAACGTGCAGTCGGCCGAACAGCAGCGCGACCGGTTGCAGAAGGAGGCCGACGCCTATGCCAACACCGTGCTGGCCGGCGCCCGCGGCCAGGCGGCGCAGCTTCTCGAGGAGGCCGAGGGCTACCGGGCCCAGGTGGTGAACCAGGCCGAGGGCGAGGCGAGCCGCTTCAGCTCGGTCCTGGCCGAATACCAGAAGGCCCCCGAGGTCACGCGCAAGCGGCTCTACCTCGAGACGCTGGAGGAAGTGCTCGGGCAGGTCGACAAGGTGATCCTCGACGACAAGGGCGGGCAGGGCGTGGTGCCCTACCTGCCGCTCAACGAGATTGTCAGGCAACCCGCGACCGGAGGGTCCAACTGATGAACCGCACGGCGCTCATCCTTCCCGTCCTCGTCATCGCCGTTGCCGCGGCGCTGTCGTCGGTGTTCATCGTCGACGAACGCGAAAAGGCGCTTGTCCTCCAGTTCGGCCAGATCAGGGCGGTGCGCGAGGATCCGGGGCTCTATTTCAAGCTTCCGATCATCCAGGAGGTCGTGCGCTATGACGACCGTATCCTCGGCCTCGACGTCGAACCGCTGGAGATCACGCCGCTCGACGACCGGCGGCTGGTGGTGGACGCCTTCGCGCGCTACCGCATCATCGACGTGTCGAGGTTCCGCCAGGCGGTCGGCGCCTCGGGGGTGACGCTGGCCGAACAGCGCATCGACACGATCCTGCGCGCCCAGACGCGCGAGGTGCTGGGCTCGGTCACCTCGTCGGAAATCCTGTCGGCCGACCGCGCCAGCCTGGCCGGGCGCATCCGCGACGCCTCGCGCAACGAGGCCAACTCGCTCGGCGTCGAGATCATCGACGTCCGGCTGAAACGCACCGACCTGCCCGAGCAGAACCTTGATGCGACCTTCGCGCGGATGCGGGCCGAACGCGAACGCGAGGCGGCCGACGAGATCGCGCGCGGCAACGAGGCGGCGCAGCGGGTGCGGGCCCAGGCCGACCGGACCAAGGTCGAGCTTGTCTCCGATGCGCAGCGCCAGGCCGACATCATCCGCGGCGAGGCCGATGCCAAGCGCAACGCCGTCTTCGCCCAGGCCTATGGTGCGGACCCGGAGTTCTTCGACTTCTACCGCTCGCTCGCGGCCTATCGCGCCTCGCTCAAGGCCGGCAACTCGACGATGGTCATTTCGCCCGACAGCGAGTTCTTCGACTATCTGAAGTCGACGGGGCCTGCCGAGCCCGGCCAGCGGTGAGCGATGGAGGGCTTCGCGCTTCTCCTGCTTGCCGTCGGGCTCGTCCTGTCGCTCGAGGGGCTGGTGCTTGCACTGGCCCCTTCGCGCATCGACGAGCTTCTCGACCTCATCCGCCGGATGCCGGTGGAAACCCGCCGCAACCTCGGGCTGGGCGCGCTCGCGCTCGGCCTTGCGCTCATTTGGCTTGCGACGGGCCTTCGGGGCTGAGACAATCATCGGGTGCGGGCGCCCGCATCGTCGCCGGGCAGGGCCAGGGGGCGATCACGGCGAGTTGAGGCGGCGGGAACGTCTTTGACTTGTGGGGGGCGATTGCTGCCGGAAGGATGGGCCGGGCGGCCGTGGCGTCGCGCCGGCGGCAAGAGAGGGAGTTTGGCGTGCAGTCTCAGGCAATCACGATGGAAGCGCCGGCCGGGCGGCCGGAGGCGGCGGCGCTGACGGCGGCGCTGACGGGGGCGTTCCGGGCGGCGACGCTCGGGCTTGCGCTCGCGCTCGGGTTGGCCGGACAGGCCGGCGCCCGGGCGGCGCCCGAAAGCTTCGCCGACCTTGCCCAGCAGGTCAGCCCGGCGGTGGTGAACATCACCACCACGACGACCGTCGCCGCGCCGTCGGACGGCGGGCCGATCGTGCCCGAGGGCTCTCCCTTCGAGGATTTCTTCAAGGATTTCGGCGGGCCCCAGGGGCCGCAGCGGTCGAACGCGCTGGGCTCTGGCTTCGTGATCTCGGAAGACGGCTACATCGTCACCAACAACCATGTGATCGAGGGCGCCGACGAGATTTCGGTCGAATTCTTCTCGGGCGACACGCTCGATGCCAAGCTGGTGGGCACCGACCCCAAGACCGACATCGCGCTGCTGAAGGTGACCGGCGACAAGCCCCTGCCCTTTGTCAGCTTCGGCGATTCCGACCTGATGCGGGTGGGCGACTGGGTTCTGGCGGTGGGCAACCCGCTCGGCCAGGGGTTCTCGGTCTCCGCCGGGATCGTCTCGGCCCGCAACCGCGAGTTGTCGGGCACCTATGACGATTTCATCCAGACCGACGCCGCGATCAACCGCGGCAACTCCGGCGGGCCGCTCTTCAACATGGACGGTCAGGTCGTCGGCGTGAACACCGCGATCCTCAGTCCCAACGGCGGCTCGATCGGTATCGGCTTCTCGATGGCCTCGAATGTCGTGGCCAAGGTCGTCGGCCAGCTCAAGGAATTCGGCGAGACCCGGCGCGGCTGGCTCGGCGTGCGGATCCAGGACGTGACCCCGGACGTGGCCGAGGCGATGGGCCTCGCCGAGGCGAAGGGCGCGCTCGTGACCGACGTGCCGGAGGGGCCGGCCAAGGACGGCGGCCTCCAGGCGGGCGACGTAATCACCGCCTTCGACGGGGCCGAGGTGTCGGACACCCGCGAGCTTGTCCGCCGCGTGGCCGATACCGACATCGGCCGTGCCGTGCGCGTCGTCGTTCTGCGCGAGGGCAAGAGCCAGACGCTGCTGGTGACGCTCGGCCGGCGCGAGACGGCCGAGGGCGAGGAGGTCGCGGGCACGCCCGCGCCCGGTGCCGAGGCCGCGCCGGCGAGCAAGGAGCTTCTCGGCATGACGCTGGGCGCGCTGACGGACGAGACGCGCGGCGAGCTTGGGCTGGATGCGGATGTCCAGGGGCTGGTCATCACCGACATCGACCAGGCGGGCGAGGCCTATGACAAGGGCCTGCGCAGCGGCGACGTGATCACCGAGGCGGGCCAGCAGAAGGTGGCCACGATCGCCGACCTCGAGGCGCGGATCACCGAGGCGAAGGACGCCGGGCGCAAGTCGCTCCTGCTCCTGATCCGCCGCGGCGCCGACCCGCGCTTCGTCGCGCTGTCGGTGGAGTAGGCGGGGGCGGCGCGCGCGGAGGAAGGGCGGCATGGCCGGGGGGATCACCGTCTGGACCTACGACTGGGTGCCGGAAGGCCCGCGCGGCCATGTCCGCGACCTCAGGCTGCGCTGGGCGCTGGAGGAGGCGGGGCTGGACTATGCCGTCGCCACCGTACCCTTCGCGGAGCGCGGGCCCGGCCACCTCGCCCGCCAGCCCTTCGGGCAGGTGCCCTTCCTCGACGACGGCGATCTTCGCATCTTCGAGAGCGGCGCCTGCCTGCTGCACCTGGCCGAAAGGAGCGCGGCGCTGATGCCGCGCGATGCGGAAGGGCGGGCGGAGACGATCCAGTGGATCGTCGCCGCGCTGAACTCGATGGAGATGGTCACCGTGCCCTGGTGGTTCATCGGCCTGTCGAAGCCGGCCGAGAATCCGCTCGACGGCTGGGTGAGGCAGCGCCTCGCACGGCTCGACGCGGTGCTGGCGACGCGCGACTGGCTGGCAGCCGGGCGCTTCACCGCCGCGGACATCCTGATGGCCGACCTGCTGCGCGTTCCCGCGGTGTTGGAGGCGCTGGAGAACCACGGCGCACTCCGGGCCTATGTCGCCCGTGCCTGTGGCCGACCGGCCTTCGAGAGGGCCCGCCGCGACCAGCTTGCGCATTTCGCCGCCGCCGACGCGGCGAGGGGCGCGGACTGACGCTGGGCTGACCCGGGGCTGATCCGGGGGCTGATCCGGGGGCTGCGGGGCGCGCCCGGCCCGGCGCCAGCCCGCGCCGCCGGTCGGCCGGGGCGGGTGCCTCCCCCTTCGGGGCGCCTTCCTCATCCCGGCCGCGCCCTTCTGCCTCAGCCCGTGCGCGCCACGCCGACGACGTAGTTCCGGCCGTAGGCCTTCGCGCATGTCGGGCAGGTGGTGTAGAAGAAATAGACCTCTTCGCCCGTCGCGCCCCTGTCGCGGGCAAGTGCCGCCATCTCGGCGTGCCATTCCCTCGCATGGCGATAGGGGCCCTCGAAGACCCGGGTGACGTAGGTTCCGCTCAGGGTCGCGGCTTCCTCCTGCGGCACCGGACGCGAGACCGAGAAGAGGTGCTCGCTTTGCCAGGGCGACAGATCCCGGCTCAGCACGATGAAGTTGCCCGGATCGTAGGCGCCGGCTTCCCGCAGATGTTCGTTCACCCGGGCGAAGACCTTGCCCATGTTCAACGGAATGTGCATCGCGCTCTTCGTCGTGGCGCGGACGAACGGCTTGTCCCTGAAATGCAGATCCTGCCCGTCCCATCCCGCGGGATCGAACCGCGGGCAGCAGCCGGTGGTGTTGTCGCTGTCGTCGTAGTGTGGAAGCGCGTTGGTCTGCATGCCGACCTCCCGTTGCAGGTGCCGCGGGCTATGGCATCGATTGCGGGAGGCAGGCATTGATCCTGCGCAACCGGCTGACGAAAGACCGGCTCTCGCCGGCGCCCGGGGAAGGGGGCCCATCGCAAAGGGAGGCCCGTCGCAAAGGGGGCCCGTCGCAAAGGGGGGGCCGTCGCAAAGCGGGTGGTCATCGGCTGGCATCTCGAACGAACGCAGAACGTTCCGGGCGGCGGGAAAGTGGGCACGGCACTGGCAAAGGCGCCGATTATCGCCTATGTCCGCGCGGGAACGGCTGAGAACCCGGAAAGACGAGACAGATGGCGAAGATCACCTACGTGGAATTTGGCGGCAAGGAACATGTCGTGGAGGTGCCGAGCGGGCTCACCGTGATGGAGGGCGCGCGCGACAACGGCATCCCGGGCATCGAGGCCGACTGCGGCGGCGCCTGCGCCTGCTCGACCTGCCATGTCTATGTCGATCCCGCCTGGGTCGGGAAACTTCCGAAGAAGGATGCGATGGAAGAGGACATGCTCGACTTCGCCTACGAGCCCGATCCCGTCCGCTCGCGGCTGACCTGCCAGATCAAGGTCACGGACGCGCTGGACGGGCTGAAGGTCTTCATGCCCGAAAAGCAGATCTGACTCGCGGCCGCACGCTGCCCGCCGGGCGCGGCAGGCCCGGTCAGGTCAGCAGGAAGTCCACCGGCTTCACCGGCTCCGGCGGCGTGATCCCGAGGTGCGGCGCCAGCGAGATCTCCACCGTCCGGCACATCGCGTCGAGGGGCAGGCAGTTCGGCGTCGCGCCGAAGGGATGGCCGAGTTCCTCCGTCACCTCGGCGAGGCCGAAGAAGACATAGGCCACGACCCCGGCGAAGACCGGCGTCAGCCAGCCGGCGGTGTCGATCAGGCCAAAGGGCACCAGCAGGCAATAGAGCCAGACCGTCCGGAAGATCAGCAGCGAGTAGACGTAAGGCAGCGGCGTGTTGGCCAGCCGCTCGCATCCGGCCTGCGCATAGCTGATCGCCGCGAGCCGCTGGGCAAGCGCGCGCTGGCCGTAGCCGTCGAGCGTGCCCTCGCGCGCGGCCTGCGTCAGTTCGACGCCGATGGCGTCCAGCGCGGTGCAGGGCGGATGGGCGCCCTCCGGCAGGTCCGCCGCCCACTCGGCCGCCCTGCCGTCGCTGATCCGGCGCAGGTTGGTGCGGTGCCGGTGCATGAAGGCGAGCGCGAGCCGCAGCACCCGCTGCCGCCGGTCGCGGGAGGCCAGGAACAGGTCGGTCTCGCGCCCGAGCGAGCGCAGGTCGGCGATGAGCTGGCCCCAGAGCCGCCGCGCCTCCCACCAGCGGTCATAGGCGGCGTTGTTGCGAAAGCCGAGGAACAAGGACAGCGCGATGCCGAAGACGGTGAAGGGTGCGATGTTGGTATGGGTGAGCGGCCGCCAGTAGCGGTCGGCGAGCATGACGAGGAGCGCGAAGCCGCTCACCACGGCGAGCTGCGGCAGGATCTTCAGGATGATCGAGCCGCGCGTGGCGAGGAGCAGTTCCCAGACACCGGGCTTGTCGCGCAGGATCATCGAAGCCCCCGCCAGCCGATGTCGCGCCGGCAGAACCCGCCCGGCCAGTCGATCCGGTCCACCATGCCGTAGGCCCGCTCGCGCGCCTCGGCCAAGCTCGCGCCGCGGGCGGTGACGTTCAGCACCCGGCCGCCGGCGGCGACGATCCGGCCGTCGCGTTCGGCGGTGCCGGCGTGGAAGACCATGCGGGAGGAATCCTCCGGCAGTTCCTCCAGCCCGCGAATCTGCGAGCCTTTCGCATAGGCGCCGGGATAGCCCGCCGCCGCCATCACCACCGTCAGCGCGTGGTCGTCGGCCCAGTTCACCCGCTGGCCCGCCAGCCGCCCCTCGGCGCAGGCCTGGATCAGGTCGAACGCCTGCGCGCCGAGCCGCATCATCAGCGCCTGCGCCTCCGGGTCGCCGAAACGGACGTTGTATTCCACCAGCCGGGCGCGGCCGTCCCGGATCATCAGCCCGGCATAGAGCACGCCCTGGAAGGGCGTGCCGCGCCGCGCCATCTCGGCCACGGTGGGCTTGACGATCTCCTCCATCGCCTGCGCCAGCACCGCGTCGGTCAGCACCGGGGCGGGGGAATAGGCGCCCATGCCGCCGGTGTTCGGCCCGGTGTCGCCCTCGCCCGCGCGCTTGTGGTCCTGCGCGCTGCCCACGGGGAGCACGTCGGTGCCGTCGCAGAGGACGAAGAGCGAGGCTTCCTCGCCCTCCATGAACTCCTCGATCACCACCTCGGCCCCGGCCGCGCCGAGGCCGCCGCCGAACATGTCGGCGAGTGCCGCCAGCGCCTCCGCCTCCGTCATCGCCACCACCACGCCCTTGCCGGCGGCGAGCCCGTCGGCCTTGACCACGATCGGCGCACCCTGCGCCCGGACATGGGCCTCCGCCGCGGCGCGGTCGGTGAAGCGAGCATAGCCCGCGGTCGGCGCCCCGCAGGCGTCGCAGATCTCCTTGGTGAAGCCCTTCGACGCCTCCAGCCGCGCTGCCGCCGCCGAGGGGCCGAAGGTCGGGATGCCGGCGGCGCGCAACGCATCGGCCACCCCGGCGGCAAGCGGCGCCTCGGGCCCCACGATGACGAAATCGACCGCATTCGCCTCGGCGAAGCCCACCACCGCGGCGCCGTCGAGAATGTCGAGATCGGCGCATTCGGCCAGCATGGCGATGCCCGCGTTGCCGGGTGCCACGATCAGCCGGTCGCATTTCGGGTTCTGCTTCACCGCCCAGGCAAGCGCGTGCTCGCGCCCGCCGCCGCCGAGAATGAGGATGTTCATGGGCGCCCCCCGCTTGGCCTTCCGTCGTCCGCGTTCTAAGGTCCGGCCGAAAGGGAGGCAAGCGGATGGGCCCGGACATCGGGATCACGGTCGGCCGGCACGCAGGCGGGCGGCGCGCGCCGGCGGTGCTCAGGCTCATGGAGGGGGCGGGGCTTCTCGCCCTCGGCGCCGGGCTGGGCGGCGCCGGCTGGCCCTGGGCGCTGGGCGGCGCGGCGGCGATCCTTGCCGCCTATGCGCTCTACCGCCGCGGGGCAGGGGGCGCGCCCGGCGCGGGTCGGGGACCGACCCCGGACGGCATCGACGGGCACGGCGGGGACTGAGGATGGCGCTGTTCGAGGACGAGAGCGGCGCGGGGCAGGGCGGCAACGCCCCGGAATACACCGTCTCGGAGCTTTCCGGCGCGGTGAAGCGGGTGATCGAGGGCGAGTTCGGCCGGGTCCGGGTGCGCGGCGAGATCGGCCGCGTCTCGCGCCCCGCCTCGGGGCATCTCTACTTCGACCTCAAGGACGACCGCGCGGTGATCGCCGCCATCGCCTGGAAGGGCCAGGCGGGGCGGCTCGCGGTGAAGCCCGAGGAGGGGATGGAGGTCATCGCCACCGGCCGGCTCACCACCTTCCCCGGCCAGTCGAAATACCAGCTCATCGTCGACGAGATCGCGCCCGCCGGCATGGGTGCCCTGATGCTGATGCTGGAAAAGCGCCGCGCGGCACTCGCCGCCGAGGGGCTCTTCGAGGCCGCCCGCAAGAAGCCGGTGCCGTTCCTGCCGGAGGTGATCGGCGTCGTCACCTCGCCCTCGGGCGCGGTGATCCGCGACATCCTCCATCGCCTGCGCGACCGCTTCCCCCGCCATGTCGTGATCTGGCCCGTGGCGGTCCAGGGGGAGCGCTGCGCCCCCGAGGTCGCCGCCGCCATCCGCGGCTTCAACGCCCTGCCGCCGAGGGGTGCCGTCCCGCGGCCCGACCTGATCATCGTCGCCCGCGGTGGCGGGTCGCTCGAGGATCTCTGGGGCTTCAACGAGGAGGCGGTGGTGCGCGCCGCGGCGGAAAGCGCGATCCCGCTCATCTCGGCCGTCGGCCACGAGACCGACACCACGCTGATCGACTTCGCCGCCGACCTGCGCGCGCCCACACCCACCGCGGCCGCGGAAATGGCGGTGCCGGTCAGGATGGAGCTTCTGGCCTGGGCGGGAGAGCAGGGGGCGCGGCTCGTCCGCGCCACCCGCCAGCGGCTCGACCAGCGCGGCCAGCGGCTTTCCGACCTCGCGCGCGGGCTCGGCCGGCCGGAGCGGCTCCTCGATCCCGCGCGCCAGCGGCTCGATCTCTGGTCCGACCGGCTCGGCCCCGGCCTCTCGGCCGCGATCACCCGCAAGCGGGCCGACTTCAACCGGCTCGCGGGGCGGGTGCAGGCGGGCCTCCTGACCGGTTTCATCGGAAACGAGCGCCGCCATCTGGGGGCATGGGCCGACCGCCTCGCGCCCGCCGTCGGCCGCCTCGCGCGGGACGCCGCGCGCGACAATGCCCGCCGCCGTGCCGATCTAGACGCGCTCGCGCGCCGCCTCGGCCACGCGGAACGGACCCGCCTC
>JBDHSQ010000107.1:0-11726 GCA_039808285.1 Paracoccaceae bacterium
TTTGGCTCCGGCGGTAGGGATCGAACCTACGACCAATTGATTAACAGTCAACTGCTCTACCGCTGAGCTACGCCGGAACACGGGGGCGCGTATAGCAAGGCCGGGCGGGGGCGTCCAGAGGGTTTGGCGGAAAAATCGCCCCGGCCTCAGACGCGGTGGAACCTGCTCCTGGCGGTGAGCGGCCCTTCCGCGCGGGCGAGGCTTCTTTCCGCGAGATCAATGAGATGAGCCAGTACGTTGCGGGCCGCGGCGGGCATCAGCGCCGGCGGCGTGCCGGTGTAGATCGCGTGCGCCAGCGTCGCGGCGTCGGCCGGGCCGCGGCCGAGCGCGGACAGGATCGCGGCCTCGCGGGCCCGGCGGTGCGCGACCAGATCCGCGATCCGCTCGAGCGGGTCGGCGACGGGGTCGCCGTGGCCGGAATAGAGCCGGTGCGCCCCGACAGACGCGAGCCGGTCGAGCGAGGCCATGTAGGCCCCCATGTCGCCGTCGGGCGGCGAGACGAGCGAGCTCGCCCATCCCATGACGTGATCGCCGGCAAAGACCGCGTCCCCCCAGACGAAGCTCAGGTGGTTGCCGAAATGCCCCGGCGTGTGGAGCGCGCGGAGCCTCCAGCCCTCCCCCTCGACGGCCTCGCCGTCGGCAAGGAGGATGTCCGGGGCAAAGCCCGCGTCGATGCCCTCGCCCCCCGCAAGCGTGCCCGCGGCGGCCAGTCGCTCCATCGTGGGCGAACGGCCCGCGGTGGCGGGGCCGAAGGCGAGGACCGGCGCGCCGGTCAGGCGGGCGAGCGGACTGGCAAGCGGCGCGTGGTCGAGATGGGCGTGGGTCACGAGGATGTGGCTGATCCGCTCGCCTGGGCGAAGGGCCGCGAGAAGGCAGGCCAGATGCGCCGGGTCGTCGGGGCCGGGGTCGATCACCGCCACCGCGCCTTCGCCGAGGATGTAGCTGTTCGTGCCGTGAAGCGTCATCGCCGAGGGGTTGGGCGCCAGCACCACCCTGAGCCCGGGCGCGATCGCCTGGGCCTCGCCGGGCAGGGGGCGGATCCGGGGGGCCGCGTCCATCTTGCGCTTTCTCTCCTGAACCTCGCCCGCTAGGTTTGGCCCATGATCTCGGCCCTGATCAAGCGCATCCTGCCCCGCGGCCTATACGGGCGTGCCGCGCTCATCCTCGTCGTGCCGATCGTCACGCTCCAGCTCGTCGTGTCGCTCGCCTTCCTGCAGCGCCATTTCGAGGGCGTGACGCGGCAGATGACGCGCAACATCGCCCACGAGATTTCGCTGATCGCGCACGAGGTCGCCGATGCCGCCGATGCCGGGGCGGCGGCGGCGGCGGCGGGGCGGCTCGGGGGCGAGCTGGCGATGGAGGTGGCGCTTCCCGCAGGCCCACAGGCGCCGGCGGCGGATTCGCGCGTCTTCTACGACCTGTCGGGACGGATCGTCATCGCCACGCTGCGCGAGACCTTTCCCGAGATCCGCGGCATCGGCCTTGACGATCTCCGCCGGGTGGAGTTCACCCTGCCCACCGCCTTCGGGCCGATGGAGATCGGCTTCGACCGCAGCCGCGTCTCGGCATCCAATCCCCACCAGCTTCTGGTGCTGATGGTCTTCACGGGCCTGCTGATGACGCTCATCGCCTTTCTCTTCCTGCGCAACCAGCTCCGGCCGATCCGCCGGCTGGCGCGGGCGGCGGAGGCCTTCGGCAAGGGCCGCGTGGTGGCCTACAAGCCGTCGGGCGCCACCGAGGTGCGCTCGGCCGGCAACGCCTTCCTCGACATGCGGGCGCGGATCGAGCGGCAGATCGAACAGCGCACGCTGCTTCTTTCCGGGGTCAGCCACGATCTTCGCACGCCGCTCACCCGGCTCAGGCTCGGGCTGGCGATGCTCGGCGAGGAGGAGGCCGCGCCGATGATCCGCGATGTCGACGACATGCAGCGGCTTCTCGACGATTTCCTCGCCTTCGTGCGCGGCGACGCCACCGAGGAGGTGGCCGAGAAGTGCGACCCCTTGCCCTTCGTCCGCTCGGTCGTCGAGGATGCGCGGCGCACCGGGCAGGCCGTCACGCTCCATGCCGTCGAAGGCGCGGGCGAGGTGCTGATGCGGCGGGGCGCGGTGCGCCGCGCGCTCGAGAACCTGATCGGCAACGCCACGCGCTACGGCACGAAGGCCGAGGTGTCGCTCGCCATTCTCGACCGCGCGGTCCGGATCACGGTGGAGGACGACGGCCCCGGGATCCCGCGCGAGCGGCGCGAGGAGGCGATGCGGCCCTTCACCCGGCTCGACGACGCACGCAACCAGAACCGCGGCACCGGCACCGGCCTCGGCCTCGCCATCGCCGCCGACATCGCCCGCAGCCACGGCGGCACGCTCCGCCTTGGCGACAGCGCGCGGCTCGGGGGGCTGAAGGCCGAACTTGTGCTGGCGCGGTGAGGCTCCTCCCGGGGGGGGCGGGAGCCGGCCGGGCGGCGGGCAGGCGAAGCAGGCGGTCAGGGGTCGATGACACGCCACCGCCCGGCGGGCGCGGGACTGGCCGGCAGGAGGCCGGGTCGGTGCGGGCACGGCGGAAGCCACGCGGGCCGGTTCCCGGCGGGTGTCCGGCCGCGGATCAGGGCCCGCCTGCGATCGCGGGAACGGGGATTTCCGTCCGGCGCCGGAAAAAGACGGGCGCGGCAAGGACCGTAGGCAAGGACCGGCGAAGGGCGGGCGGATCAGGGTCCGGCGAGCCCGGGACGCCGGGACCGGCCGCGGTTCCGGACCCGGCGACGGATACCCCGCGGCGACTGCTGCCGACACCGCCGCCACGCGGGCGTCCTCCGCGACAGGGCCGGGCCCGCGGCCATTTCGGCGGGCAGGGCAGGGCCGGAGCACCCGGCGAGGGCAGCCCGCTTCCTGTCCCGCAACAGGCTTGCCACAGCCCCGTGCCGTCAGCCCTGGCCGAAAACCAGCCGGCCGAGCGCGATCCAGACCGGGACCGACAGCAGGACCGCCGGCAAGAGCCACCAGCCGCTCGCCATCCGCGGCTCCTCCGGCTCCGCCTCCGGCTCCGCCTCCGGCAGCCCCGCGATCCCGTCCGTGTCGAGCGGCGTGGCCTCCTGAAGATACCAGTAGGCGAGCGCATCCGGCCGCTCCCGCCCCTCCCCGCGATCCGCCCGGGGCGCCGCACCCGATCTGTCCGTCATCGCCCGTCCCTCCGGCCCGGGACAGACCTATCCCGAGTCGGCTTTCCGAACCGTTACCGGAAGGGGTTTGGTAGGCCCGGAGGGACTCGAACCCCCAACCGAGGCGTTATGAGCGCCCTGCTCTGACCGTTGAGCTACAGGCCCGGCCGGAGCCTGACTAGCACACCGGGCTCGTCCGTCAAGGACAGGCCGCACAGGCCCCTGTCTCCTCCCCGCGCCTGCTCCCCGTGCCGCGGCGGGGCGGGCGGCGGCGGCGGTGGGGCCCGCGCCCTGCCGCCGCATCGGATTTCGCGCGTGCCGCGTTGTCGCCGCCGCGGCGATCCTGTATGCCGCGCGCGACGGCCCCGAAGGGGCGAGGCTGCGGGGGCGACGATGACGGGGCGGAACAACGGGCTGACCTATGCCGATGCGGGGGTCGACATCGACGCGGGCAATGCGCTCGTCGAGCGGATCAAGCCGGCGGCGCGGCGCACGGCGCGGCCCGGCACCGTCTCCGGCCTCGGCGGCTTCGGCGCGCTCTTCGACCTCAAGGCGGCGGGCTACCGCGACCCGGTGCTGGTGGCGGCGACCGACGGGGTGGGGACGAAGCTCAGGATCGCCATCGACACCGGCGCTGTCGGCACGATCGGCATCGACCTCGTCGCCATGTGCGTCAACGACCTCGTCTGCCAGGGGGCGGAGCCGCTGTTCTTCCTCGACTATTTCGCCACCGGCAGGCTCGATGTCGACCAGGCCGCGCGGATCATCGAGGGGATCGCCGAGGGCTGCGCGCAATCGGGGTGCGCGCTGATCGGCGGCGAGACGGCGGAGATGCCGGGGATGTATCACGGCGGCGACTTCGACCTTGCGGGCTTTGCCGTCGGCGCGATGGAGCGCGGAGGCGACCTGCCGCGCGACGTGGCCGAGGGCGACGTGCTTCTGGGGCTCGGCTCGAACGGGGTGCATTCCAACGGCTATTCCCTCGTGCGCAAGGTGGTGGAACGCTCGGGCCTTTCCTGGCCGGCGCCCGCGCCCTTCGGGCCGGCAACGCTGGGGCAGGAGCTGCTGGCGCCGACCCGGCTCTATGTCCGGGCCGCGCTGGCGGCGATCCGCAGGGGCGGGGTCCATGCGCTCGCCCACATCACCGGCGGCGGGCTGACCGAGAACCTGCCGCGCGTCCTGCCGGAGGGGCTCGGCGCCGAGATCGACCTTGCCGCATGGGCGCTGCCGCCGGTCTTCCGCTGGCTGGCGGACACCGCCGGCATGGCCGAGGCGGAACTGCTCAAGACCTTCAACTGCGGCATCGGCATGATCGCCGTCGTGGCGCCGGAGCGGGTGGCGGACGTGAGGCTCGCGCTCGAGGCCGAGGGCGAGGCGGTGACCGAGATCGGCCGGGTGACCAAGGGGCAGGGGGTGGCCTACCGGGGCCGCATCCTGTGAAGCGCGTCGCCATCCTGATCTCGGGCGGCGGGTCGAACATGGTGGCGCTGGTCGAAAGCATGACCGGCGACCATCCAGCGCGGGCCGTGCTGGTCCTGTCGAACGATCCCGCCGCCGGAGGCCTCCGGCTTGCGCGCGACCTCGGGGTGGCGGCGGCCGCCGTCGACCACCGGCCCTTCGGCGCCGACCGCGCCGCCTTCGAGGCCGAACTGCTGAAGCCGGTCCTCGCGGCGGCGCCGGACATTATCTGCCTCGCCGGCTTCATGCGGGTGCTCACGCCCGCGTTCGTCGAACGCTTCCGCGGCCGGATGCTCAACATCCACCCTTCGCTGCTGCCGAAATACCCCGGGCTCCACACCCACGCCCGCGCGCTCGCGGCCGGCGACGCCGAGGCCGGCTGCACCGTGCACGAGGTGACGCCGGACCTCGACGCCGGCCCTGTCCTCGGCCAGGCGCGGGTGCCCGTGCTGCCCGGCGACAGCGAGGCGACGCTTGCCGCGCGGGTGCTGGCGCAGGAACACCGGCTCTACCCCGCCGTGCTGCGCCGCTTCGCCGCCGGCGACCGCGCGCCCGTCTTCCTCTAAGACCGTCCGCGCCGCCGCACCAATCGGACCCGTCATGTCGTGATTGAACCGGGCCGGACGGCGGTGCCGGCCGGCTTTGCCGCCGGCTCTTCCCTTTCCCGCAGCGCTCGCCTAAGAGGGCTCATCGACGGCGGGCCGACCCCGCGCCAGACGGATCATCCATGAAGACGATCACCACGACCGAAGACCTTGCCCGCTTCTGCGACGCGGCCAAGGCCGCCCCCTATGTCACGCTCGACACGGAATTTCTTCGGGAACGGACCTATTATTCCAGGCTCTGCCTGATCCAGATGGCGCTGCCGGGCGAAGACGGCGAGGCAGTGCTGGTCGATCCGCTCGCCAATACCCTCTCGCTCGAGCCGCTCTACGATCTCTTCCGCCACGAGGCGACGGTGAAGGTCTTCCACGCGGCCCGGCAGGATCTGGAGATCTTCTTCGTCGAGGGCAATGTCTTTCCCCGGCCCCTCTTCGACACCCAGGTGGCCGCGATGGTCTGCGGTTTCGGCGAGCAGGCCGGCTACGAGACGCTGGTGCGCAAGATCGCGCGGCAAAGCCTCGACAAGACCTCGCGCTTCACCGACTGGTCGCGCCGGCCGCTCAGCGAGGCGCAGAAGGTCTATGCGCTGGCCGATGTGACGCATCTGCGGCCGATCTACGAATTCCTCGCCCGCGAGCTTCAGCGCACCGGGCGGACGCAATGGGTGGAGGAGGAGCTGTCGATCCTTCTCGACCCCGAGACCTACATCACCCGGCCCGAGGACGCCTGGCTCCGGGTCAAGACCCGCACCACCTCGGGCCGCTTCCTCGCCATCGTGCGCGAACTCGCCCGCTTCCGCGAGGATTACGCGCAAAGCCGCAACGTGCCGCGGTCGCGCGTCTTCAAGGACGACGCGCTTCTGGAACTTGCCTCCACCAAGCCCACGACGCTCGAGGAGCTCGGCCGCTCGCGGCTTCTTCTGCGCGAGGGGCGCAAGCCCGAGATCGCCGACGGCATTCTCGCGGCGGTGGCGGCGGGGCTGGCCGTCCGGCCCGAGGACTGCCCGAAGGTGGAGGACGGGCGCGACCAGCTTCAGGTCGATTCGGCGCTGGCCGACCTCCTTCGCGTGCTTCTCAAGGCCAAGTCCGAAAGCGCGGGCGTGGCGCAGAAGCTGATCGCCACCTCCTCCGATCTCGACGCGCTCGCCGGCGGCGACCGCTCGGTCGCGGCGCTGAAGGGCTGGCGCGGCGAGGTCTTCGGCCAGGACGCGCTGCGGCTCTGCCGGGGCGAGATCGCGCTTTCCGCAAAGGGCGGCGCGGTCAGGGTCGTGAACGTCTGACGCGGTTCAGCGCCGGCTCGAGCGGCTGTTCGCGGATCCGAGCACGACGATCTGGGTGATGTTCGCCAACTTGATGTCCGACAGATAGGCGGCCGCCGTGACCTCGCGCGACTGCGGCGTGGAAACGCGCGTGGCCCCGTGCGGCTGGTCGACGACGAAACGGTAGGTCAGCACGCCGTCGACCGGATCGCCGTTGTTCTCGGCCACCAGTGCGGCGTCCCACCAGCCCTGGGTCGGCGGCAGGCCGCTCGCCCGGACGATGGCGCCGCCCGGCTGGCGGGCGACCTCCATGTCGGTCACGTCCGCCACCAGCACGCGCGGATCGCCGGGCCGGCCCGGCACCACCGACTCAGCCGCCGCGACCGCCGTCGCCTGCGACCGCCCGAACCAGTTGAACGGGTTAAGCCGGCTTTCCCGGATGCGGCCGCATCCCGCCAGCACCAGCGCGAGGATCAGAAGTCCGCTGACAGGCAGTCTCATGGTTCGGCCGCTCCCTACCCAGGTTCCCGCCTGCCTAGCCCATTCGGAAGGCCCTGAAAAGAGCGCCGATCACTGGACCTTCGACGGCCGAGCGACTAGGTGAGGGGAGCGAACCCGGAGACGCGCATGGCCACCGAAGCCTTCGAGGAGATCGTCGAAACCTTCGCCTTCCTGGACGACTGGGAAGACCGCTACCGCCATGTGATCGAGCTTGGCCGCGCGATGGCGCCGCTCGACCCGGCGGTCAAGGTGCCCGCGACCAGGGTCGAGGGCTGCGCCAGCCAGGTCTGGCTGCTGCCGCGGATCGAGGGGCAGGGGCCCTCGGCGCGGTTCGACTTCCGCGGCGACAGCGACGCGATGATCGTCCGCGGCCTGATCGCCATCCTCCACGCGCTCTATTCCGGGATCACGGTCGCGGAGGCGGCGCGGGTGGATGCCGCGGCGGAATTGGCCCGGCTGGGGCTCGAGGAGCACCTGTCCTCGCAACGCTCCAACGGGCTGCGCGCGATGGTGACGCGGCTCCGCCAGCACGCCGCCGAGGCGGCGTCCTAGCTGCGCTCCGGCCCGCCGGGGACGGGTTCCTTCAGCTTCGCCAGCGTCCGCCTGAGGTCGCCGTAGCCGGTGATCCGCCGCTCGTAGGCGAGGCCCAGCCGCGCCGCGCAGTCGCGCGCCTTGGCGTCGAGCGCGGGGTCGTCGGTCTGGGCCTGGTAGACCAGCTTCTCGTAGTTGCCGAACATCATCGGGATCAGCTCGGGGTGCCGGTCGAATCCCATCGGCCGCCAGACGAAGGCGTCGAACTGGCGGCAGAGGAAGTCGGTCAGGTAGAAGGCGGTCGCCTCCTCGCGCGCGGCGAAGGCCGCGTTGCCCTCGAAGAAGGAATAGCAGTGCGGTCCCTCGACCATCTCGACGCCGAGCGCGTCGCAACGGCTTTTCAGTCGTCCGCCGGTGCCGCAGTCGGCGTAGACGACGAAGATGCCATCGTAGTCCGCCCGGTGCTTCAGCACCGTCGCCTCCACCGCCTCGGTGATCCGGTCGGGCCAGAGGTGCAGGTTCGCCGGCAGGCAGGTGAGGTCGAGATGGCTCCACCCGTTCGCGGCCTTGAGGTCGAGAATCTCGCGCGCCAGCGCCCCGCAGGCGATCAGCAGGATGCGCCCCGACCGGCTCGGCGCCTGGCCGCGCTCGGTCAGTTCCTCGTCGGACGGCGCCACGGGGGAGGGCACCACGGGGGAGGGGGCTGCGGGAGAGGGGATCACCTCGGCCTCCCGAAGGCGCGCCAGGCCAGCGCCGCGACCATCAGGATCGGGATCAGCCAGGGCCGCAGATCCGCCGGCAACGCCATCATCAGCAACACCGTCGCCGCGCCGAGGACCAGCACGGCGAGGACGATCAGGGCGAGGCGGGCGGGCGACACGGGACATTCCTTTTCCCCTCAACATGGGGTCCGTTCCCGTCATTGCAAGCGTGCCGCCACCCGTCGCCGGGCGGCGGCGGGGTGGCAGGCTCAGCCGGCCGCGAGCTTGTTGTGCTTGCGGGAGATGAAGTCCTTGGCGGTCTGCACCGCCACCGCGGCGTCGCGGCAATAGGCATCGGCGCCGATCGCCCGGCCGAACTCCTCGTTGAGCGGCGCGCCGCCCACCAGCACGATGTAGTTCTCGCGCATGCCCTTTTCCTTCATCGTGTCGATCACGACCTTCATGTAGGGCATCGTCGTGGTCAGGAGCGCCGACATGCCGAGGATGTCGGCCTCCTCGCTCTCCAGCGCCTCGATGTATTTCTCCACCGGGTTGTTGATGCCGAGGTCGACCACCTCGAAACCGGCGCCCTCCATCATCATGCCCACGAGGTTCTTGCCGATGTCGTGGATGTCGCCCTTGACGGTGCCGATCACCATCTTGCCGACCTTGGGCGCGCCGGTCTCGGCGAGAAGCGGCTTGAGGATCGCCATCCCGGCCTTCATCGCGTTGGCGGCCAGGAGCACCTCGGGGACGAAGAGGATGCCGTCGCGGAAGTCGGCGCCGACGATGGTCATGCCGGCGACGAGCGCCTTGGTCAGCACGTCGTAGGGCGTCCAGCCGCGGTCCAGAAGGATGCGCACACCCTCCTCGATCTCTTCCTTGAGACCGTCGTAGAGGTCGTCGTGCATCTGGAGCACGAGTTCCTCGTCGTCGAGTTCGCTGAGGATGATGTCGTCTTCGTCGGCCATGTCGTGTCTCCTGACGGTCGTTGCTCCGTTATTGCGGCGAGAGCGGCCCGCCCACTTGGCGAATTGCGACATCGGCCGGACCTGCGGCGACGCCGTGAGCGGTGGCGGCGCCGCAGGCCGCACGATCTTGCCAGATGTTCGCTTTATGTTCTATCCTCTCGCGATGCCGCTCCCGCCCCCCGATCCCTTTCTCCGCCTGCGCGCCCGCGGTGCCGCGACCAACGATCCCGGCCGGTTCGAGCCCTACCGGCGGGTGGCGCAGAGCGACGGCTGGGATCTGCCGGAGGAGGAGCGGCTGCTCGGGACCGAAGTGACCGAGGAGCGGCCGCGGACGGTGCTGAACCCGGTCGCCTCGCCCGACCTCGGCTTCGACCGTTCGGTCAATCCCTACCGCGGCTGCGAGCACGGCTGCATCTACTGCTTCGCCCGGCCCTCGCACGGCTACCTCGGCCTTTCCGCCGGGCTCGACTTCGAGACACGGCTGGTCGCCCGGCCCGACGCGCCCGCGGTGCTTGCGCGCGAGATCGCGCGCAAGTCCTATGTCTGCGCGCCGATCGCCTTCGGCACCAATACCGACCCCTACCAGCCGATCGAGGGCCGCTACCGGATCATGCGGGCGATGCTGGAACTCCTGTCGGACTGGAACCATCCTCTCGGCATCGTCAGCAAGGGCGCGCTGATCGAACGCGACCTCGACCTCCTCGGGCCGATGGCCGCGCGCGGCCTCGTCCGCGTCGGCGTCTCGGTGACCACGCTCGACGCGGGCCTCGCCCGGCGGCTGGAGCCGCGGGCGCCGGCGCCGGCCCGCCGCCTCGCCGCGATCCGGGCGCTCGCCGCCGCCGGCGTGCCGGTCCGGGTGATGGTCGCGCCGCTCATCCCGGTGCTGACCGAGCCGGAGCTGGAAGCCATCCTCGAGGCCGCGCGCGACGCCGGCGCGAGGGGGGCGAGCTGGATCCTCCTGCGCCTGCCGCACGAGGTGGCACCGCTCTTCCGCGACTGGCTCGACCGCCACGAGCCCGGCCGTGCCGCCCATGTGATGGCGCGGCTCCGCGAGATGCGGGGCGGCAGGGATTACGATTCCGAATGGGGCCGCCGGATGACCGGCGAGGGCGTCCATGCCCAGCTCATCGCCCGCCGCTTCGCCGTCGCCGCCCGCCGGCTCGGCCTCGACGGGCCGCTGCCGCCCGCCGACACCTCGCGCTTCGCCCCGCCGCCCCGCGCGGGCGACCAGCTCTCGCTCTTCTGACCCTCCGGTCTCTTCCGTCCGGAAATATCCCGGGGGAGTCCCCGCCGTCGCGGGGACGGGGGCAGCGCCCCCCGAACTCCCTGACCTCCTCAGCCGCGCCGGCGGCCGCGGCGCTCGCGGGCGGCGGCGGCGTCCTCGCCGGTCCCGTCCGAGGCCGAGGAGAATCCGCCGAGCCTGCCCGCGATCTCGTCGAGCGTCGGCCGCGGCCCCTTCGGCCGGGTCTCGAGTGCGGTCCGCATCGCCCGCAGGTGCTCGGACATCGTGCCGCAGCAGCCGCCGATGATCCGCGCTCCCGCGTCGCGGGCAAGCACGGCATATTCCGCCATCAGCTCCGGCGTGCCGTCGTAATGGATGTGCCCGTCGTGGTATTTCGGGATCCCGGCGTTGCCCTTGGCGATCACCGGACGTTCCGGCCCCGCCGCCACGAAGCCCAGGACGGTGCGCAGAAGGTCGGCCGCCCCGACGCCGCAGTTGGCGCCGAAGGCGACCGGCGGATGGGCGAGCCGGTCGACGAGCGCCACCATCTGCGCCGAGGTCACGCCCATCATGGTGCGCCCCGCGGTGTCGAAGCTCATCGTGCCGCACCAGGGCATCCCCGCCAGCGCGCAGCCTTCCGCCGCCGACCGGAACTCCTCCGGCGAGGAAATCGTCTCGACCCAGAGCACGTCGACGCCGCCTTCCTTCAACCCCTCGGCCTGTTCGTGGAACATTTCGACCGCCAGGTCGTGGGTCAGCGATCCCATCGGCGCCATGATCTCGCCGGTGGGCCCCATCGAGCCCGCCACCACCACCGGGCGGCCGGCCGCGTCGGCGACCTCGCGGCCAAGCGCCGCGCCGATACGGTTCAGATCGCGGACCCGGCCTTGCGCATTGTGAAGCTTCAACCGGCTGGCATTCCCCCCGAAGGTGTTGGTCAGGAAGATGTCCGACCCTGCCTCGACCGCGCCGCGATAGAGCGCGCGGATGTTCTCCGGCCGGTCCGTGTTCCACAGCTCCGGCGCCTCGCCGGCGGTCAGACCCATGTTGAACAGGTTGGTGCCCGTCGCGCCGTCGGCCATCAGCCAGTCGCGCTCGTCCAGAAGCCGGGAAAGGAGGTCGCTCATCTTCAAATGCCTTTCGTCCATGCGCAATCGGGGCCGGCAGGGCCCCGTCGGACCGATGTGCCACGCCCCCGCGCATTTTTCAAACCGATCTTCGTCACGATGATCGTGAGGCGGGCTCAAGCGCGGCCCCGCCCTGCCGGTGCGCGATCCAGCCGCGCGGCCCCGCGCCCCGGGCAGCCGCAGGAGGGACCGGCGAGCCGGGC
>JBDHSQ010000108.1:0-11636 GCA_039808285.1 Paracoccaceae bacterium
CCGCCGCGATGGCGCGCAGACGCTCTGCCCGCTCGGGGTGACCGGGCGGGGTGAGGTGGGCAAGCGCCGCGGGATGGGTGACGAGAAGCGTGGCCATGCGCGGACCTTAGCGCCGGCACGCGCGGTGGCAAGGGCCGGGCGCGGGATCAGTCCGGCGCGAGCATGTAGCCTGCGCCGCGCACGGTCTGGAGGTAGCGGGGCTGCCTGGGATCGGTTTCGAACTTGCGCCTGAGGCGGGTGATCTGCACGTCGACCGCGCGTTCCTGGGTCTGGCCGTTGTCGCCGCGCCCGCTGCCGCGGTTCAGATCCTCGACAAGCTGGGTTCGCGTCACCGGCTCCCCCGGCCGGGCGGCGAAGATGCGCATCAGCGCAGCCTCGGTCGCGGTCAGCCGCACCAGGTCGTGGCCGCGCCACATCTCGCCGCGGTCGACGTCATAGCGCACCTCGCCGAGCGTGATGACCTTGGGCAGCTTCGGTTCGACCTTGACCGGCGTCCGCCTGAGGATGGCGTTGATGCGCAGAAGGAGCTCCTTCGGCTCGAAGGGCTTGGCGAGGTAGTCGTCGGCGCCGGCCTCGAGCCCGGCGATGCGGTCGGCAGTTTCGCCCCGGGCGGTGAGAAGCAGGATCGGCGTCGCCATCCGGGTGCGCAGGTCGCGGGTGAGGCTGATGCCGTCTTCGCCGGGCATCATCACATCCATCACGATGAGGTCGAACTCGAGTCCGTCGAGCAGCCGCCGTGCATGGGCGCCGTCGCGCGCCGCCGTCACCCAGAAACCCTGCCGCATCAGGAATTTCTGCAAGAGCGACCGGATGCGTTCGTCATCGTCGACGATCAGCAGATGGATGTCGGGCACGCCGGTCATGCCGCCCCGTCCCGGAAGGCGCCGTCCTTGATCGACTGATACTGGCGGCGGATCTCGGGGTCCATCATCGCCTCGAGCACCTGGCGGAAGCCCGCGACCGCCACCGGCCCCGCCGCGCGATAGGCCGCGCGCATCCGGGCGCGCTGCGCGTCCGAGAGATCGCGTTCCAGTTCCTCTCCCTTCGCGGTCAGGAAGAGGTTGCGTTCGCGTTTGTCGCGCCGCCCGATGCGCGCCTCGACAAGCCCGTCGTCGACCAGTGTGCGGAGCACCCGGTTGAGCGACTGCTTGGTCACCCCGAGCGTGCCGAGAAGCGCGTTTACCGTCAGGCCGGGCTGGCGGTGGATGAAATGGATCGCGCGGTGATGGGCGCGGCCGTAGTCGTAATTCTCCAGAATCCGGTCGGGGTCGGCGGTGAAGGCGCGATAGGCGAAGAACATCGCCTCGATCCCCTTGCGAAGCTGTTCGTCGGTGAGGAAAAGGAGACTTTCGCCCCCCTGCGGCCCGGCACTGCCTGCCATCATGCGCCTTTACCCTCCGCCTTGTCGCGCGCCGCGATTTTATGTCAGCCATGTTGACTTTCCAAGACTCAACTGATAGCGAATGCGCGATTTCACGCAACATTATGTCCGATGCGGACCTAAATTGCGCAACATATGCAAACGCGTGCACCCGAGGAGGATGAGATGGCTGGGGCCTATGACGATCGCGACGGCAAGATCTGGATGGATGGCAAGCTGGTGGAGTGGCGCGACGCGAAGGTCCACATCCTGACCCATGCGCTGCACTATGCCTCCGCCGTGTTCGAGGGCGAGCGCTGCTATGACGGAAAGATCTTCAAGGGCCACGAGCATTCGCTGCGGCTGATCCGCTCGGCCGAGCTTCTCGACATGGAACTGCCCTACACCGCAGAAGAGATCGACGCCGCCAAGGCGGCGATGCTGAAGGCGAACGGCTGGACCAACGCCTATGTCCGCGCGCTGGCCTGGCGCGGCGCCGGCGAGGACATGGGCGTCTCCGCCCGCCGCAACCCGATCCGCGTCGCGGTCGCCGGCTGGGAATGGGGCAACTACTACGGTGACGCGAAGATGAAGGGGGCAAAGCTCGACATCTCGAAGTGGAAACGCCCCTCGCCCGAGACGATCCCTTCGGAGGCGAAGGCGGCCGGGCTCTACATGATCTGCACCATGTCCAAGCACGCGGCCGAGGCCAAAGGCTGTTCCGACGCGATGATGTTCGACTACCGCGGCTATGTCGCCGAGGCGACCGGGGCCAACATCTTCTTCGTGAAGAACGGCGAGGTGCACACGCCCAAGGCCGACTGCTTCCTGAACGGCCTCACCCGGCAGACCGTCATCGGGATGCTGAAGGACATGCAGGTGAAGGTGCACGAGCGCCACATCATGCCCGAGGAACTGGAGAGCTTCGAGCAATGCTGGCTGACCGGCACCGCGGCCGAGGTCACGCCCGTGGGCCAGATCGGCAGCTACAATTTCGAGGTGGGCGAGCTGACGAAGCGGGTGGCATCGGAATACGAGAAGCTCGTGCGCGCTTGATCCGGGACGGCGCGCAAGGCACGCTCTTGGCGTCAGGCAGGGCCTGTCCGTCGAACCGGCAGGCGAGGCGGCAGGGAAGAGGGAGCAGCAGAGCCCGATGACGTTCGCCTCGCTCGCGACGTTTCTGGCCGAAGATGCGGGCGTGCTCGCGCGTGGACCCGTCGCGCTCGTCTTCGTCGAGGACGGGGTGGAGATCGCCTCCACCGTGGCGCATCATGCCAAGATCGGCTTTCGCGAAATCGTCGTGCTGCACCCGGCCGAAATCGCCCCGCCGCCCGAGGTCGCGGCGGCGGCGCACTGGGTTGCCCATGACACGCTGGCGCCCGGCGCCGTGCCCGCGGCGGTCAACGCCGTGGCCGCGGCTTCCCGCGCCGGCACGTGGTTCTACTATTGCTACAACGCCGAATACCTCTTCTTCCCCTTCTGCGAGACGCGCACCGTGGGCGAGATGCTGGCCTTTCACGCCGAGGAGCGGCGCGACGCGATGCTTGCCCATGTCGTCGATCTTTATGCCTCGGATCTCGGCCGGCATCCCGACGCGGTGAGCCTGGAAGACGCGATGCTGGACAGGTCGGGCTATTACGCGCTTGCCCGGCCCGATCCCGAAACCGGGCATCCCAGGGAACGGCAGCTCGATTTCTTCGGCGGCCTGCGCTGGCGGTTCGAGGAGCACGTGCCGCCGGCGCGGCGGCGTATCGACCGGATCGCGCTCTTCCGCGCGGCAAAGGGGCTGGCGCTGAAGGATGATCACACCTTCAGCGTCGAGGAATACAACACCTACGCCTGCCCGTGGCACCACAACCTCACCGCCGCCATCGCCTCGTTCCGCACCGCGAAGGCGCTGAAGGCGAATCCCGGATCGACCTTCGCCATCCCGAGCTTCGCCTGGCACAACTCGCTCCGGTTCGACTGGACCTCGCAGCAACTGATGGATCTCGGGCTGATGGAGCCCGGACAGTGGTTCTGATCCGGCCGGCGCCGTGCTCTCAGGGGGCCGCGCCACCGTCGGCGTAGGCGACGCGGAAGATCCAAGGCGCCCCGGCGCCGGTGCCGGGTTGCATCCGGCCCAGAAGCGCCCGGATATCGTCGGGCGCCCCGGCGCCGCCGGCGAAGGGATCGCCGTCGGCGCGCGCCTCGAAATCGCGGTCGTCCGCCCCGGGCCGGCCCGAGATCTCGCCCGTCCGGGCGAGGACAAGGCCCGACGCGGTGGGCATCAGGTTGCCGTCGCTCGGCCCGAGGATGATGCCGGTGATCAGCCGCGCCTGCGGCTGCTGGCCCGGGTTCGTGACCATGTAGAGCATCGCGTCGTGCCGCAGCTCGGCAAGCTGCACGTAGAGGCGGTTCTGGAGGAGGAGCGCCCAGCCCCGGAACTCGAATCCGCGGGCGCCATAGCGCACCTCGATCAACCCCAGCGCCGGCCGGAGCATCACCGCGAGCCTTGCCAGCCGCCCGGGCTGGGTGAAGGACCAGTAATAGGCGTCGTAATGGCCGAAATACTCGTCGCCCCGACGAAGCACCTCGTGGCGCGAGGTGTTCACCAGATCGTAGGGCACTGGCAGCGCGGAGCCCGGAGTGTCCGCGGGCGTGGTCGCCGGCGCGGGCGCCACCAGGGGCGCGGCGAGGCTGAGCGCCTGAAGGAAGGCCTCGTCCGGCCCTTCGAAGGCGAGTGTGGTGAAGCCGGGGCGGTGCCGGGCGATCTCGATGGCGATCCGGGTGAGGTTGTGCCCGCTGGGCCGGACCTTGCCGGCAAGCCAGCGCGACACGACGGACTTGTCGACGCCCACCGCGGCGCCGAGGGCGGCGGGCGACAGGTTGACCGTCTTCAGGGCGAGGTTCAGCCGTTCGCCGAACCGGCCGGTGGTTCCGGGTGACATGGTGTTCCGCGCGCATGGCCGGCGCTGGCCGGCGTCCGTCTTCCCGTGCAACAATTTGCACCGGAATGCATGGTGACGCAACGCCATGCCAGCCGATGCAACCGACAGGCCCTGAAAAGAAAGTTACAAGACTCTCCGTTCCCGTAACGATCTTGTTGCCGAGCGGAACGTCGTCTTGAAGTTCCGTGAGTGACCCGCCCGGCAGGGGTTTTCCGGTTTCACCGGAGCCCACGGCGGATGACGATCCCGGCTCCGGGCATTTTCCCGGGTCGGCGCCCCTTCGGGCGACAGCCATTTTCAGGAGACACGCATGATGATGACCGAAACATTTCTGTTCCCCTCCGGGCCGAAAAGCCTCCGCTCCCGGGTTCTCGGGGCGCTGCGCGACGGGCTCGAGTCCCGCCGGAAGCGGCTGGGCATGGCGAGGTCGCTGCGCGATCTCGACCGGCTCGACGACCGGCTGCTGCGCGACATCGGCCTGACGCGCGCCGATGTCGACGGGATGCCGGAGACGGAGGCCGGCCGCAGGGCGGGCATTTCAGGCAGACCTTTGCGACAGAACGGCATTTGAGCCTGGCGGCGGATTCCGCCCGCCAGGGCCTGAACCGGCGCGCATTCGACACGCCCCTGCCCCCGGCCGCCATCGGCCGGGGGCGACCGGCGTTCCGGCCGCCACGCGGTGGTCGGCGGAGGGTCTGCATCACCCGCCGGTCGACCGGGCCGATCCCCGGGCACGCCGTTGATGCAGGCATGGGGAACCGCCTGTCCGGCGGGGGTGGAACACCACTCCTCCGGGCACACCGGCCCCGGCCAGCAGGGACGGAATGCGGCCGGACCGGCCCGCGGTCAGCGCCGCCGGAGCCGGATCACCACATCGACGCGCGCAAGCTCGGCGCCCTCGGGCAGCCGGGGCAGCCGGGCGATCTCGAGATCGGCGGCGGGCGCATCGACGAGGCGGCCCTCCTCCTCCCAGAAGAAATGCGGATGGTCGTCGAGCCGGGTGTCGAAGTAGCTGCGGCTGCCGTCGACCGAAATCTCGTTGATCAGCCCGGCCTCGCAGAAGGCTCGCAGGGTGTTGTAGACGGTGGCCAGCGACACCGGCTCTCCCGCCGCGCTGGCGGCGGCGTGGAGGCTTTCGGCGGTCACGTGCCGGTCGCTGCCGTCGCCCACGAGAAGCGTCGCGAGCACCAGCCGCTGGCGGGTGGGCCGCAAGCCGGCGCCCATCAGCCAGCGCGCGCCGCGCGCCGCACGGACGTCTTCCACCAAAGATACCGATGCTGCCCCGGTCACTCGGAAGGCCTCTTTGTCTCCGCAGTTCAGATATATAGGCCCCGTGCGCCCGGAAATTCAATCCGTTTCGCGGCCAGCGCGGTTCCGGGCAGCGCCCTTGCCCTGAGGCGGAGCCGGATGATAGACGGACCAAGACAGCAAAGACGCGGAGACGGGTGGATGACGAGTTTTCCGACGCGGTTCGAGAAGGATGACCTCCTCAGATGTGCGAGGGGAGAGCTTTTCGGGCCCGGCAACGCCCAGCTTCCGGCGCCGCCGATGCTGATGATGGATCGGATCACCGACATTTCGGAAGATCGCGGCGAGCACGGGCGAGGCCATGTCGTCGCCGAATTCGACATCCGTCCGGACCTGTGGTTCTTCGAATGCCACTTCCCCGGCAACCCGATCATGCCCGGCTGCCTCGGGCTCGACGGGCTGTGGCAGCTCACCGGCTTCAACCTCGGCTGGCGGGGTTGGCAGGGGCGCGGCTATGCGCTGGGCGTGGGCGAGGTGAAGCTGACGGGCATGGTGCGACCCGACAGGAAGATGCTTACCTATCACGTCGATTTCACCAAGGCCGTTCAGACCCGCCGCCTGACGATGGGGGTGGCGGACGGCCGGGTGGAAGCGGACGGCGAAACGATCTATCTCGTGAAGGACATGAAGGTCGCGCTTTCGGCAAGCTGACCTCAGGACAGAAGGAGTGCGCCCATGCGCCGTGTCGTCATCACCGGGATCGGGATCATCTCGCCCATCGGCAACAGCGCCGCAGAGGTCGAGGCCAGCCTTCGCGCCGGACGCTCGGGCATCGTCTTCGCGCCGGAATACGCCGAACACGGCTTCCGCAGCCAGGTGCACGGCAAGCCGCAGATCGTGCTGGAAGATCACATCGACAAGCGCAACCTGCGCTTCATGGGGCCTGGGGCGGCCTACAATTTCCTCGCGATGGAACAGGCGATCGCCGACAGCGGGCTGGCGCCGTCCGACATCTCGAACGAACGCACGGGCCTGGTCGTGGGATCAGGCGGGCCCTCCACCTCGAACTTCTTCCAGGCGCACCAGACGGTGATCGAGAAGGGGGCGCCGAAGCGGATGGGGCCGTTCATGGTCACCCGCTGCATGTCGTCAACGAACTCCGCCTGCCTCGCCACGCCGTTTCAGATCAAGGGCGTGAACTATTCGATCACCTCGGCCTGCTCGACCTCGGCGCATTGCATCGGCAACGGCACCGAACTGATCCAGATGGGCAAGCAGGACATCGTCTTCGCCGGCGGCGGCGAGGAGCTGGACTGGACGCTCTCGTGCCTCTTCGACGCGATGGGGGCGATGTCGTCGAAATACAACGACACGCCGCAGACCGCAAGCCGCGCCTTCGACGCGACGCGCGACGGCTTCGTCATCGCCGGCGGCGGCGGCGTGGTGGTTCTGGAGGAACTGGAGCACGCCAAGGCCCGCGGCGCGAGGATCTACGCCGAGGTGACCGGCTATGGCGCAACCTCGGACGGCTACGACATGGTGGCGCCCTCGGGCGAGGGCGGCGAACGGTCGATGCGGCTGGCGCTGGCGACGCTCCCGGAGGATCGCCGGATCGGCTACATCAACGCCCACGGCACCTCGACGCCCGCGGGTGACGTGACCGAGGTGAAGGCGGTGCGCCGGGTCTTCGGCGAGGGCAAGGTGCCGCCGATCTCCTCCACCAAGTCGCTGACCGGCCATTCGCTCGGTGCCACCGGCGTGCACGAGGCGATCTATTCGCTTCTGATGCTGAACGGCCGGTTCATCACCGCCTCGGCCAACGTCACCGAGCTTGATCCCGAAATCCGCCCCGAGGAGATCGCCCTGCAATACCGCGAGGGAGTGGAACTGGACTCGGTCCTGTCCAACAGCTTCGGCTTCGGCGGCACCAACGCGACGCTCGTGCTCAGCAGCTACCGGGCCTGAGCCGATGGCCGGTCTGATGCAGGGCAAGCGCGGGCTGGTGATGGGAGTGGCCAACGACCGCTCCATCGCCTGGGGCATCGCCGCGGCGCTGGCCGCCGAGGGCGCGGAGCTTGCCTTCTCCTACCAGGGGGAGGCGTTCGGCCGGCGGGTCGCGCCGCTCGCCGCCTCGATCGGATCGGATTTCCTCGTCGATGTCGACGTCACCGACGATGCCAGCCTTTCTTCCTGCTTCGCCGCGATCGGCGACCGCTGGGGCGGGATGGACTTCCTCGTCCATGCCATCGCCTATTCCGACAAGGCCGAACTCACCGGCCGGTTCATCCACACGAGCCGCGACAACTTCTGCAACTCGCTGGTGATCTCCTGCTATTCGTTCATCGACGTGGCGCGGCGGGCGGCTGACCTCATGCCCGGGGGCGGCAGCCTGGTGACGCTGACCTATGCCGGGGCGAACCGGGTGACGCCCAACTACAACGTGATGGGCGTGGCGAAGGCGGCGCTGGAAAGCGCCACGCGCTATCTGGCGAACGACCTCGGGCCGCAGAAGATCCGCGTCAATGCAATCTCGCCGGGCCCGATGAAGACGCTCGCGGGTTCGGCCATCGGCGGTGCACGGGCGACCTTCCGGCACACCGAGGAAAACGCACCCTTGCGCGCCAACGCGACGCTCGAGGCGATCGGCGGCACCGCTGTCTATCTCCTGTCGGACTACGGCGCCTGCACGACCGGAGAGATCATCCGGGTGGACGGCGGCTATCACGTGCTGGGGATGCCGCAGGCGGAGAACCTCTGAGCCCCGCGCCGCCGGGGCGGGGTCACGCGCCGGGCGGGCGCAGCCCTTCGCGCAGCGGCCGGGAGCGGTCGCGGAACCCCTCGGCATCGCCGTAATCGACGAAACCGGCATAGCGGTCGTGCGGCCCGGCGGTGCGCCGGGCGTGCTTGATCGGGCACCAGTATTGCTCGGTCCGCGCGGCGATTTCGCGCATGTAGGATATCAGCCCGTTGCAGTAGCCGCAGTAGATGCAGTTCAGCTTCTGCAAGCCGTTGAGATAGGCAAGATGCTGGCGGTCGATGACAATGTGGTCCGCCCGGCGCACCCGCGCGATGCCGTAGACCGGAAAGCAGGTCGCCTGGTAGAGCGTGACGCACAGATCAAGGAACGCGAAGGGCACGATCAGGGCATAGATCAGCGGCGCGGTGAGGATCACCATCGGCCGCGCCGCGGCGAGGAATTCCCTCAGCCGCACACGCAGTTCGCGGTGGCGGGCGAGAACCTCGCGGTCGAAGATCACCCGCCCGCGTTCGATCCGGTAACGCAGCGCCGCGCGGCGTTCGGCAAGTTCGGCATCAAGCTCGGATTCAAGCGTGCGGATCGCCTCCTTCAGGCGCTCGACGGGGGACGGGACGGTCATGGCGGGTTCCTCTGGCGGTGCCGGTCGGCACGGCGGCACCGGCCCAGACTGCCCCTGTTCCGCGCGGAAAGCCAGCGGATGCCGGGGCAGCGCAATTCGACCCTTGCCCGTGCCGGCCGCGCGCGCCAGTGTTCCACGGAACGCCATGACCATCACCACCTGCATCTTCGACGCCTACGGCACGCTCTTCGACGTGACGGCGGCTGCGCGCGCCGCCGCGGCCGAGCCGGGGCGCGAGGCACTGGCGGCGCTCTGGCCGAGGCTCGCCGAGGACTGGCGGCGCAAGCAGCTCGAATATTCCTGGCTGCGCGCGGTCATGGGCCGGCACGCCGATTTCTGGACCGTCACCGCGGAGGCGCTCGACTGGGCGCTGGAGGCGGCGGGGCTTGACGATGCGGGGCTGCGCGACAGGCTCCTCGCGCTCTACCGCGAGCTTGCGGCCTATCCCGAGGTGCCCGGGGTGCTGGGCGTGCTGAAGGAGCGGGGCCTTGCCGCCGCGATCCTGTCGAACGGCTCGCCCGACATGCTGGCGGCGGCGGCGCGTTCGGCCGGGATCGGCGGGCTTCTCGACGCCGTGCTGTCGGTCGAAAGCGCGGGCGTCTTCAAGCCCGACGCGCGGGTCTACGCACTGGTGGCCGAGCGGTTCGGCTGCGGGCGCCATGAGGTGCTCTTCGTGTCGGCGAACGGCTGGGATGCGGCGGGGGCTGCGGCCTACGGTTTCCGCACCGTATGGGTGAACCGCGCGCGGCTGCCGGTTGACCGGCTGCCCGCCCGGCCGCACCATGTGGTTGCCGACCTCAACCCGATACCGGATCTCGCACGATCATGACGCTGCTGCATTTCACCGCTTCCGACGGCGCCCGCCTCGGCTATCGTGACGAGGGCGAGGGGCTGCCCGTCCTCTGCCTCGCCGGGCTGACCCGGTCGTCCACCGACTTCGACTTCCTCGCGCCGCATCTGCCGGACCTGCGGCTGATCCGCGCCGACTACCGCGGCCGGGGCGGATCGCAATGGACCGGGGCGGCGAGCTACACCGTGCCGCGCGAGGCGAAGGACGCGCTGGAGCTGCTCGACCATCTCGGGCTGGAACAGGCGGCGATCCTCGGCACCTCGCGCGGGGGAATCATCGCCATGATGCTGGCGGCGACCGCCCGGGGCCGGCTTCTGGGCATCTGCCTCAACGATGTCGGCCCGGTGCTGGAGCGCGGCGGGCTGGAGAAGATCATCGACTATGTCGGGCGCAACCCGGCGGCAAGGACGATGGACGAGCTGGTGGCGAAGCTGCCGCGCACCATGCCGGGCTTCGCGAACGTGCCGGAGGAGCGCTGGCGCGCCTTCGCCGAACGGCTCTACACGCCGACCGACACGGGGCTTCACATCCGCTACGACCCGGAACTCAGGACGAGCTTCCTCGCCGCGTTCGAGGGGCCGGCGGCTGATCTCTGGCCGCTCTACGACGCCTGCGCCGGGCTGCCGCTGGCGCTGGTCCGCGGCGCCAATTCCGACCTCCTGTCGGCGGCGACGGCGGCGGAGATGCACCGCCGCCGGCCCGACATGATCTTTGCCGAGGTGCCGGACCGGGCGCATGTGCCCTTCCTGGACGAGGCCGAAAGCCTTGCCGCGATCCGCGCCTGGCTGGAGGGGATGCGATGAACATCGGGATGATCGAGGCGGCGGCCGGGCGGCTCAGGGGCCATGTGGTGCGCACGCCGCTCCTGTCCTCGCCGTTCCTCGACGAGATCGCCGGGCGGCGGGTTCTGGTGAAGCCCGAATGCCTCCAGCCCACCGGTTCGTTCAAGCTGCGCGGCGGCTGGTCGGCGTTGTCGGCGCTGTCGCCCGCCGAATGCGCCAGGGGCGTGATCGCGTTTTCCTCGGGCAACCATGCGCAGGGCGTGGCCTATGCGGCGCGGGCCCACGGCGCGCCCTGCGTGATCCTGATGCCCTCGGACGCGCCACGGGTGAAGATCGCGAACACCCGGGCGCTGGGCGCGGAGGTCGTGCTTTACGACCGCGCCACCGGCGACCGCGACGCGATCGGCGCGGCGCTGGCGGAGGAGCGGGGGCTGACGCTGGTGAAGCCCTTCGACGAGCCCCTGGTGATCGCCGGCCAGGGCACCGCGGGGCTCGAGATCGCCGAACAGGCGGCGGAGGCCGGGGTGACGGAGGCCGATGTGCTGGTACCCTGCGGCGGCGGCGGGCTCACCTCGGGCATCGCGCTGGCGCTCGAGGCGAAGGCGCCGGGGTTCAGGGCGCGGACGGTGGAGCCGGAAGGGTTCGACGACGTGGCACGCTCGCTTGCCGCGGGCAGGATCGAACGGAACGCGCGGATGACCGGGTCGATCTGCGACGCCATCGTCACGCCCGCGCCGGGGGAGATCACCTTCCCGATCCTCCGCCGGCTCTGCGGGCCGGGGATCGCGGTCAGCGACGATCAGGCGATGGCGGCGATGGCCGCGGCCTTCGACCGGCTGCACATCGTGCTCGAGCCGGGCGGCGCGGTGGCGCTGGCCGCGGCGCTCTACCGGCCGGAGGATCTGGCGGGCGAGGCGGTGATCGTCGTCGCCTCGGGCGGCAACGTCGATCCGGTGCTCCACCGCAAGGCGATGGAGCGCTTCGGCGCGTCGTGAACGGTCAGGGCAGGCTTATGTCGACGTAGACCAGCCGGTGGCGCGAGGCGGCCGCGGCCTGATCCGCCGCCGGGCCGGGCGCGGGCCACCAGAC
>JBDHSQ010000109.1:0-11585 GCA_039808285.1 Paracoccaceae bacterium
CCAGATGACGGTGCTGCCGCGCTTCCTGCTGCGCAAGGGGTTCGACATGGCGTTCGGTTCCCGAGATGAATGTCTCGCAGGTGTTTAGGGCAGCACCGGGGGCGGGGCAAGGCCGCCCTTGGCCGCCGCGCGCCCCGACGGCGCCGGCCCCGGGCTCAGGGCCGGAAGGTGGCGAGACGGCGGACCAGATCGCCGATGGCGGCGACGCCGATGTTGGCGAAGGCGATCCTGACCTCGCGCGCGCCGGCCGGGTCGTCTTCCGGGCGGAACATCGTGCCGGGCAAGAGAAGGACGCCCGCATCCCGGACGAGGCGCCGCGCCAGGTCGGGCGAGGGCATGTCGAACGGGTGTTCGGCATAGGCGAAGAAGGCGCCGCAGCCCATCAGCCGCCAGCCGGGCAGGCTTGCGAATCCGGCCTCCAGCGCGGCACGGCGGGCGAGGATTTCGGCGCGCTCGCCCGCGACCCACTGCGCGAGGTTGCGCATCCCCCAGAGCGCCGCGATCTGGCCGAGCTGGCCCGGGCAGATCGCCACCGTGTCGAGGAACTTCTCCACCTCGGCCAGCCGCGCGGCATCGGCGACGATGGCGCCGACCCGGTGGCCGGTCAGCCGGTAGGCCTTGGAGAAGGAGTAGAGGTGGACAAGCGTGTCCCGCCAGCCGGGGTCGGCGAAAAGACCGTGCGGCGCGCCGGTGCGGGCGTCGAAGTCGCGGTAGGTCTCGTCGAGGATCAGCGCGAGGCCGCGCCCGCGCGCCAGATCGTAGAAGGCGCGCACCGTCGCGGCGGGGTATTCCACCCCGCCGGGGTTGTTCGGCGTGACCAGCACGATGGCGCGGGTCCGCTCGGTCACGAGCGCCGCCGCGGTCCCGGCGTCGGGGATCAGCCCGGCGCCGGCGGGCAGCGGAACGGCCGTCACCCCGGTCATATCGAGCCACATCTTGTGATTGAAATACCAAGGGGTTGGCAGAAGAACCTCATCCCCGACGCCGGCGATCGTCGCCATGATCGCGCAGAAAGCCTGGTTGCAGCCCTGGGTGATCGCGACCTCGCTTTCGGCAATCGTGCCGCCATAGGCCGCCGACCATTGCAGGGCGATCTCGGCCCGGAGCGCGGGCAGGCCGAGCACCGGGCCGTAGAGATGCGCGGAGGGGTCGTTCAGCGCCGCCTCGGCGATCGCGCGGCGCAGTCCCTCGGGCGGGGCTTCCATCGGCGCGGCCTGGCTGACGTTGATCAGCGGCCGTCCGGGCGGGAAGCTCACCCCCTCGAGCCAGCGACGCGCCTCCATCACCGGCGGGGCTTCGGTCGCGGCCATCGCCGCGGTCAGGGGCAGGGTCATCGCAGGGCTCCCTCGGGGGTCGGCGGGACTGTAGCGGCGCGGGACGCGCGGGCGCAAGCGCGCCCTCATTCCCGGCCGCGGTAGGGCTCGACGTATTGCAGCGCCATGTCCCAGGGGAAGAAGATCCAGGTGTCCTGGCTGACCTCGGTGATGTAGGTGTCGACCATGCCGCGCCCGGCGGGCTTGGCATAGACGGTGGCGAAATGTGCCTTGGGGTAGAGCCTGCGGACCAGTTCCAGCGTCCTGCCGGTATCGACGAGGTCGTCGACGATCAGCACGCCCTCGCCGTCCTTGCCCATGATGTCGGCCTGCGGCGGCTTGATCACGCGGGGCTCGGTCTGGGCCTGGTGGTTGTAGGACTTGACCGAGATCGTGTCGACCATACGGATGTCCAGCTCGCGGCTGACGATCATCGCGGGGGCCATGCCGCCGCGGGTGATCGCCACCACCGCCCGCCAGGCGCCGTCGTCCGGCCCGTGGCCGTCGAGCCGCCAGGCGAGCGCGCGCGCGTCGCGGTGGATCTGGTCCCAGGAGACGTGGAAGCCCTTCTCGTGCGGCAGCCGGTCCTTCATTCCCGTTCCTCTGTCAGTGCTGGACGATGAGCAGAACGCCGAGAAGCGCCATCGCAACGGCGCAGGCGCGGTCGATCCAGAATTTGGCGGCAAAATAGCGCGAACGCATCGGCGCTGTCGACATCAGAACCGCGACGACGGCATACCAGAAAAGCTCGGTCGAAAGGCAGAGCGCATAGATCGCGGCCTGGCCGGAGGGCGGCAGCGGCCGGGGAAAGACCGACAGGATCAGCGTGGCGTAGAAGAGCGCCGGCTTGGGGTTGGAGAGGTTGAGCGCGATGCCGCCGAGAAAGCCGCGCAGCGCGCCGCGTTCCGGTCCCCGGGCGGCCTCGGGCAGCGGCGCGGTCGAGGCGCGCCACAGCCCCCGGGCGAACCAGAGCAGGTAGAGGCCGCCGAAGACCTTCAGCGCGGTGAAGAGCATGGGGTTCAGCCGGAACACCACCGCCAGCCCGAGAAGCGCCGCGAGGCACCAGAGCGAGGCGCCGGTGGCCAGCCCCAGCCCGTAGGGCAGGGCGCGTTCGCGGCCATGCGCGAAGGCGGTCTGCAAGGTGGCGATGATCGCCGGCCCCGGCGTCAGGATCGCCAGCGACAGGGCGGTGACCAGCGCGACCGCCTGGGGAAGCGCGATCGCGCCCATCCGCGGCCTAGTCCTTGCCGTTGCCGTTCCGCCCGGTGACCACGTCGATGTCGGGGGCATCGACCGCCTTCATGCCGACGATGTGATAGCCGCAGTCGACATGATGCACCTCGCCGGTCACGCCCGAGCCGAGGTCGGAGAGGAGATAGAGCGCGGACTTGCCGACCTCGTCCTGGCTGACGTTGCGGCGCAGCGGCGAGTTGAGCTCGTTCCACTTCAGGATATAGCGGAAATCGCCGATGCCGGACGCCGCCAGCGTCTTGATCGGGCCGGCGGAGATCGCGTTGCAGCGGATGCCGTCCTTGCCGAGATCCTCGGCGATGTAGCGCACCGAGGCCTCGAGCGCGGCCTTGGCCACGCCCATCACGTTGTAGTGCGGCATCACCCGTTCGGCCCCGTAGTAGGTCAGCGTCAGGAGCGACCCGCCTTCGGTCATCAATGCCGCCGCCCGCCGGCAGACGGCGGTGAAGGAATAGACCGAAATGTCCATTGCCAGCCGGAACCCTTCCGGGCTGGTGTCGACGTAGCGACCGCGCAGTTCGTTCTTGTCGGCGAAGCCGATGGCGTGGACGACGAAGTCGAGCCTGCCCCAGGCCGAGCGCAGACGCGCGAACAGCGCGTCGAGCGAGTCCGGCTGCGAGACGTCGCACTCGATGACCTCGGTCGCGCCCACCTCGGCGGCGAGCGGTTCCACCCGCTTCTTCAGCGCCTCGCCCTGGTAGGAAAACGCAAGTTCCGCGCCCGCGTCGGCGCAGGCCCGGGCAATGCCCCACGCGATCGACTTGTCGTTCGCGACGCCCATGATCAGGCCGCGCTTGCCGGCCATCAATTTGGTTGCCATATCTGCCCCCGCGCCACTTTCTTATCGAGTTCCGAAGTATTAGGCTAAGTTCCAACACGCTTCAAGGGCGGCAGATGCCATTCGGCGAACGTGGTGTGCAAGATGCAATCGGAACGCGAAACCGTCGGAATAACACGATAAATGGCAGATCGGAGCGGAATATTCGGCGGGGACGATCCATTCGAGATCGCCCGGGCCTGGCTCGCCGAGGCGGAAGCCCGCGAGCCGAACGATCCCAATGCGATCGCGATCGCGACCGTCGACGCGAATGGCCTGCCGAACGTGCGGATGGTGCTTCTGAAAGAGATTGAGGCGGACGCCTTTCTCTTTTACACAAACTATGGATCGGCCAAGGGGCGCGAAATCGCCGCTTCCGGCAAGGCGGCGTTCGTCCTGCACTGGAAGTCGCTCAGGCGGCAGATCCGCGTCAGGGGTGAAACCGGTAGGGAGGAAGGGCCGCAGGCGGATGCGTATTACGCCTCGCGGTCGCTGCAAAGCCGCCTCGGCGCCTGGGCGTCGAGACAATCCGAACCGCTCGCCTCGCGCGCGGGGCTGATGGCGGAAGTGGCACGAGTGACGGCGGCGCACGGTATCGCGCCGAAGCGGCCGCCTTTCTGGGGAGGCATCAGGATCAGGCCGCTGGAGATCGAGTTCTGGGCCGACGGGGCCTTTCGTCTTCATGACCGGTTCCAGTGGCGTCGCGCGACGCTGACGGAACCCTGGACGATCACGCGATTGAGCCCCTAACCTTCGCGTATGTGGTGACCAGTAGCTCGAGGTGCTAGCTGAACTTCAATCCGTCTCCCCGGCGTCCGGCGGGGCGGGAATGGGAACGGACAATGACACAAGAACAACAGGGCCAGCACGAGGTCTCGGGCCGCGTGAAATGGTTCGACCCGGCGAAGGGGTTCGGCTTCATCGTCGCCGACGAAAGCGGTGGCGACATCCTGCTCCACGCCAATGTCCTGAGAAACTTCGGCCAAAGCTCGGTGGCTGACAACGCCCGGATCCGGGTGCTGGTGCAGCAGACCGCGCGCGGCGCCCAGGCCGTCGAGGTGCGGGAAATCCTGCCGCCCGAGACCGAGGACAGCGCGCCGATCGAGGATCTGGGCGACAGCGACGCGGCCGAGATCGCCGCGCTGCCGCTGGAGCCCGCGCGGGTGAAGTGGTTCGACAAGGCCAAGGGCTTCGGATTTGCCAATGTCTACGGCCGGCCGGAGGATGTGTTCATCCATATCGAGGTGCTGCGCCGGTCGGGATTCGCCGATCTGCAACCGGGCGAGGCGGTGTGCCTGCGGGTGATCGAGGGCAAGCGTGGCCGGATGGCGGCACAGGTGACGTCATGGGAAGCGGCGCTCAGGGAGCGGAAGTGATCCGCGCCGCAGCCGTCACGCTGGTGCTCTGCGCCACGGCGGGGGCGGCCCGGGCGGAAGGCTGTTCCGACGCCCGCGCCGATTTCCGCTGGGCGGGCGGGCAGGCGCGATTCGCCGTCGAGATCGCCGACGACGATGCCGAACGGGCAAAGGGGCTGATGTTCCGCCCACGGCTTTCGCCGGGCGCGGGGATGCTCTTCATCTACGACCGGCCGCAGACGGTGGCCTTCTGGATGAAGAACACGCTCATTCCCCTCGACATGGTGTTCATCGGTGCCGACGGCCGCGTGAACGGCATCCATGCCGATGCCGTCCCGGGCGACCTGACGCAGATTCCGGGGCCCCCGGAGACGCTCATGGTGCTGGAAATCGGGGGCGGGCTGGCGCGGCGGCTTGGCCTTGCCGAGGGGGCGGAGTTGCGCCATCCGCGGCTTGACCAGGCCGCGGCGCTCTGGCCATGCGGCTGAGCTTGGGCCTTTCCCTTCGGCGCCCGAGTCGCTAGGAACGGGGCGTCGGGGCGTAGCGCAGCCTGGTAGCGCGACGGTTTTGGGTACCGTAGGTCGTGAGTTCGAATCTCGCCGCCCCGACCACGGAAAACTCCGCCCGCAGCATCGGCGCAACCCCCCGGACCCGCCCGGCCGTGTGGACGGATTTCACCCGGAGTCGGAAAAACCGCACCCAACCGCCCGGGCGGAAAGCGATTTCCCGCCCGCGCCGCGCGACCTTCCGGCTGTGGGTGAATCGGGGGGTGAATCGGGCGGGCGGACCGCGCCCCTGCCGGCGCGCGACGTCAACCGAAAAACACGTTCCCGAAGTGTGAAAAATCTGTTGACCGCCCCCGCCTCCTACGCCAGTTTGTGCGAGCCAACGAAAAAGCCACAACATCTAGTGGCGGCGGGACGGGACAGCTTCTCAATCGACATCCGGCGGGATCAGGCCGGACCGCGGCGAGCGCACGCGCCGCGGGACAGGGTTGTGCCCGATCGCGCCTCGGAGGTGACCGCGCGGCAAGACGCACCGTGAAGGGGCGCGCCGTGGAAAACCTAGGAACTGATGGGGCAGAGATGAAGATCGAACGCAGATTCACCCGGGCCGGGCAGGACGCCTACGCGGGCCTCGCCTTCACCGTGGCGACCTCGGAAATCCGCAATCCCGACGGCAAGATCGTCTTCCGCAACGACCGGGTGGAGGTTCCGGAAGGCTGGAGCCAGGTCGCATCGGACGTGCTCGCGCAGAAGTATTTCCGCAAGGCCGGCGTGCCGGCGCGGCTGAGGAAGCTGCGCGAGAAGGGCGTGCCGGAGTTCCTCTGGCGTTCGGTCCCCGACGAGGCGGCGCTGGCCACCCTGCCCGAGGGCGAGCGGTCCACCGGCGAATCCTCGGCCAAGCAGGTCTTCGACCGTCTTGCCGGCGCCTGGGCCTACTGGGGCTGGAAGGGCGGCTACTTCACCACCGAGGCCGACGCGCGGGCCTATTACGACGAGATGCGCTTCATGCTGGCCGAACAGATGGCCGCGCCGAACAGCCCGCAATGGTTCAACACCGGCCTGCACTGGGCCTACGGGATCGACGGGCCGGGGCAGGGCCATTTCTACGTCGATCACAGGACCGGCCAGCTTACGAAATCCGATTCGGCCTACGAACATCCCCAGCCGCACGCCTGTTTCATCCAGTCGGTCGCCGACGATCTGGTGAACGAGGGCGGCATCATGGACCTCTGGGTCCGCGAGGCGCGGCTGTTCAAGTATGGCTCGGGCACCGGCACCAACTTCTCGTCGCTCCGGGGCGAGGGCGAGCGGCTGTCGGGCGGCGGCAAGTCCTCGGGCCTCATGGGCTTCCTCAAGATCGGCGACCGGGCGGCCGGGGCGATCAAGTCGGGCGGCACCACGCGGCGCGCCGCCAAGATGGTGATCTGCGACATGGATCACCCCGACATCGAGCAGTTCATCAACTGGAAGGTCATCGAGGAGCAGAAGGTCGCCAGCCTCGTGGCCGGGTCCAGGATGCACGAGAAGGGGTTGAACGAGATCTTCGCGGCGATCCGCGGCTTTGAAGCGACGGGGGACGGGTCCGGCGAGGACGCCGTCGATCCGGCGAAGAACGAGGCGCTGAAAGCCGCCATCCGGGGCGCCAAGCGCGCGATGATCCCGGAAACCTACGTCAAGCGCGTGCTCGACTACGCCAAACAGGGCTACGGGAGCATCGAATTCCCGACCTACGACACCGACTGGGACAGTGAAGCCTATGCGTCGGTCTCCGGGCAGAACTCCAACAACTCCGTCCGGGTGACCGACGCCTTCCTCAAGGCCGTGAAGGAGGATGCCGACTGGGAACTGGTCCGCCGCACCGACGGCAAGGTCGCCAAGACCGTCAAGGCGCGCGACCTCTGGGCGCAGGTCGGCCACGCCGCCTGGGCCTGCGCCGACCCCGGCATCCAGTTCCACGACACGGTGAACGCCTGGCACACCTGCCCCGAGGACGGGCCGATCCGGGGATCGAACCCGTGCTCGGAATACATGTTCCTCGACGATACCGCCTGCAACCTCGCCTCGATGAACCTGCTGACCTTCCACAGGAACAACAGGTTCGACGCCGAGGCCTACATCCACGCGACGCGGCTCTGGACCGTCACGCTGGAAATCTCGGTGCTGATGGCGCAGTTCCCCTCGAAGGCGATTGCGCAGCGGTCCTATGATTTCCGCACCCTCGGTCTTGGCTACGCCAATATCGGCGGGCTGCTGATGAGCATGGGACTGGGCTACGATTCGCACGAGGGCAGGGCGCTCTGCGGCGCGCTCAGCGCGATCATGACCGGCATCGCCTATGCGACCTCGGCCGAGATGGCGGGCGAGCTTGGCGCCTTCCCCGGTTATGCCAGGAACGCCGCGCACATGCTCCGCGTTGTCCGCAACCACCGCCATGCGGCCTATGGACGGGCGGAGGGTTACGAGGGGCTCGCGGTGCGGCCGGTGCCGCTCGACCACGCGAACTGCCCGGACCAGACCCTTGTCGCCCTTGCGAAATCCTCCTGGGACGAAGCGCTGGCGCTGGGCGAAAGGCACGGCTACCGCAACGCCCAGGCGACGGTGATCGCGCCCACCGGCACGATCGGCCTCGTCATGGACTGCGACACCACCGGGATCGAGCCCGACTTCGCGCTGGTCAAGTTCAAGAAGCTCGCCGGCGGCGGCTATTTCAAGATCATCAACCGCTCGGTTCCGGCCGCGCTGGAGGCGCTCGGCTACGGCTCCGCGCAGATCGAGGAGATCATCGCCCATGCCGTGGGTCATGCCTCCCTGGGCAACTGCCCCGGCATCAACCATACCGCGCTGATCGGCCACGGCTTCGGCCTGGCCGAGCTTGAGAAGATCGAGGCGGCGCTGCCCTCGGCCTTCGACATCCGCTTCGTCTTCAACCAGTGGACGCTGGGCGAGAGCTTCTGCCGCGAAACCCTTGGCATTCCCGCCGAAAGGCTCGCCGACCCGACCTTCGACCTGCTCCGCCACCTCGGCTTCACCCGGGCGCAGATCGAGGCCGCGAACGATCACGTCTGCGGGACGATGACGCTCGAGGGCGCGCCGCACCTCAAGCCCGAGCACTACCACGTCTTCGACTGCGCCAACCCCTGCGGGAGGACCGGCAAGCGGTTCCTGAGCGTCGAGAGCCACATCACCATGATGGCGGCGGCGCAGAGCTTTGTCTCGGGCGCGATCTCCAAGACGATCAACATGCCGAACGCGGCGACGATCGAGGACACGCTTGCGGCCTACGACCTGTCCTGGCGGCTCGGCATCAAGGCCAATGCGCTCTACCGCGACGGATCGAAGCTTTCCCAGCCGCTCGCCGCCGCCCTCGTCGAGGACGACGAGGAGGCCGAGGAAGTCCTCGCCCGGGGATCGGCGCAGGAGAAGGCTGCGGTGCTGGCCGAGAAGATCGTCGAGAAGATCGTGGTCAAGGAACTTGTGCGCAGCCACCGCGAGAAGCTGCCCGAGCGGCGCAAGGGCTATACCCAGAAGGCGATCGTCGGCGGCCACAAGGTCTATCTCAGGACCGGCGAATACCGCGACGGCTCCTTGGGCGAGATTTTCATCGACATGCACAAGGAAGGCGCGGGCTTCCGGGCGATGATGAACAACTTCGCCATCGCCGTGTCGATGGGGCTGCAATACGGCGTGCCGCTGGAGGAATTCGTCGAGGCTTTCACCTTCACCAAGTTCGAGCCCGCGGGCATGGTCCAGGGCAACGACTCGATCAAGAACGCGACCTCGATCCTCGACTACATCTTCCGCGAGCTTGCCGTCAGCTATCTCGACCGCACCGATCTTGCGCATGTGGCGCCCAAGGGAGCCTCGTTCGACGATCTCGGCGGCGGCTCGGCCGAGGGCCAGTCGAACCTCGCCGAGGTCAGCGAGAAATCCGCTTCGAAGTCGCTCGAAGTGCTGAAGCAGATCAGCTCGACCGGCTACCTGCGCAAGCGCCTGCCGCAGGAACTGGTGGTGTTGCAGGGCGGCGCGGGGGCGACGGCGCTTGCGGGCGACCCGATCGCGGCACTCAACACGCTCGTTCCGGTGACGGCGCAGGCGGTCGCGGGCGGCGCGACCGCGCTCGCCTCCGGCACCGTGTCGCTGGACGCGCGCGCCAAGGCCAGGATGCAGGGCTACGAGGGCGAGGCCTGCGGCGAATGCGGCAACTACACGCTGGTGCGCAACGGCACCTGCATGAAGTGCAACACCTGCGGCGCCACCAGCGGGTGCAGTTGAGATACCGGCCCCCGTTTTCGCGGGGGCGGGGTTCCGGGGCGGGTGCGCTCGCCCCCGACGACGTTCAGGCCGCAGGCGAGAACACCGAGCGGTATGAAGGATGAGCCTGAACGGCGAGACTGGGGGGGGCCTATGCCCCCCCTTTTTTCTTGCGTGACACGCCACGGCTTGACGCGGCACCGGGGCCGGCATTCACTCTCGGTCCAGTTTTGCGCGCCCGCTAGGTCCAATCATGGCGATACCCGCCGAAGCCTTCGTCCTTTCCCCCGGCGCCACCGGCACGCTGCAACAGCAGATCCAGGAGATGGTGGCGGGCGGCATCCTGCGCGGCCGTTTCCGGCCGGGCGAGAAGCTGCCTTCCTCGCGCGGCCTTGCCCGCCATCTGGGGGTGAGCCGGATCACCGTGACGCTCGCCTTCACCGAGCTTGTGGCGAACGACTACCTGACGGCGCGGGGGCGGTCGGGCTACTATGTCTCGGACAGCGCGCCGCGCCATCCGGGCTTCGAGTTCGACACCGCGCCGGCGGGCGACAGCGTGGACTGGGAACGGGTGACGGGCGCGCGGTTCTCCGGCCACGACCTGCCGCCGAAACCCCGCGACTGGCACGCGTTCCGCTATCCCTTCATCTACGGCCAGGCCGATGCCACGCTCTTCGACCACCAGAACTGGCGGCAATGCGCGCTGCGCGCGCTGGGGCGGCGCGATTTCGGGGTTCTCACCGACGACTTCTACGAAGACGACGACCCGATGCTGGTCGAATACATCGCCCGGACGATCCTGCCCCGCCGCGGCATCGCCGCCGGAACCGGCGAAGTGCTTCTGACGATGGGGGCGCAGAACGCGCTCTGGATCGCGGCGGCGGTGCTTCTGGGGCCGGGGCGCGCGGCGGCGGTGGAAAACCCGTGCTATCCGGGGCTGAGGATGATCCTCGGCCAGCAGGGCGCCGAAGTGCGCCCCGTCGACGTCGATGCCGAGGGCCTGCCGCCCGATGCGGTGCCGCGCGGCGTGGCCGCGGTCTTCACCACCGCAAGCCACCAGTGCCCGACCAACGCGACGATGCCGATGGACCGCCGGGTGGCGCTTCTCGACCGGGCGGGACGCGACGATTTCCTGATCGTGGAGGACGACTACGAATTCGAGATGTCGTTCCTGAAGCCCGCGGCGCCCGCGCTGAAGTCGCTCGACCGCGAGGGGCGCGTCATCCACATCGGTTCGTTCTCCAAGTCGCTCTTTCCGGGGCTGCGGCTCGGCTACCTTGTCGCGCCCGCGGGCTTCATCCGCGAGGCCCGTGCGCTGCGCGCCGCGATGCTGCGCCATCCGCCGGGCCATCTCCAGCGCACGGTCGCCTATTTCCTCGCGCTCGGGCATTACGACGCGCTGATCAACCGGCTGAACGCGGCCTACAAGCGGCGGCGCACCGTCATGGACGAGGCGATCCGGTCCGAAGGGCTGGAGATCGCAGGGCAGGGCGGGTTCGGAGGTTCGAGTTTCTGGATGCGCGCGCGGGGCGTCGACACCGCGGCGCTGGCCAGGAGGCTTCGCGAAAGGGGCCTGCTGATCGAGCCGGGAGGATCGTTCTTCGCGCCCGGCACCGCGCCGGGCGACACCTACCGGCTGGCCTATTCCTCGATCGCGCAGAACCGGATCGCCGAGGGCGTGGCGCTGATCGCCGAGGAGTTGCGCAAGGCTGGCATCACGGGGCCCGGCGGACTGGCCCTACAGGCGCACCGCGCCGGACCGTAAGCTGTCGCACCGCGCGGGCGAATGCACGCGTGCGCGCAGCCCAGCGGACACGAGGAGTGACAGGATGAGGATGACGACCGAGGAAGCCTTCGTGAAGGTCTTGCAGCGGCACGGGATCGAGCACGCCTTCGGCATCATCGGCTCGGCCTTCATGCCGGTCTCGGACTATTTCCCGAAGGCGGGAATCACCTTCTGGGACGTGGCGCACGAATGCAACGGCGGCTACATGGCCGACGGCTTCACCCGCACCACCGGCAAGATGGCGATGATCATCGCCCAGAACGGGCCGGGCATCACCAATTTCGTGACCGCGGTGAAGACCGCCTA
>JBDHSQ010000110.1:0-11532 GCA_039808285.1 Paracoccaceae bacterium
CGGCCGGAGGGCGCGCCGCAGGAGGGCGGCCAGCGCCGCGAGGCCCGGCCGAAGCGCGAGGGCGGCGACAAGCCCCGCGGCGAGCGGGGCGAGAGGAGCGACCGCCCGCGCGACGGCAAACCGCAGGGCAAGCCGCCCGGAAAGCCCGGCGAACGGCCCCGCCGCGAGGAGGAGCGCGCCCGTTCGTTCGAATCGCGCCCCCCCCGGAAGGACCGGATCGACCCCGACAACCCCTTCGCCGCCGCGCTGATGGGCCTGCGCGACAAGATCTGAGGCGCCGTGGCGGAGGACCGCATCCGCATCGACAAGTGGCTCTGGCAGGCGCGGTTCTTCAAGACCCGCGGCCTTGCCGCCGAAGCGGTCTCGGGCGGGCACCTGCGGCTCAACGGCGTGCCGATGGGCAAGCCCGGCCATGCCGTCGGCCCCGGCGACGTGCTGACCTTCCCGCAGGGCGCGCAGGTTCGCCTCGTCCGCATCCTCGCCTGCGGCAGCCGCCGCGGCCCGGCGCCCGAGGCGCGCGCGCTCTACGACGACCTCCACGCGCCGCCGGAGGGCGGGGGCTGATGCGGGCGGGCACCCGGGCAGGTGCCCGTCACCGCATGAACTGCCGCAGGATCACCCTCACAAGCGCGGTGAAGGCCAGCGCCCAGGCGATGAGCGCGATCCAGGTGAAGATGTCCGGCACCGGCGTGAGAAAGCCGAAGCCCGGCGCGAAATCGAGCCCGAGCGCGTCGATCATCGTGTGGGTGGACACCGCATACATCCCCAGCGGAAAGACCGCGCCCCAGTAGAGCGGGTCATAGACCAGCGGAAACCGCCGGTAGACATGGCGCCAGATGCCGAGGATCACCAGCATCGGGATCCACCAGGTGCCGGTCGCCCAGTAGAACACCGTATAGCCCTTGAGGAACGGCAGGATCGAGGCGAGGAACGGCGCGTCGCCGGCGTTCAGCATCAGCCGCGACCCCGCCAGCGTCGAGATCGCCATCGCCCCCATGTTGATCCAGTAGGGCGGAGAGAGATCCCCCGGCGAGAAGCGGAAGAAGGTGTAGCGGTAGAAGATCAGCGACATCATCCAGATGTAGAGCATGCCGCCCCAGAGCCACATCGAGAGCGCGAGGAAGTTCAGCTCGATCCGGTGCGGCTGGCCCACCCGCGCGGCCAGGATCGCCCCCAGCACCGCGATCGACTGCGTCGCCACGACCGCCAGCAGCCAGGCCCCGCTCAGCCCCTTCTCGAGCGTGGGCTTTTCCTCCTTCACCGTCAGCGCCGTGAAGATCGCGTAGGTCAGCACCAGCCATAGCCCCACCGACAGGAACCAGAGCGCGAAAGCCACCGCGACCCGGCCCGTCAGGATCACCACCTGGCTTCCGAACACGTTGGTCGCGGCGACGAAGGTGAAGAACCCGGGGCCGCGCAGATGGTCGGTGAGGTCGGCGAAGAAGGCGCGCGGGAAGCGGACGGCGCGCAGGAGGTTCAGCGCCCAGAGCGTCGCATAGGCCACGGCGTTGATCGCGAAGATGCCCCGCGCGAGCCACGGCAGCCCCATCTGCTCGGACGCGAGCGAGACGATGCCGGTGGCCATGACCATGCCGAAATAGGCCGGGGCCAGCGTCTCGACGCCGGCCAGGACCGGCCTGCGGCCGATTGCGTGCGTCTGCATCGGGGTCTCAGCCTCTCCACGGTCGCGGCGCGCGTTCCGGGCGAAGTCTAGCATGGCGCGGCCCGCGGGAAAGTGCCCGCGCGAAGGGGGTTGCGATTCCTTGCCGCGGCCCCCCGCGGGAAGGGCATTCTTGTCTTGCACCTTCCGGGCTGCGAAAATAACTACGGACCGAAGCCTCGCGCCTGGCCTGCGCGAAGACCGCCGGAAGGACCGTTCCATGACCTATGTCGTGACCGACAACTGCATCGCCTGCAAATACACCGACTGCGTCGAGGTCTGCCCCGTGGACTGTTTCTACGAAGGCGAGAACATGCTGGTGATCCACCCCGACGAATGCATCGACTGCGGCGTGTGCGAGCCGGAATGCCCGGCCGACGCGATCCGGCCCGATACCGAGCCCGCGATGGATAGCTGGGTGGAGTTCAACCGGAAATACGCCGAACAATGGCCTGTCATCACCCAGCGCAAGGATCCCTTGCCCGAGGCCGCCGACCGCGACGGCGAGACCGGCAAGCTCGCCAAGTATTTTTCCGAGACCGCAGGGCCGGGCGACTGACCGCGATTCGCGTCGCCGTCGATTCGCCGCCCTGCGGCGATTCGTCCCGCCAGCCGCCGGCGCAAGCGGAAAAACCTGCATTTGCCAGAGCTTTATCGTCCCTCTCGGCAGGGGAACCGGGGGCGATGCTGCGTTGCGGCCTTTGAAAACCGCCGTTTTTTTGTTATGTTGCTTGCAGATTTGACGGGTAACTCTGCGCGTCAGGCTGCTTCACTCGGCAGTCACGGGGGTACTGGGCGACATCGAATGCGTGAAACGGAGGCTCACCGGCCGCCGCGCTTCTTTGTCGCCGTGGCGCTTGCAGGGGCCATGTGAGGAAAAGCCGCGAATGACCAAGACCAAGAAATCCGATTTCCGCCCGAACGACTTTGTCGTCTATCCCGCGCATGGCGTGGGCCGGATCATGGCGGTCGAGGAACAGGAGATCGCCGGGTTCAAGCTCGAGCTGTTCGTCATCACCTTCGAGAAGGACAAGATGACGCTGCGTGTGCCCACCCACAAGGCGACCGAGATCGGGATGCGCCAGCTCTCCTCGCCCGATCTGGTGACCAAGGCGCTCGAGACGCTCCGGGGCAAGGCCAAGATCAAGCGCGCCATGTGGTCGCGCCGGGCGCAGGAATACGAACAGAAGATCAACTCGGGCGATCTGATGGCCATCGCGGAGGTCGTGCGCGACCTGCACCGCACCGACGACCAGCGCGAACAGTCTTATTCCGAACGCCAGCTCTACGAGGCCGCGCTCGACCGGCTGACCCGCGAGGTCGCCGCCGTCGCAGGCGTCGACGAGGCCGGCGCGCAGAAGAAGGTGGACGACGTCCTGCTGTCCCGCGCGGCCTGATCCGGGTTCGTTCCGGCCGACATGCCGACCGCGGCGCCCCGGCGCCGCGGTTTCGCTTTTGTCATCCCGCCGCCCGGTCGCCGTTCAACCGGTGGAAGAGGTGGGTGAAGGTCGCCGCTCCCAGCACGGGCACCACGAGATTGATCAGCGGCAGCGACAGCGGCGCGGCCATCAGAAGCCCCGCCGCGAAGATCTGTCCGCCGTGTCTGCGTCTGAGCGACGCCGCACCTTCGCGGCCCAGCCGCCGCATCGCCGCCATCTGGAAATACTCGCGCCCGAGCAGGTAGCCGTTCACGACCCAGAACACGAGGGGCGCGAAGGGCCCGGACAGGACGTAGAGCGCCAGCGCAAGAAGGTTCGCGGCAAGGATCACGCCAAGGAAACGCAGGCTGTCGCCCATCGCCTCGGTCCAGGGTTGCGGACGGGCGGGGGGCAGGGCGGGATAGTGCCGCGCCTCCACCGCGCCTGCGACGCCCTCGAGGAAGATGCCGGTGAAGGCCGAGGCCACCGGCACCATCAGGAAGGCGGAGAGCAGGAGCATGAGAAGAAGCGAGCCCCAGCTGAGCAGTTCCCCGACCCAGGTGATCTCGCCGAGCCAGGGCAGGGTGAAAGTGTCTGGCACGAACCAGCCGATCAGCCCCGCCACCACCCCGTAGATCCCGGCCAGCAGCGCGAGCGACAGCACGATCCCCAGGCCCACGACCCTGAGGAACCTCCGGTCGTGCAACTGGGCCAGCGCCTTGAAGAAATCGCCGAGGATCAAGCGCTACTCCCGCACCCAGGTCGTGATCGCCCCGACGTCCGGGCGCGGCCGCTCCGGCGGCGCCGAGGCGGCGGTGCCGATGTGGACGAGGCCCGCCACCCGCTCGCCTTCGGCCAGCCCCAGCGCACCCCGCGCGAAGGCCGGGTCGTGCACGTGCCAGCCGGTCAGCCAGCAGGCATCCCAGCCCGAGGCGAGTGCCGCGTTGAGAAGCGTCAGGCAGGCCGCGCCGGCGGACAGGGTCTGTTCCACCTCCGGCGCCTTGTCGGTCGGACGCGGGACCATCACGACGGCGACGATCAGGCTGGCGTCGGCGAACTGCGCGACATCCTTGTCGAGCCGGTCGGGCGTGACCCCCATTTCCTCGCCCCGCGTACGGGCAAGGCCCGCCAGCCGGGTCAGCGCCGGCTTTTCCAGCACGAGAAAGCGCCAGGGTTCCAGCTTGCCGTGGTCGGGCACCCGCGCGGCGGCGGTCAGGATCGGCATCAGTTCCGCCTCCGACGGCACCGGCGGCCTCAGCAGCCGCGCCGGGCGCGACCGGCGGGTCAGGAAGAACTCCATCGCGGCGGGATTGGGGATGGTCATGGGCACGCTCCTGTCCTGTTGCGCCGCGATCATGCCCATCCCGCGGCCGGGCGCAAGGCTGGCCCGGCAGGTCGTCACGCGCTAGGCTCCGGCCATGACCGACCTCACGCATCTTGCCCGTCCCGGCGCCGAGATCGCCGTCCGCGTGACCCCCAGGGCCTCGCGCAACGCCGTCGTCTTCGAGCAGGGCGCGATCCGCGTCTATGTCACGGTCGTGCCCGAGGGCGGCAAAGCCACGGCGGCGGCGGTGAAGCTGCTTGCCGGGGCGCTCGGCGTGGCCAGGTCGCGGCTTACCCTCGTCAGGGGCGAAACCGCGCGCGACAAGGTCTTCCGGCTCGACTAGTCCGCAAGCCGCACCGGTCGTCCGTGCGGCGTCGCGAGATAGGCGGCCTCCCACGCGGCTTTCGTCCGCGCCGCCTCGGCCGCGGGCGCCTGACCCTTGGCGTCGAGCAAGCGTTCCAGCGTCTCCAGCCAGGCGTCGTAGTAGTCGCCGCTGCCGTCCTGCGCCCGCTCGGCCCCGCGCCGCTTCAGTGTGGCGCCGAAGGCTTCGGTCCATTCCGGCCAGCCGAAATGCCCCGCCTCGTTCAGCGCAACCGTCAGCGCGAAAAGCTGCGCCTGCCAGGGCTCGTCGAACCGCGAGGGGGCGGGGGCGCTCATGCCCGCTCCAGATAGCTTTGCCACAGGTCGAGCGTCACCTCGTCGCCGGGCGCCTCCGCCTCGCCCCAGAGATCCCCGGCACGGAAGGCGACGGTGTAAAGCGGTTCGGGGCATTCGCCGAGGCCGTGGGCATTGGTGTCGGGAAGAACATGCGCGCCGTGGATCAGGACGATCCGCCCCGCCTGGCCAGCGGCATAGGCCGGAAGCCTTGTATGGCCGCCGGGGACGCGGGTGTTGCGCGCGGGCAGGCGGGTCCGCACGATGTCGCCCACCGTGAAGGCGGGCGCCGCGGCGGGCCGGGCATAGGGCGTGCCGCGGGCAAGCGCCGGGCCCACCGATCCGGCGCGGAAAAGCCGCGGGTGCGGCGCTGCGGAGGCGGCCTTGCCCGCCGCAAGCTCCGCCCCGGTGACCAGCCCCTCGGCCACCAGCAGATCGGCAAGCGCCGCGATCCATTTCTCGTAATAGGAAAACCGCGCGTAGTCCTTCGGCGCCAGCCGCTCGCGGGCGTGGCGCGAGGCGTCGATCGTCCAGGCGCCGAGGCCGCCGGCGGCGAGCGTCAGCGCCAGCGCGGTGCGGTGCCAGTCCTCGGCGAAGGGCACGATGCCCTGCGGCTCGGGCACCACCGGCCCGTCGCCCCAGCGCCCGCCCATGTCGTGCACGCGGGTCATCGGGGGCGCTCCGGCAGACCGGTGCCGATCATCGAATCACGGGTGACAAGCGCTGCCAGCGCCGCCTCGTCCATCCCCCCGGTCCCCTCGGGGCGCATCGGAATCACCAGGTAGCGGACCTCGGCCGTCGAATCCCAGACCCGCACGGCCTGCCCGTCGGGAAGCGTCACGCCGAATTCGGCCAGAACCCTGCGCGGCTCGCGCACCGCGCGGGCGCGATAGGCGTCGGACTTGTACCAGGCGGGCGGGATGCCGAGGAGCGGCCACGGATAACAGGAGCAGAGCGTGCAGACGACCATGTTGTGCACCTCGGGCGTGTTCTCCACCGCAACGACATGCTCGCCCTGCCGGCCCGAGATGCCCAGGGCGGCGACCGCCGCCGTCGCATCCTCGAGAAGTTGCGCGCGGAAGGCGGGATCGGACCAGGCCCTCGCCACCACCGCCGCGCCGAGATGGGGGCCCACCCTGCGCTCGTAGGTGTCGAGGATCGCGCCCATCGCCGCCGGCTCGACCAGCCCCTTGGCCACCAGGATGGTCTCCAGCGCCTTCACCCGGAGCGCGGGATCGGAGGGCAGGAGCGAATGCGGATGGTCGTGGTCGGCATGGTCGTGCGGCATGGGGAAAGCATGGGGCCGCCGGCGCCGCCTGTCCAGCGCCGATCGCGGCCGCCGTCCGGGGCCGCTTCCGCCCGTCGCGGCCGGCGCGGATGAATCGCTTGACGGCGCCGGCCGATGGCCGTAAACGGCGCGGACGGAATTCGGGGCTCCGCCACGGCGGCGTCCCCTGGCATTACCCATCGCCGGGCCGAAGCCCAAGCTGTGAAGGAAGAACCCCATGTCGCGCGTCTGCGAACTGACCGGTAAGGGCCCGATGTCGGGCAACAACGTGAGCCACGCGAACAACAAGACGCGCCGTCGCTTCCTGCCGAACCTCAACGAGGTGACGCTGATCTCCGACGCGCTCGGCCAGTCGTTCACCCTGCGCATCTCGGCCGCGGCGCTGCGCTCGGTCGACCATCGCGGCGGGCTCGACGCCTTCCTCGCCAAGGCGAAGGACGACGAGCTTTCGACCCGCGCGCTGAAGATCAAGAAGGACGTCGCCAAGGCCCGCGCCGCCGCCTGAGCGGGAGGCCGACGGACGGCAAGACTTCAGGGCCTCGCCTTGGCGGGGCCCTTTCCGTTTCGGGCGCATGGGCGGCGCGGCCTTTCCGCGCGCCGGGCGGGGCTTTCCTTCGCCGGCGGCCCCGCCTAGAAAGGGCCCATGCGCGCCCCGTCCTTCCGCCGCCTGGTCGCCCTCGTCCTCACCGTCTCGCTGACGGCGATGGGGCTGGCTGCGGCTTCGGCGCGGGGCCAGACCATGTCCGGCGGGCGGGTCATGGTGCTCTGCTCGGGCGGCGGCCTTGTCCAGGTCGCGCTCGGCGAGGACGGAAGCCCGACGGGCGAAAGCCACCTCTGCCCCGATCTCGCCGCCTCTCTTCTCGCCGGCGTCCAGTTGGCGCTGCCCGAGGTCACACGGCCCGACAGCCTTGCCGAGGCGCTGGACGCGGCGCCGCTTGACCATTCCGTCTTTCCGCCCCGCGGAACCTCTCGTGCCCGCGGACCTCCGGTTCCGGCCTGATCCCGAAACAGACCGGAAACCCGAGGAGACAAGAGATGAACATTCTGAAAACCGCGCTCGCGGCCGCCGTGGCCGCCGTGACGCTTCCCGCCTTCACGCTGCCCGCCCTGGCCCATGACGGGGTGATGATCAACGACGCCTATGCCCGCTTCATGCCGGGCGCGATGGCGGGTGCCGCCTTCATGCTGATCGAGAACCACACCAGCGAGGACGACCGCCTGATCGGCGCCGCCGCGACCATTGCCGAAAAGGTGGAACTGCACACCCATGTCCACGGCAACGACGGCACGATGCAGATGGTCCCGGTGCCGGAGGGCTTCGTGATCCCGGCCCAGGACGTGCACGAGTTGAAACGCGGCGGCGATCACGTGATGTTCATGGGTCTGAAGGAACATCCCGCCGAAGGCTCGACCGTGCACCTGACGCTCACCTTCGAGAAGGCCGGGGTCATCGAGATCGACGTGCCTGTGGACAACAAGCGCTGATCCGCGCGCGCCCCCCGGCGCGGGGGCGCGCCGCTTCCCGGCCGGCGTGGTTCTGCTCGCCGGGCCGGGTTCGGGGGCGCTGCCCCATCGCCGCCGGGTGCGGCGATTCCCCCGGGGTATTTCGGCAACGAAGAACCCCCGGAGCGCACTCAAGAGACCGGCCACCCGGGGCAGGCACGATATCGCCTGCCGTCCCGGGGCCTGCGCCTTGCCGAAGAGGCGGGCGTTCCGCGAGGGGGCGAGGTTCTGGTGGGGCGTCCTCTCGGGCGTCCTCGCACCGGCGGCCCGCGCGGTTCCCGTCCGGCGGAGGGGCCAGGCCCCGGCGTGTCTCAGCCGATCCGCGTTGCCGTGTAGCCTTCGGTCTTCAGCGCGCCGATGATCGCCTCGGCGGGAACCGTCGTCTGCACCTCGGCGGTGTGCGAGCCGAGGTCGACGAGCACGCTTGCCGAGCTGTCGAGGTCGATGATCGTGCGTTCCACAACGGCCTTGCAATGGCCGCAGGTCATGTCGGGAATATGCAGTTTCATCGGTGCCTCCTGATGACGCCGCGTCCTAGATCGTGCTACCCGCCGCCAAGGTCAAGACCCTTGGCCGATGGCACCGGGAAATCCGTGCGGCGGCGGGAACCGCCGGGGAAGTCCCGCGTTATGGCCGCAAAGGCGGAGGAGCGAGCATGCCGAAATACGTGACGATCGGTTACGGCGACCAGGCAGGCTATGACCGCACGGCACCCGGCCTGCGACAGGCCGCCCATGCCAATGACGCGGCGCTGCGGCGGCGCGGGGCGGTCATGGGGATCGCGGGTGTGCCTGTCCAGGTGCGCAACCATGATGCCCGGGGCGTGCAGACCGTGGAGGGGGCCTTTCTTGCGGCGCCGCTGCCGGTCGCCGGTTTTGCGATCATCGACGCCGCCGACCTGGCCGAGGCGATACGCCTCGTCTCCGGCTCGCCCTGCGCGGTGGCCCGAGGGGTGGTCGAGGTCTGGCCGCTGGAAAGCGCCTGAGACGGGTGCCGCATCCTCAGCCCGCGATGTGGAAACCCGCGGGCACGGCAGCGGGATCGGCGGGCTCGGCCCAGACGTCGGTCACCCGCGCCGCGCCGGGGCCTTCGCCCATCGCCGTCACCATCGCCTCCACCGCCGCCTCGGGCCCGGCGAGCAGCGCCTCGACCGAGCCGTCGCCGCGGTTCCTGACCCAGCCGCGCAGCCCGAGCGCCTGCGCCTGGCCCCGTGTCCAGGCGCGGTAGGCGACCCCCTGCACCCGCCCGGTGACGCGCAGCGCATAGGCGATCTCCTTCATGGCGGCCTCCTCGGGGATGGCTCTCTTGATCCTGCCACGGAACTGCCGCGCCGCCGACCCGCGCCCCCATCAGCCCATTGACCGGCCGCGGTTTCCCGCGCATATCCCGCCCCATCATGACCGAGCTTGCCCAGATCCGCAATTTCTCCATCGTCGCCCATATCGACCACGGCAAATCGACGCTTGCCGACCGGCTCATCCAGATGACCGGAACCGTGGCCGAACGCGACATGAAGGCCCAGTTGCTCGACTCGATGGACATCGAGCGCGAGCGAGGCATCACCATCAAGGCCAACACGGTGCGGATTGAATACCCCGCCAGGGACGGCAAGACCTATGTGCTGAACCTGATCGACACGCCGGGCCACGTCGACTTCGCCTACGAGGTCAGCCGCTCGATGCGCGCGGTCGAGGGCTCGCTTCTGGTGGTGGACGCGACCCAGGGGGTGGAGGCGCAGACGCTCGCCAACGCCTACCAGGCGATCGACGCCGATCACGAGCTGGTGCCGGTGCTGAACAAGATCGACCTGCCGGCCTCCGACCCCGACCGCGTGAAGGCCGAGATCGAGGACGTGATCGGCATCGACGCCTCCGAGGCGATCCCGATCTCGGCCAAGACCGGCGTCGGCATCCCCGAGGTGCTGGAGGCGATCGTCCGCCGCCTGCCGGCACCGAAGGGCGACCGCAACGCGCCGCTGAAGGCGATGCTCGTCGATTCCTGGTATGACCCCTACCTCGGCGTCGTGGTGATGATCCGCATCATGGACGGCGTGGTGCGCAAGGGCGACCGGATCAAGATGATGCAGACCGGCGCCGTCTACGGTATCGACAGGCTTGCCGTCCTGCGCCCGCAGATGGTCGACATCGCCGAGCTGGGCCCGGGCGAGATCGGGGTTTTCACCGCCTCGATCAAGCAGGTGCGCGACACCCGGGTCGGCGACACGATCACCCACGAGAGGAAGCCCTGCGCCACCGCGCTCCCCGGCTTCAAGCCGGCGCAGCCGGTGGTCTTCTGCGGCCTCTTCCCGGTCGACGCCAACGATTTCGAGAGCCTGCGCGACGCGATCGAGAAGCTGGCGCTGAACGACGCGAGCTTCACCTACGAGATGGAGACCTCGGCCGCGCTCGGCTTCGGCTTCCGCATGGGCTTCCTCGGGCTTCTGCATCTGGAAGTGGTCCGCGACCGGCTGGAACGGGAATACGACCTCGACCTCATCACCACCGCGCCCTCGGTGGTCTTCAAGCTGCACATGAAGGACGGCGAGGTGCGCGACCTGCACAACCCCGCCGACATGCCCGACCTGACCTATGTCGACCATATCGAGGAGCCGCGGATCAAGGCCACGATCATGGTCCCCGACGACTATCTCGGCGATGTGCTGAAGCTCTGCCAGGACCGGCGCGGGCTGCAACTGGACCTGACCTATGCCGGCTCGCGCGCGATGGTGGTCTACGACCTGCCGCTTGCCGAGGTGGTGTTCGACTTCTACGACCGGCTGAAGAGCGTGACCAAGGGCTATGCGAGCTTCGACTACCAGATGATCGGCTACCGCGAGGATTTCCTCGTCAAGATGCAGATCCTCGTCAACGACGAGCCGGTGGACGCGCTCTCGATCATGGTCCACCGCGACCGCGCCGAGGCCCGCGGCCGGGCGATGGTGGAGAAGCTGAAGGACCTGATCCCGCGCCACATGTTCAAGATCCCGATCCAGGCGGCGATCGGCGGCCGCGTGATCGCGCGCGAGACGCTGTCAGCCCTGCGCAAGGACGTGACCGCGAAATGCTACGGCGGCGACGCCACGCGCAAGCGCAAGCTTCTGGAAAAGCAGAAGGCCGGCAAGAAGAAGATGCGCCAGTTCGGCAAGGTGGAGATCCCGCAGGAGGCGTTCATCTCGGCGTTGAAGATGGATGGATGATCCCCGCTTTCGCGGGGATGACAGCGCTTCCACCCGCGCCTGTCATTCCCGCGAAAGCGGGAACCTCCACCCACCCGCACCTCCCTGTCATTCCCGCGAAAGCGGGAACTCCCCGCGTGAACACTTCGTTAACCACCTGTCTTCACTGTCATCCCCGCGAAAGCGGGGAACCATGCGCGCCCACGACTACTACACCTACATCCTCACGAACCGGCCCAACGGAACGCTCTATACCGGTGTGACCAACGATCTCGTCCGCCGTCTCGCGGAGCATCGCGAAGGCGGTGCCGACAGCTTCACCCGCCGCTACAACCTGCGCCGCCTCGTCTGGTTCGAGCATCACACCGACATCCGCGAGGCGATCCTGCGGGAGAAGCGCATCAAGAAATGGAACCGCGCCTGGAAGACCGAGCTGATCGAGGCACTGAACCCGGACTGGCGCGACCTCTGCGCCGATCTGGCCGCCCCGCTCCCCGCTTTCGCGGGGAT
>JBDHSQ010000111.1:0-11503 GCA_039808285.1 Paracoccaceae bacterium
GGCGTCACCGAGATCGAGTCGATCCCCGCCTCGACCAGGAGCCGGGCATAGTCGGGGTCGTTCGACGGCGCCTGGCCGCAGAGCCCGACCTTCGCGCCGGCCGCATGGGCCCGCTCGATCACGGTGCGGATCATCCACAGCACCGCGGGATCGCGTTCGCGGAAGAGATGCGCCAGCGCCTCGCTGTCGCGGTCCACGCCGAGGGTGAGCTGGGTCAGGTCGTTGGAGCCGATCGAGAAGCCGTCGAAGCGGCGGGCGAACTCCTCGGCGAGGATCACGTTGGAGGGGATTTCGCACATGACATAGACCTCGAGCCCGTTCTCGCCGCGCCTGAGGCCGTTGCGCGCCATCTCCTCCAGCACAAGGTCGGCCTCCTCGGGCGAGCGGCAGAAGGGGATCATCACGATGACGTTGGTGAAGCCCATCGTCTCCCGCAGCCGCCGGATCGCCCGGCATTCCAGCGCGAAGCCGTCGCGGTAGGCGTCGGAATAGTAGCGCGAGGCGCCGCGGAAGCCGATCATCGGGTTTTCCTCGGCCGGCTCGAACTGCCGCCCGCCCAGCAGCTCGGCGTATTCGTTGGTCTTGAAATCGCTCATCCGCACGATGACGGGGTGCGGGAACCATGTGGCGGCGATGCGCGACAGGCCCATCGCCAGCGTCTCGACGAAATAGTCCTCGCGCCGGGCGTGGCCGCGGGTCAGCCGGTCGATCCCGGCCCTGACATCGGGGTCGGCCAGCCTGTCGTAGCGGGTCAGCGCCAGCGGATGGACCCGGACCGCGTTCGTCACCACGAATTCCATCCGCGCCAGTCCGACGCCGTCGACGGGCAGCCGCCACCAGCGCGCGGCGGCGGCGGGGTTGGCGAGGTTCAGCATGACCTTGGTGCGCGTCGCGGGCACCGCGTCGAGCCTGATGTCCTCGACCGTCACCTCGGCCGCGCCGGCATAGACGAAGCCCTGTTCCCCCTCGGCGCAGGACACCGTCACCTCCTGCCCGTCGTGGAGGATGCGGGTGGCGTCGCCCGCGCCGACGATCGCCGGCAGGCCCAGTTCGCGGCTGACGATGGCGGCATGGCTGGTGCGCCCGCCGTGATCGGTGACGATCGCCGCCGCCCGCTTCATCACCGGCACCCAGTCGGGGTCGGTGGTGGAGGTGACGAGGACCGCGCCGTCGACGAAGCGGCCGATGTCGGCGGCCGATTCGAGCAGGCAGACCTCGCCCGTCGCCACCGCCTCGCCGACGCTCAGCCCCCGTGCCAGCACCGGCCCCTTCGCCGTCACCGCATAGCTGCGGAAGGCGGCGGCGCTCATGCGCGACTGCACCGTCTCGGGCCGGGCCTGGACGATGTAAAGCTCGCCCGTCTCGCCGTCGCGCGCCCATTCCATGTCCATCGGCTGGCCGTAGTGGTCCTCGATCGTCACCGCCTGGCGGGCGAGGTCGAGGATTTCCGCATCCGACAGCACGAAGGTCTCGCGTTCGGCCAGCGAGGTGGGCACGTTGCGGGTGGGCCGTGCCGCGCCTTTCGCGTAGATCATCTTCCGTTCCTTGCCGCCGAGCGTCCGGGCGAGGATCGGTGTCAGGCCCGGGCGCGCGAGGAAGGGCTTGTAGACCTGGTATTCGTCGGGGGTGACCGCGCCCTGCACGACGTTCTCGCCGAGCCCCCAGGCCGCGTTGATCAGCACCACCCTGTCGAAGCCCGTCTCGGTGTCGATCGAGAACATGACCCCGGCGCCGCCGAGGTCGGAGCGGACCATGAGCTGCACGCCGACCGAGAGCGCGACCTTTTCATGCGCGAAGCCCTTGAGCGTGCGGTAGGTGATCGCCCGGTCGGTATAGAGCGAGGCGAAGCAGCGCCGGCAGGCATCGAGAAGCGCCCGTTCGCCGGTGATGTTGAGGAAGGTTTCCTGCTGTCCGGCAAAGCTCGCGTCCGGCAGATCCTCGGCGGTGGCGGAGGAGCGGACGGCGACGGCGGGCGCGTCGCGCCCCGTCCTGCGGGCAAGTTCGCCGTAGGCCGCGCGGATCTCGGCCGCGATCGGCTCCGGCCAGTCGGCGCCGGTGATCGCCTCGCGGATCGCCCGCCCGGCCGAGGCCAGGTCGGTCCGGCCGCCCTCGAGCGCCGCGAGCCTGTCGGCGATGACCGCCTTGAGCCCGTTGGCGGCGAGGAAGCTCCTGAAGGCGGCCGCCGTGGTGGCGAAGCCGGGCGGCACCCGGATGCCCTTCGGCGCCAGCGCCACCGTCATCTCGCCGAGCGAGGCGTTCTTGCCGCCGACCAGCGCCACGTCGCCGCGGGCGACCTCGTCGAACCAGATCAGGTTGCGTGTCTCGCGCGCCATCGTCCACCTCCTCCGGCGGGCCTGCCGCCGATCCGCCGCAGGATCGCGGATCGGCCGGCTCCGGCCAATGACTTGTGTCAAGCCGGGTCGGGCCGGCCCCGGCCAGACCTGCCCGCTCACTGGTGGCGCAGCGCCTCGATCGGGTCGAGCCGCGCGGCCGCCCGGGCGGGGAAGTAGCCGAAGACGACGCCGACCGCGGCCGAGAAGACGAAGGCGAGCAGGATCACCGCCGGGCTCGGCGCGAAGGGGATCGCCATGAACCGCGCCGCCACCCAGGCGAGCGACAGGCCGGTGACGATGCCGATCAGCCCGCCGATGAGCGAGAGCACCACGGCCTCGATCAGGAACTGCATCAGCACCTGGCGCGCCTGCGCGCCGACGGCGAGGCGGATGCCGATCTCGCGCGTCCGTTCGGTGACCGAGACCAGCATGATGTTCATGATGCCGATGCCGCCGACCAGGAGGCTCACCGCCGCCACCGAGGACAGAAGTCCGGCGAGGACGTTGTTGATGCCCGTGAGCATGGAGGTGATCTCGGCCATGTCGGTGACGGAGAAATCGTCCTCCTCGCCGATGGCGATACGGCGGCGTTCGCGCATCAGCGCCTCGATCTCGCGGATGCCGCGGTCGGTGGTGACGCCGGGGGCAAGCGCGAGGCGGATCGAGGAGACATCGCTGTTGCCGGAAATCCGCCGTTGCAGCATCCGGACCGGTGCGATGACCGTGTCGTCCTGATCCTGCCCGAAGGTCGAGGCACCCTTGACCTGCAAAAGCCCCACGACCTCGCAGGAGACCGATTTCAGCCGGATCGTCTCGCCCGTGGGGTCGGTGTTGCCGAAAAGCTTCTGGCGCACCGATTCGCCGATGAGGCAGACCGCGGCGCCCGACCGTTCCTCGGGCTGGGTGAAGCCGCGGCCGCGGACGACGGGCCAGTTCAGCACGTCGAGATAGGCCATGTCCGAACCGGTCACCAGCGTGGTGCTGTTGGCATTGCCGTAGACCGCGGTCAGCGTCGAGGAAGCGACGGGGGCGGCCGCTTTCACCACCGAGAGCCCGCCCAGCGCCTCGGCATCGGCCAGCCGGAAGGCGGGCGCGTCGTCGCGCAGGCCGGGGCCCATCATCGCCCGGCCGGGGCGCAGGATCAGCACGTTGGTGCCGAGGCTCGCGACGCTTGCCGTCACCTGGTCGGACGAACCCTTGCCGATCGTCACCATCGCGATGACCGCCGCCACGCCGATGACGACCCCGAGAACGGTCAGGAACGAGCGGAGCGCGTTCCTCAGGATCGCCTGGATCGCCAGGCGGATGGTCTCGCCGATCATGTCGCGGCCTCGCGCGCGGGCATCGCCCGGTCCGAGGCGACGCGCCCGTCGATGAAGGTGACGAGGCGGCCCGCATAGGCGGCCATGTCCTCCTCGTGGGTGACCATGACGATGGTGATGCCGTCCTCGCGGTTGAGACGGGCGAGCAGGTCCATGATCTCGTGCGAGCGGCGGGTGTCGAGGTTCCCGGTGGGCTCGTCGGCGAGGATCACCGCCGGGTCGCTGGCCAGTGCGCGGGCGATCGCCACCCGCTGCTGCTGACCGCCCGAAAGCTCCGACGGGTCGTGGTGTTCGCGGCCCCGAAGGCCGACCTTCGCCAGCGCCCCGGCGGCGCGGGCGGCGCGCTCGGCGCGGCCCATGCCCTTGTAGATCAGCGGCAGTTCGACATTCTCGAGCGCGGTCGTGCGCGGCAGGAGGTTGAAGCCCTGGAAGACGAAGCCGAGGCAGTGGCGGCGGATCAGCGCCCGCTGGTCGCGGGTCAGGCCCGACACGTCGCGGCCTTCGAAGCGGTAGGTGCCGGAGGTCGGACTGTCGAGGCAGCCGATGATGTTCATCGCCGTCGACTTGCCCGAACCCGACGCCCCCATGATCGCCACGAACTCACCCTGCCGGATCGCCAGGTCGACGCCATCGAGCGCGCGCACCTCCGCCTCGCCGGCGCCATAGAGGCGCCGGATGCCGCGAAGCTCGATGATCGGCGCGCGCGCCGGCCTGTCGTCCATCTCAGCGCGCCTCGGACTGGTCGGTGATGACCGCGTCGCCCTCGGCGATCCCTTCCCCGGTGACCACGGTGCGCCTGCCGTCGCTCGCCTCGGTCCCGACGGGCACTTCGGCGGGGCTGCCGTCGCGCAGCACCCAGACGGCATGGCCGCTTGCGGTGGCCGTTGCCTGCCCGCCCGGCCGGCGCGGCATGATCAGGCCGAGGAGCCCGCCGCCGTTGCCGCCCTCGTCCTCGGCGACCTGCGGCGGCGCGTAGCGCAGCGCCGCGTTCGGCACCTGCAACGCGTCGGCGATTTCCGCCACCGTGATCGTCGCGGTCGCGGTCATCCCGGGGCGGAGCGCGAGATCGGTGTTGTCCACGGCCAGGACCGCCTTGTAGGTGACCACGCCCTCGGTCGTCTCGGGCGCGAAGCGCACCTCGGTGATCGTCGCGGCGAACGACCGGCCCGGATAGGCGTCCACCGTGAAGCGCGCCGCGTTGCCGACCTGCACCTTGCCGATGTCGGCCTCGTCCACGTCGACCCTGAGTTCCATTTCCGCCAGATCCTCGGCGATCACGAAAAGCGTGGGGGCATTGAGCGACGAGGCGACGATCTTGCCGGGATCGGCGGCGCGGTCGAGCACGACGCCGGTGATGGGCGAGCGGATCGCGGTCTTCTCGAGGTCGGAGCGGACCGACGACGCGGCCGCCTCGGCGAGCGTCACGTCGGCCCGCGCGATCTCGAGCGCGGCCTTCGCGCCCCTGTAGGCGGCCTCGTAGCCGATGAAATCGAGCCGCGACGTGGTGCCCAGCCGGTCGAGCTGGCCGCGCGCCTCGTAGTTCGACTGCGCCTCGTCGAGGGCCGCCTGCGCCTGGTCCACGCGCGCCCGGGCGGCGACCAGCGCCGCCTGGGAATTGGCGGCCTGGGCGCGCAGCTTGGTGTCGTCGAGCCGGGCGAGGATGCCGCCCGCCTCGACCCGGTCGTTGTAGTCGGCGTCGACCGAGACCAGCGTGCCGGAAAGCTCGGAGGAAACCTCGACCTGGCGGGTCGGCTGCACGGTGCCGGTGGCGACGACCGTGACCGTGAGCGGCCCGCGCGTGACCGGTTCGGTGACGTAGGCCACGTCCGTGGTCCCGCTGCCGCCGAGCCACCACCAGAGACCGCCGCCGGCCAGCGCCGCAGCGACGAGCAGGGCGGCGGCCCAGCGCCTGGTGTGGCGCCGGCCGGCCTCTTGCGCCAGAAGGGCGGCCAGATCCTCGGTCTGATGGGCCATGCGCCAGCGGCTCCTTCCTGCAACCGGGTTCCCCTGGAGCAGGCGGATCCCACGGTCCTTGACACGGATCATGGCGCCGCTTCCGTCGCCGGAAGGGCGCGCGGCCGGACGGCGGCGCCTCACGACGGCCGGGCGCCCACCGCGACGCCCCCGCTCCTCACCATCGTGCGGGCGAAGCGGCCGTTGGCGTGGCGCATCCGGTGGTCGAGCATCGCCCGGCTCATCTCCAGAAGCACCGGCTGCGCGGCCGGATCGCCGGCGACGTCGCGGCTTTCGCCCGCCGCCCGGTGGTCGAAGAGAAGCGGCGGCAGGCCGCCGTTGAAATGGACGAGCGTGTGGTCGGGCCCGCGCAGGATGGCGAGGTTCGCCTCCTCCGCCCGAAGGCCGAGCGCCTGCTGCACGCCGGTCGGCGCCACCGGGTCGCCGAAGTCAAGCTCGCTGAACGTGTGGCGGCGCCAGGCTGCCGGGCTTTCGCCGTGCAGGAAGGGCCTCAGGCTGCGGCCGTCCATCGTGTCGGGGACGGGCAGGCCGAGGCAGTCGAGGATCGTCGGCGTCACGTCCACCGATTCGGTCGGCAGGTCCACCGCCGCCCCGCGCGCCGGCGCGCCCGGGTCGCGGAGGATCAGCGGCGTGTGCCAGGCCGCGTCGTGGAAGGTCGCCTTGCCCCAGAGGCCGTGGTCGCCCAGCATCTCGCCGTGGTCGGCGGTGACGACGATCAGGGTGCTGTCGTAGAGCCCGCGGTCCTTCAGGTCGGCGATGATCCGGCCGAGGTGGTGATCGACCTCGCTGGCGAGCCCGAGGTAGAGCGCGCGCAGCATCCGCAGGTTTTCGTCGCTGGGTGCGAGATCGGGGAAGCCTTCCACCATGCCCGCGATCGGGCTTCCCGCGCGGGAAGGCACGGTGAACGGATGGCGGACCTCCCCGCCGCCCGGCGGCAGGGGCAGGGTGGCCGGATCAACCAACCGGTTCCAGGGCGCGGGCGCGACGAGGGGCGGATGCGGCCGGAGATAGGTCAGGTGCACGAACCAGCCCTCGGGCCGCACCCGCATCTCTCCCAGCGCGCGGTCGGTGAGGAAGGCGGTGTCGCTGTCCTCGGCGCGGTAGAGCGCGGGGTCGTCGGGGCGCGGGCCGGAGGGGCGGAAGATCGCCGGGTAGGGCGGCACCGCGTAGCCCTTCGCCGCCAGATGCGCCCGCCAGGGCCAGCTTTCCTCCAGCCGCATCTCGCAGGCCTCGACGAAGCCGGGCATGGCCTGTTCGTAGCTTTTCAGCATCGGGTCGCCGGGCGGCAGGCCGCGCGGGTCGCGTGTCGTGTCGGTGTAGCCGAAAAGGAGCGGCAGCCAGCCGCCCTTGCGGACCTCGGTGGCGAGGTTGGGCAGGTCGCCGGGCAGCGGCGTGCCGTTGCGGGTGGAGCGGTGGTTCATCGCATATTGCCCGGTCAGGATCGAGGCGCGCGACGGGCCGCAGGGATTGGCGACCGAGAAATGGCGGCGGAAGGTCACGCCATCGGCCATCAGCGCGCGGAGGTTCGGCAGCACGTCATGGGCCGCGAGCCCGCCGAAGAGGCAATCGGCGCGCAACTGGTCGATGATCACGAACAACACGTTCCGCGCCGCGGCCATGCGATTCCCCCGGGACTCCGGCCCGAGCAAACAGGAGCCGCCGCCGGCGTGCAAGCGCCGTCAGGCGGCGTGCACCTCGCGGCCGGCGAGAAGCGTCGTCAGCACCCTGGTGTCGCCGATGTCGTAGGGGTTGCAGGCGTAGATGTCGCGGTCGAGCAGGATCAGGTCGGCCCATTTGCCGGGCGAGAGCGATCCGGTCTCGTGCCCCCGCCAGCCGGCGATGGCGGCGTTGACGGTGTAGCCCTCGACGCATTCGGCGAGCGTCAGCCGCTCCTCGGGGAAGAAGGCGGGATGCGTGCCCTCCTTGCGCGGCGGCTGACGGGTGATCGCGGTCTCGATGATCTCGAACGGGTTGAGGGTGGAGACGGTCCAGTCGCTCGACAGCGCCAGCATCGCGCCGGCGTCGCGCAGGCTGCGGAAGGCGTAGATCCAGCGCGCCCGCTCCGGCCCCGCCATCGGCACCGCGATCTCGGTCACCGAAGGCTCGGCGCGGGCCCAGAGCGGCTGGATGTTGGCGACGGCGCCGAGAGCGGCGAAGCGGGGCAGGTCGGCGGGGTCGATGCACTGGACATGCGCGATCTGGTGCCAGGCCGGCCAGAAGCCGTTGGCCGCCCGCGCCGCCGCGATCCCGTCGAGGGCCGCGCGCACGGCCAGGTCGCCGATCGCATGGGCGTGGATCTGGAACCGCGCCGCGTCGAAGGCCACGAAGAGGTCGTTGATCTGGCCGGGCGTGAACATCAGGGGCGCATTGCCGCCGGCCGCATCCGCATAGGGCGCGATCATCGCCGCGGTGCGGTTCTCCAGCACGCCGTCGAGGAAGAACTTGGCCGAATGGACGGAAAACATCGGCGCGAGGCTCATGCGCCGGAGCCGCTCCACCCGCGCGAGTGCGCCCGCCACCGTCTCCGACGGGTCGATCCGCGCGGTGGCGAGGATGCGGGCGCTGAGCGCGCCCTCTTCCGCCAGCCGGCGGTAGACACGGACATGGCGTTCCTCGACCGAGGCGTCGAGAAGCCCGGTCAGCCCGTGCGCGTTGGCATGGGCCTGGGCGAGGCGCACGCCCCCGGCAAAGTCGTCGTCGGTCGGCGCGGGCCGCCGTTCGTCGACCCAGGCGGTCGCGCGTTCGTAGAGAAGGCCGGTGGGCGCGCCCCGCGCGTCGCGGACGAAACGGCCCTGCTCGGGATCGGCCGTCGCGGCGGTGAGACCGACGCGCGCCATCGCCGCGGAGTTGACGCAGCCGTTGTGCCCGTCCGAGGCCATGATCATGCAGGGCCGGCCGGGCACCGCGGCGTCGAGCACGGCCGCGTCGAGGTTGTGCTCGCCGAAGACGCCGGCGTAGTAGAAGCCGCCGAGAACCCAGTCGCGGGTGTGGCTTGCGGCGAAGGCGGCGAGCGTCGCCTGCAACTCCGCCACCGTGCGGGCGGCCGAGAGATCGGCGCTTTCGGCGCTGTGCTGGCCGCCGTCCTGGACATGGAGATGGGTGTCGTGGAACCCCGGCAGCACCAGCCGCCCGCCGGCGTCGATCACCCTTGTGCCCGGCCCGGCGAGCGCCCGGATGTCGCCGTCGGACCCCAGCGCCGCCACCCGCCCGCCGCGGACGGCGAGCGCGGCGACACGGGGGAAATGTGGGTCCATCGTGCGGATGTCGGCATTGACGAGGATCATCTCGGGGGGCGTCATCGGGGTCCGTCTCCGGCTGGGCCGCGGCGGTCGGGCGCGGGCAGATGCGGCGATGCTAGCCGCAGACCCCGTCCGGGCGGAAGCCCCCGCGGGACCGGGGGGCAGGCCGAGGCTCTGGCCTGCGCGTCCGCGGAGGAGGGCCCCCGGCCTGCGCCGGGGCGTGGATGGAAGCTTCCTCGGGCGCGCAGAAGCGTGAGTCCGCGAACCGCCTCCGCTTTTCCATGCATCAACGAGCTTCCCGCGCGTTCGCGGGAGGCGGGGGTATCGCCATTGCATCGGCCGAGTCCACGGATGAACCTCCCGCGCCCGGGGCAGGGGCCCGGCCTGCGCCGGGGCGGGGAAGTCCGGCGCGCCCGCGGGCTCACGCGGGCGCGAAGTGGCGGGGGAAGAAGGCGCGTGCCATGTGCAGCACCACGCCGCGCGCCGCGTCGCGGTCGAACCGGTCGGGGTAGAGGTGGAAGTCGTTCCAGAGCCCTTCCAGCACCGCCATGAAAGCGGTCGCGGCGAGGTCGGGATCGACCGCGGGGTAGGGGCCTTCGGCGCGAAGCTCGGTGCAGATCCGGGTGAAGGCGGCCTTCAGCCTTGCGTCGCGGCTGTCGATGAAGGGCATGTAGGCGGGCGAGACCTGCGCCTCGCCGCGGAAGGCCATCCAGACCGCCATCATCCGCCGGTTGAGGACCGCCGGGTCGAAATCGGCGGCGACCAGCGCGCGAAGCCGGTCCTCGGGCCGTGGCCCCGCCGCCTCCATCGCCGCCTGCCAGTGGGCCACGTAATCGTCGGAGTAGTGTCGCACCACCTCCACCAGCAGGTTCGCCTTGCTCTGGAAGTGCAGGTTGACCATGCCGCGCGACAGGCCCGCGCGCTCGAGGATGCGGCTGACCGAGACATTGGCCAGACCGTGTTCGAGCACGGCATCGGCCGCGGCCTCGATCAGCGTCCGGCGGTGGCGTTCCTTCGTCAGGTCGCGGGCCCTGCGCGGTGCGGCGTCCGTCCCGGCCATTCCCTGCCTCCTCTTCGCGATGCCCCGCATGGACAGGAGTCGCGCAGGCCGGCGGAAAAGACAAGGGCCCGGTCGCTTGACATTGAATGAACGTTCGTTCATGTTTCGGGCGCGGACCGTGCGGGCGGCCGGAAGGGAAGGGTGCGATGACGATCACGGACAAGGATATCGACCGGCTGCGCGCCTGGGACGGGCGCCACACGCTCCACCCCTGGGAGGCGATGGAGGCGCACGGCACATCGGACCGGACCTTCCTCGAGGGCGCCTCGGGCATCCATGTCACCGACGCAGAAGGGCGGCGGCTGATCGACGGGCCGGGGGGCATGTGGTGCGTCCAGATCGGTTATGGCCGGGCCGAGATGGCGCAGGCGATCGCCGACCAGGCGCTCAGGATGGCCTATTTCTCGCCCTTCTCGATGGGCAACGCGGCGGTGGCGGAGCTGGCCGCGAAGATCGCCGAACGCACGCCGGGCGATCTCAACACCGTCTTCTTCACCACCGGCGGCTCCACCGCCGTGGACAGCGCGCTGCGCTTCGTCCAGTTCCGCAACAACCTTCTCGGCCGGCCGGAGAAGAAGATCGTGATCTCCCGCGCCAACGCCTATCACGGCTCGACCTATCTCGCCGCCAGCGTCTCGGGCAAGGGGCGCGACAGGAACTGGTTCGACCAGGCCGAGGCGATGGTGCATTTCCTGCCCGACGTGACTCCCTACCGGCGGCCCGAGGGGATGAGCGTGGCGGCCTTCTGCGACGAGAAGGTGGCCGATCTGGAACGCGCGATCCTGACGCTCGGTCCCGACCGGGTGGCGGCCTTCATCGCCGAGCCGATCCTCGCCTCCGGCGGCGTGATCGTGCCGCCCGAGGGCTATCACCGCCGCTGCCTTGAGGTCTGCCGCCGGCACGACGTGCTCTACATCTCCGACGAGGTGGTCACCGCCTTCGGCCGGCTCGGCCACTGGTTCGCCTCGGAGGAGGTCTTCGGCATCACGCCCGACATCATCACCTGTGCCAAGGGCATGACCTCGGGCTACGTGCCGATGGGCGCCTGCATCCTTTCCGACCGGCTCATGGCGGAGGTGTCGGGGGCGCAGTCGCGCGGGGCGACCTTCTCGAACGGCTTCACCTATTCGGGCCATCCGGTCGCCGCCGCGGCGGCGCTGAAGTCGATCGAGATCATCGAGCGCGAGGGCCTCCTGGAGCATGTCCGCACCATCGCCCCGCATTTCCAGGAGCGGCTGCGCGCGCTGGCCGACCTGCCGATCGTCGGCGACGTGCGCGGCATGGGGCTGATGGGCTGCGTCGAATGCGTGGCCGACCGGTCAAGCCGCAACCCGCTGGCGCTCGACACCGAGGTCGGCGCGCGGATCGACGCGCATTGCCAGGAGCTTGGCCTGATCGTCCGGCCGATCATCAACATGTGCGTCTTCTCGCCGCCCCTGATCATCACCGGGGGCCAGATCGACCGGATGTTCGACATCCTCGCCGAGGGCATCCGCCGGGCGAGCGACGACCTTGCGCGCGAGGGCCTCTGGGCGGCGTGAGGGGGCAGGGCGGGGGCGCCGCCCCCGCGCCCCC
>JBDHSQ010000112.1:0-11363 GCA_039808285.1 Paracoccaceae bacterium
CATGTGGATCACTCCGTTGCCCCCGCCGCTCTCCGCTCCGGGGAAAGGTTCACATGGCTCAATTCTCAGTGGAAATTATGCGCCTACCCGGCTCAGTTCTGGGTGGAAATCAACAGCCCTGGCCTCTGCAGCAGCGCGCACCTCACGATCTGCCGCCTCGAACGCATTTTCGGCCTCTAGAGCAGCTTGATGAGCAATCTCTGCCTCTGCGAGTGTCTCCTCGATCCGGTCCAGGCTCTCGGCGGACGCATCCTCGGGCCAAGCGTCGGCCAGATCCGGGACGAGTGTAATGAGCCGGTCACGCAAGGCGTCTGCTCGCAGACGGATGTTCTCCTCCGCAGCGTCAGCTTCAGCAGCGGTGCGACAAGCCTCGTACAGCGCCTCGGCCAGCTCTACCAAGCGCGCTGCCGCTTCGACGTCGGGCCGATCCAAGCTTTGCGCACCCTCGGCAAGACCTTGAGCGAGAGTCATCCAGTCGCGAGCCGCCGGAGCTTCTTTCCCTCCCGCCTCAGCAGGCGAGACCGGCGTCATGGATGAATCTATCCCTACGAGACAGAGGTAGATCCGGTGCACTTCTCGCTCTGGTGTTCCGAAGGGGAAATGGTCCTCCGGAATGTCGTGAATCTCATCAGAAGTCAGTTCCCCCGCGGATCGGGTCACCAGCCAGCGTAGTGCGCGAAATCCGAAAGTCTTGGTCATATCCCCGGACCGCTTCATACGGTCGTCATAGCGACGCAGGCGCGCATGATCTCCTGATGCAATGATGCGGAGGAGGCCGTCGTAGAAGTCAGCGTCGTTCTTTAGCCGATCCTCCGGGATAATATCTAAAAAAAGATCCTTGTTCTTTCGCCGGTCGCTCCTCGCAATCGGAAATATCTCCTGTGCGAGATCTGCGCTAAGGCTGGCAATAGGATCGGGTAGGATGTTGTCGTCCATCTGAGCCCCGCGTCAGTCGAGTTTTTTCGCTATGTGAGCGCGAGAGATCTGGCGCTCAACGATGTGAGTGGATGCTGTTCTCGGGCGAAGTGCGTGCGTAGGCGGGTTCGCGGTAAAGTCGTGGTGCGAACAGCCCTCGCCCCTCCAGCGGCCAAAGACTTGGTCGAGCAGCGTATATGGACGCCGCCGGTGAGCTAATTCGAATTTCAAAGAGCGATGGCGTAGCAACGTCGGCTCACTGACTAATGTGACATGGTTTTCAAGAAGTGAAGTCTGCAACGCGGCTTTCCGATGTGTATTCGACGTGAAAGTACTGTGTAGCAGGCTCCGGTCTCGGTCGTCGAGATGCCCGTGTCTGCGACGAACATCCTTTCCGTCTTCGCGCCGGTCCTTCGCTTTGCACCCTGGATGGCCGAGCCCAGAACGGAGCGGTGCCGCTTTTCGAGTCTTCGGTCGGTTGGTCGACCGACCTTCGCTATCGATCGTCCTTTGCCGACCGATCGCCTGATGCAGTGATTTCGGGATCGGCTGATCGAAGAAGCTCCGCGCCTTGTGGTCATTCTGGCTCACTGCCTATCAAGCCCCTACCAAGTTACCCAGAGCGGCGAAGGCTGTTGACCTTCTCCCTGGATCACGACAGCGGTCTCGATCCGCATCAACTCGGCAGCCTGACGCGCTGGCTCGGCCTCACCGTCGAAGCGCACCGGGCGTCCCGGGGTGCGCCAGGCGCCCAAACCCTGATCGAGATGAATCGTGACCGCCGTGCCGTCGGCAAAGTCAAGCCGCAGGCTCCGGGCGTGGGCACAGGCGTCCTTGGGTCGGAGCGACACCGAGGCGCCGGGCAGCAGCGTGCGCAGGACGGCGCTGCGCGTTGTATCCTCCGGCCAGGTGTGGTGCAGGGCGCGCGGCGGGTCCCGGTCGGCCCCGGCGCCCTGTTCAGAGACGACCTCGACCGCTGTCGCCTCGTTCCGGCCCGGCATGGCATGCAGGATCCCCGCGAGAAGGCGCACGGACAGTGGCGTGCGCAGGTAGCGGTCGCTGTACACGACACTAGCTACCGGACGCTTGCCCGCAAAGGCCTGCGGGCGAAGGGGCACCACCGCTTTCCAGAATGCCTTGCCGAAACCGGCGACCGGTCCGTCAAACTGATGCCGGATGTCCACGTGGGCGCTGTTACCTTCGCCGAAGGCCGCAAGCTTAGCCAGAGATAGCGCCGGGCCCATCTCGGCCGGACCGTGCGCGCCAACGACGGCTGGCGCGACGCTGACGTCGCCCCACGTTGGTCCCACCGTTGCAGCCGACGGTGAAGGGGTTGCGATCTGCTGATGGCGTCCGCCCGCCTCGAGCTCGGCGATGATGGGAAGGCCGCCCGCCATGGGCAGGTTTGCACAGGAGCGCAGCGCTCCACCGGAGCGCGCGACAGCGCGCACCAAGTCGAGCTTCTGCGCGAAGGCTAGCTTTGGCACTTCCCCTGCAGACAGCGCCAGCGCGACCTCGACGCCGCACCGCTGCGCCGCCGCGAGCAGTTCGGGACCAGTCCAGTCCATGGCGTCCCAGCCGGTCGCGTCGCCGTGCAGGAAGAGCGTGAGTCGGGTCAGACCGCCTTGGGCGAGGGCGCGGCGTATCCAGTCGGGGACTGGTTCGGTGAGCACCCGCGTTGCCGGGCCGAAGACCTGCAAATCCTCGGGCAGGGACAGGCGCGGCAGGACCTCGCTGCGCAGCACTTCAAGCGCGCCGGGCCGGTCAACCGGCCCGAGGTCGAACTGCAAATCGCGGCGCAGGATGCAGTCGGGGCAGCCATGTGCGCAGCGCGAGGGACAGTCGAGCCGCCCAGCCGCAGCGGTCAGCAGAGTGGGAAGATCCGTCTCGGCGGTGTTGGCAAAGCCAGAGCCGCCGGACGCCTTATCGTAAAGGAAGAACGACGACCGCCGCCCTCCATCCGCGCGGATGCTCGGAGCGACGCTTAAGCCCATGAGTTCGGCATCGATCCCCAACCGCTCCGCCAGCGCTTCTCGTACAGCCGCGCCGATCGCGAGCGCGCGGCCCTGGTCCGCCTCGGTCGCCTGAAGCGCATCGAGACGCAGCTCGAACACATCTGTGGAAACTTCGTTGCCAAGCCGTGCGTTGCGCCGGATCCGGCGCGAGCCCGTGTCGTTGCCCGGGCAAAGCCCGTCGTCGCGCGGGTTGTCACGGAGTTTCTGCAATGGCCGGTGATTGCGCATACCCGCCGGCAGCGCCTCACTATCTTCGCCGGTTTCCGCCTCGGCCCGGCCACAGGCTATGCAAATCGCGTAGCCCGCGCCGCCGGGCCCCGAGGAGGTCACAAGCAGCTTGCCTTCTCGGCTGGTCCGTAGCGCGCCGGTGGCGGGATCGCTGAGCGAGACCCATGGCGCGCCGGCCGCCGACACGCGGGCGCGGTCGGGCGGCACGAAGGCGAGGGTCTCGTAGGCCGCATGTGGCTTACTGGTGCCGAGAAAGCCGGACGGCCGCAGCAGCTCCTCCCGCCGTGTCCCGCTGCCACAGTCGGGGCAGGTCTCGACGGGCAGGCGCGACAGTCCGAAGGCGTTGCAGGACGGACAGCGCCATAGCGTGCGCAGGTCCTCGACCGATCCCGGCTCGCTCCTGTTGCCCCAAGTCGGCAGGATGCCGTCGGAGCGGTGCACGAGCCCGTCGATGACCACCTCAGCCCCGGGCGAGTAGTCCCGGATCGCCATGTCGAGCGGGCGCGAGGGACCACCTTCGCCGCCTGTCCGCCCGACATGGTCGAAGGCGACCACATCTACGGGAAAACCATAGGCCGGCGTGAAGCCACGGCGGGCGAGTTCGGAGATCATGAATTCTTCCCGCATCCGCTTCGCGCGCCGCATGTAGAAGCCATGAGCCGGGTCACGCTCCGAATGGGCGGCCTGCGCGATCAGGAGTTGCCCATACTCCGCCATCCAGCGCTCGCGCATCCGGCCGAACGCGTCCGCCGCGCGCAGGGTCACTGCGGCGTTGCCTTCGAGCACGGTTCCACGAACGAGGTTCTGCAGGGCCTCGGCCACGACTGGGCTGTCGGCCCATTCTCCCTGCAACGCGACGAAAAACCCTTCGGCCGGGCTGTCGGGGAGCCATGGCGCGGCCGGATCGGGCGTCGCGCCAAAGAAGGTGCCGATGCCCGTGGTCACCCTGATACCGCCTGCGCCGCGCAGGTACATCCCGAGGAGGAGCGCGTTGACATGGCGCTGAGTCAGGACCGGCCCGTCGAGCCGCACCGCCGGCGCGCGTACCGCGCCCTTCAATAGGCGCGCGGGTTCGCGAAACACCATGCGGTCGAGCGGGAGGTCTTTGCAGAAGGTGAACGCCAAGGCCCATGGCTCGCCCCGGCGCCCGGCTCGGCCGACCCGCTGGCGGTAGTTGGCAGGTGCCGGCGGCACATTCGTGTTCACCACTAGGCCCACGTCAGGAATGTCGACGCCCATCTCCATGGTGGTGGAGCAGTTGAGGATGTTGATCCGACCTTTCCTGAACGCCTCTTCATACGTCTGAAGGCTGGCCCGGTCGATCTGAGCGGAATGCTCCTGCGCCCGCAGGAAGGGCGCGAACTCAGCAATCCGGTCGTGGATGTCGGTCCAGTGGCCCCGCGTGCGGAGCGCAGCCACCTTCTCGTCCTCTTCGAGCCAGCGCCGGACCTCCGCCCGCGCCTCGGCCGTCAGCCCCGTAGGCGCTGCCCCTGGTAGGCGCGGCATGTCGACGGGCGTAGCCAGTGCCTCGGCCTCGATTGCGTTGAGCGAAACGCCGGCAGGCGCAAAGGGCAGTAGCCGCCAAGTCTGCGGGCATTGCCAGGCGCGGTCGAGCCGCGCGACCTCCGCTTGTCGAAGGTCTAGCCGCCATGCATAGGGGCCGGCCGCCCTCAGCAGGCGCGCGCTGCGAAAGGCCGTCCAGATCGCCACGAGGACGGTGTCGACACGCCCCGCGTCTAGCGCGTTGTCGGGGGCACCGCCTGTCAGGCGGTAGAGCAGCCGGACTAGGCTGCCACGCGTCGCGGCGGCAGTGGGGAAGCGGGACGGGCTGCGTACCGGGCTCTCGGCGTCAGGCGGCGTACCAGGCTCCATGACTGCCGAAAGCGCGCTGCGGGGCGAAATCCAGTGGCGCATGTCCACCGGATCCTGTGGCAGGTCGATGGCGAGGGTGGCGCGGAACACGATGTCCACCGCAGCATGGAGGACGTCCGCCCAGACGTTAGTATCGTGCCCGGCCTCGGCGAGCGGCGCCGGCACCTTGAGGCGCGCATGCTCCTCGAGCGCCGGGAAGACGAGCTGGGCGAGGCCCATGGTCTCGACGTTGTTTTGGAGCCGTGGCCGGCGGAAGAGTTCGCGGAACAGGAACAGTTCGGCGAGGTCGGCGGGCGTGTCGGCCAGATGCGCACCCCCGAGCGGGCGGCCGCGCCAAACCTCGGCGGCGAAGTCCGACAGTTCGGGGTTGGCAGCGAGGGTAGCGCGCAGATCGGTCCAGGAGATACGGCCGGCACCGTCGATCAGCGCAGCGAGCGCCTCCCGTTTCTCTTCGAGAAGGCCGCGCAGCGACGGCACGGCAACGACCGCTTGTTCCAGCCCTTCGATCTCGGCCTGCAGCGCGGCCGCTCTAGCCGGATCGCCCCCGCCGGCCTCTTGAACGGCATGGGTGATCACGGCGCGGGTCAAGTTGCGCTCAGCCTCTTGCTGGAGCTTGGCCGAAAACCGCGCGGTGCCCTGCCGGCTGTCGGTAAAGGACAAGAGCCTCCGTCCGCCGAAGGGCGCCGCCCCCGCGCCCTCGACGCGCGGCACGGCCTCAAGGAGCACGGGCATCGCGTTACCCATCAGGAACGGTGCGCCGAAGGTCTGCGGCCGAACGCCGGTGCGTGGCTCGTGGGCGCGCGCGCAACAGGCCCGATCGGCACGCTCTTCGACGATCCGAAGCGTCGCAACAAGGTCACTTGGCTCAGGCCGGTTCAGCAACGCGCCATCCGTGAGCCGAACTGCGATGTCTTCCCCGCTATCCTGCGCGGAGCCGAGCAGAACCTCGCGTGACGGCGTCGCCGCAGCGCCCTCTTCGGGGCTTGGGTCGGGCTCGACATCGAGCACGTACTCGTCCTCGTCGTCACCCCTGCGGGCCTGCGTCAGGTACTCGTGGGCCCCTTGCGCGAAGCGTTCAGCGAGGAGCCAGGGTGTTCCGCACTCGTCGCAGGCGCCGACCTCGAAGACCGGCGCGCTGCAGGTACAGCGCTCTCGTTCCTCAAGATGCACTTGGCCGTACGGCCAGTCAGAGCCTTCGGTGGAAAGCGCCGGGTGGCGATCCGGGCATGCTGGGTCGATGCAGGCCCAGAGTCCGGCCTGCGCCCGGTGGAATACGTGGAGCCGCCACGGCGCGAGGCGGAGTTCGGATCCGGGAGCACACGCCCGTGCCGCAGCCTCCAGAACCGCGAAAGCCTGATGCCGGGCCCCTCGATCGCCCGGATCCCCGAGCCCGAGGATCCCCGTCGCTGCGCCGAGCGTCAGCCCCCCGTCGCGCATCCGGGCGCGGGCGGCACGGATCCGCGGATCGGGCGCGAGCATCTGCCAGAGGCTCTCGTCTGGGACCGCCAGCGCCTCTCGGTCGAGCGCCGCCTTAGCGCCTTCGGGCGGCAGATCGGGCTCCCGCTCCTCGCCGGCGATGATCTCAACGCGATCCTCCGGCACGCCGCCCAGGTCCGCCACGAAGCGGCGCAGCGCCGCCGCCGTTTCCTGTCCTTCGCCGATGGTGGCGGAGGTCGCAGCGAGACGAACGTCTTCCGGGGCGACCCCGAACGCCTCCCGCACCCGGCGCAGCAGCAGCGCCATCTCTGCCGCCTGCGCGCCGACGTAGCTGTGCGCCTCGTCCAGCACGATCCAGCGCAGCGTGCCCTGCGAACGCTCGAGGATCGGTCCGTCCTGAGCCCGCATCAGCGTGTATTCGAGCATCGTGGTGTTTGTGACGAGAATCGAGGGTGGATCCTCCCGCAGCCGCTTGCGGTCCGGCACCATCCCGCCGCCGGGCCATTCATGGGGTGGCAGCGTCTCTTTGAGATGTCTGTTGTAGAGCGCGTAGGTGATCCTACCCGACAGGGGCGCAATCCACTCGCCGAGCCGCTCGCGCTGGCTGTCGATCAGTGCGTTCAGCGGGTAGAGGACGATGGCCTGCACGCCCCGCCGCCGCCCGACCGGCGACTGCCGCAGGAGGTCGTTTAGCATCGGCACCATGAAGCACTCGGTCTTGCCCGAGCCGGTGCCGCTGGTGACGAGAAAGCTCCGCTCCTCGGCCGCGGCGGTCCAGGCGCGCATCTGGTGGAGATAGGGCGCGTGCTCAGCGCCGTGCCGTGGCCATCGGCGGTTCGGCGCCCCGTCTAGTGCGGCCACCAGATCCTCTTCCAAAAGCCTACCTGCCAGATCGTTCAGCGTGCGGTCAGCGCGTTTCCAGACCCGCGCGGCCTCGAACACCGGGTCGGCGAGGAACGCGTCCGCCTGTCCTGGCTCGGCCCGCAGGCGCGCGGAAAGCGCGGCGCGCAGGGCGACCGAGCGGACACGTCCTTTGGCCACCACCGCCGACGCGGCGCGCTCCGCGACCCGATCCAAGACCTCGGCGTAGCCCGAGCGGTTGGTGTCGATGCCGTCCTTCATTCTGCCGTCTTCCCTTATTTCCGCGAAAGGCGCATTGCCTGCCAGGCCATCGCGGCCGGGAGCGCCAAGTCAAAATGGCTCGGGTCTAGGTGGATGCAGCGCAACAGCTGCACCCCGGTGCGGCCCTGCGGCGCTGCTCGCAGGCCGAAGGCGACCTCGGACACGAATAGCGGCGCCTCGATCAGGCCATTCACATGATCGGCAAAACGGACGAAGGCCGCAGGCTGCGCCGCCACGCGCAGGTCGGGAAAGGAGAGGTCGCTCTCGCCGTGGCGCCGCACCGCCGCGTCTGCAAGCCGCAGAAGGGTCCCTTCAGGATCCCCGAACGCTGACGGCATACGCCCAAGCCAGTGCATGAGATCGGGGGGCGCCGCGAGCCTCGCCTCCATGAGGCCGAGCGCGAGATGCCCGTCCAGATCGGGGCGGAGCGTCAGGATCTCCCGCACGCGTCGCGCCATCTGCTCGCGCGCGAGCGTCTCGGCCCGCTCCGCCAGCGCGGGGATCGCAGCGAGGCTGGTGGTCAGGCTTGCCAGCTCCGACGCCACGGCCGCGCCCCAGTCCCGCGGCGCAACAAAGGCCCAGCGGCGTGCGCCGTGACGCTCGAGCTCCAATCGGTCTGACAGGTCCGATACGTCGGCCCTCATGAGCAGACGCACGGCCACGGCCGACACTCGTTCAAGCGCCAGCACCTGGTCCAGGGCGGAAGGGCTCGCACCATGAGTCGTCAGGGCGTCTATGGCCCGCTCAAGCGCCATGATGTGCTGTACATCGACCCCGTCGCGGAAGATCGCCGCATAGGCTTCGACTCGCGCTGCACGGGTGCGTCCGGTGCCGGCGGCATGCAGACGATCATCTTGATCGGTCGTCGCCTCTTGTCCGGCATCCGGCTCGACCACGAGCGGGCGGGGCGGGCGAAGCGGCTGTCCGTGTAGAGAGGGAAGGAAGAACCAGCGCCCTGGCCCGAGCACGTTTCCCATCGCCGCCGGCGGCGCGTTGGGAACCGCGACCGCCGGCCCAGGCGCGTCGATGTTGATCGCCACCAGGTCGGGCAACGTCCGTTCATCACTCGGTGCGCCATGCGTTCGCACGATCACCCCATCCTCGGTCAAATGGGTCTCGCCAAGGAACCGCCGCACTAGGAGTCGAGGCGACTCGTGGCCGTCGGCGAGCGCTCGAAGCCGAACCTCCGCGTCCGGCCCGCCATGGGAGAGCAAGTCGTCCACAAGGTCTCGAATGCTCGACAGGGGCGCCTCGCCGTGGACGCGGACGGCCAGCGGCGACGTTATGCCACCAAGACCGGGCGCGACCAGCCGCAGGCTAAGGTCGGTCTGGCCGACGTAGGCTGGCAGCACTTGCCAGTCGCGCAGATCGTGCAGCGTGATCTCGCGCTGTGTCTCAAGGATCGACCCATCTGGTCCTGCCAGATAGGCCCGCGTAGCCGGGAGCGCGAGTTGCCAGTCCAGCGTCTCCGCCCCATCTGGCGCAGCGGCGCGCAGGCGGAGCCGCGCCTTGCGGACCCCGCCCGCGGGCAGCGGAACCTGGGCAGACCCAGCCTCATTGATCACCGCCGGCGTGGCGTCTTCCACCCGCAGGGTCCAGCCGGCAGGCAAGCCGGAGACGCTCAGCGCCTCGCCCCCGGCATCCATCGAGAAGCGCGCCGCCGGCGGCAGGATTCGTAGCCGGAGCCGTGCGCCCACGTTCCCGTCTTCTTCCGCGGCGACGTCGAGCGTGCCGAGGAAGCACTCCTCCGGTGCTGATCGCCGCCAAGCGCCGCGCCCGCCGGAACGGTAGAGACGGCGCCGAGTCGGAAGGGCGACGAACCCGTGCCCCGCCCGGCGCAGGGCGATGTCGGGTAGACCTCGGAACACCGGCACCCCTCGCCCGTCGCGCACCGTGCTGTCCTGTGCACCGAAAGCGGCGATTTCGTCTCGCTCGGTGCGGTCCGCGCCCGTCTCGACCGCGAGTGACCAGTCGCGCACACCGATCCGCCCTTTGCCCTCAAGCCGCAGAAGCCGGCCCTCCGCGCGCTCGCCGACTGGCTGGGCGACCAGACCCTCGCTGCAAGTCACCCGCACATTCGCCCCCACGAGCGCCCAGACGAACGGGTCGTGGGTCCGCAGGGATGCGCTGCCGGCCCAGGCCAGCCGCCGCGCCGCGCCGTCGTCACCGCTTTCGGCCAACGTCCAGAGTGTCAGGCCCTCGGCTGGGTCGACCGCCCCTCCGCCGGGCAAGGAGACAGGTTGCAGCAGCCGGCCGTCAGCCATCGCCACCAGCTCAATCGGCGCCAACAGGGGGAAGGGGAAGCGGGCCGTCCGCCGTCCGCTGATCCTGGTCGCGCTCCAGCCGCCCTCCTCACGGTCGAGGGCTAGCATCAGGTCCGGGCAGGCCGCTGCCAGCGCGCCGGTCGGGGCGAGGCGCACGCGCCGATAGGCCGCATCGATACCGTCCATCAGACGCGCGGGCAGGCGGGTCGCTGGGGCGACGTCGACGAAGGCCCGCCAGGCGCCATCCTCATCACGCACCAGCTGGCGGCCCAACGGCTCATCTACCTCGCCGCCGGCCCGCACGGTCATCGCCTCGGCGAAGAGCGCACGGGCGGCATCCCCGTCGAAGCGTAACGTAAGGCGCTCGCGCCAGGCCGGCTCCGCGCGGTCGAGCCAGCTCTCGACGTCGGCGGCGGCCAAATCGCGCGGTGCCCGGCCGCGCAAGTCGACAAGCTCGCGAGCGAACTGCACGAAAAGACCGTGGAACTCCTCGGTGCGATAGCCCATCGGCAGACGTTCCGCGCGTCTCCGGGCGAAGGCCAGCGCCTGCTCCTCTGGACAGCCTGCGCCGAAGCGCTCCAGATCGGCGACGAGGCCGACGAGCGCCGCACGATAGCCGCCTTCGTTCGCCAGAAGCCTCACAGGAAGCCCGCCCTCGGCGGCGAGCGTACGCAGGTACTGCACGCCCGCATCGCTGCTGCGGGGCGGCGGGCGACGCAGCTTCCGCAGTCCTCTGGCTGTTAGGTCACGCAGTGTAGCTTGGTCGAGACTGAGGCCGAGCTCATCCGTGAGGAAAGCCCAGGAGAAGGATCCGCCGGCGAAATTCCGTCGATAGTGCTCTGCTGCCCATAGGACGAAGGCCGCGGCCGTTTCACCGTCCCTCGATCGTCTAAGGCCACTGCGGAGACCGATCTCGAGTTCGTCGAAGCGGCGTTCCGGAAGCCGGTACAGATGCAGAGGCCGACCGTCGATCTCGTTTCCGATCGAAGCAGCGAAGTCCATCGGCATCACACTACCTCGTCCCTATAGTAACAGAAACATGAGGCTTGAGATCGTGCGATCTTTTGCTTGGCTTCCGAACACGCCCAAGCGTTGCGCGAACTGCTGCAACGCTACCCGGGACACGGCCAAATTCATAAATTGCGCCAACACTACTGATGATACCGTTTGTCCCTTCGAATCAAAGATTTGCATCCACTGTAGCAACGACTTCGCCAGTGGAGAACGTTGAATCCCGGTCGCGTTCCCTCCGCCACTTGCCCTCGCGAACGCGTGCTCCCGATCCGGCTGCGGCCGGATTTTTCCTTTGTTTTCGGGGGTTATGCGGGTGGGGCTGTTAACCGGCCCACGCCCCGAAAGGCGCACATGCGTTCTTGTGGCGGCGCGCTCCATTCTGGATTTTGAGACAACGAACTCTGGACGAAAATTTTTCCCGTCAGAAATTTTTCCGGGCCTCCCGGCGCGAACCGGGAGGCCGTGTTGATCCTCATGGGACCGCGAATGTCCCGGT
>JBDHSQ010000113.1:0-11282 GCA_039808285.1 Paracoccaceae bacterium
GCGGCGCGATGCAGTGGCTGAAGTTCGACCGGCTGCGCTGGGAGAAGGGCCGCCCGGAGACGGCGGAATATCACTGCGAGGGCTGCGAGCGGACCATCGCAGAGCACCACAAGACGCAGATGCTCGAGCGCGGCGAGTGGCGCGCGACCACGACGGCCGCCGATCCGACCACGGTCGGCTACCACCTCTCGGCGCTCTATTCGCCGGTGGGCTGGCTCAGCTGGCAGCGGATCGCGCGGGCGCATGAGGCGGCACGGGGCAGCGACGAGGCGATGCGGGCGTTCCGGAACACCATCCTCGGCGAGACCTGGATGGAGACCGGCGAGGCGCCCGACTGGCAGAGGCTGGCGGACCGGCGCGAGGCATGGGCTCCAGGCACGGTGCCGCAGCGGGGGCTGTTCCTGACCGCGGGCGCCGACGTGCAGAAGGACCGGATCGAGGTCGACGTCTGGGCCTGGGGTCAGGGTCTGGAAAGCTGGCTTGTCGATCACCTCGTGCTCGAGGGCGGCCCCGGCGATCCGGCCTGCTGGCAGCAGCTGACAGAGTTGCTCGGGCGGACCTGGACGCATGCTTCGGGTCAGCGGATGACGCTCGCCCGGCTCGCGATCGACACGGGCTACGAGACGAGCGCGGTCTATGCCTGGTCGCGCCAGGTGGGGTTCGCGCAGGTGGCGCCGGTGAAGGGCGTCGAAGGGTTCACCCGCACCAGCCCGGTGACCGGGCCAACCTTTGTCGACGCGACCGTCGCGGGTAAGCGGCTCCGGCGCGGCGCCCGGCTCTGGACCGTGGCCACCTCGACCTTCAAGGCCGAGACCTATCGTTTCCTGCGGCAGGACCGGCCGACGAGAGAGGAACAGGCGGCGGGCGCTCTGTGCCCGCCCGGCACGATCCACCTGCCGGACTGGGCGGACGGCGAATGGCTCAAGCAGCTGACCGCCGAGCAGCTGGTGACGGTGAAGGGCAAGCGTGGCTTCACGCGGCTCGAATGGCAGAAGCTCCGCGAGCGCAACGAGGCGCTGGACATCCGGGTCTATGCCCGCGCCGCCGCGTGGATCCTCGGGGCGGATCGCTGGCCCGAGGCGCGGTGGGCCGATCTGGAAGCGCAGCTCGGGGTGGCGAAGCAGGACGGATCCGAAGCCGGTCCGGCAACGGCGCCGGCCGTCCCGACACGAACGATGCAGCGCCGGCGCGCGGTGCGCTCGAGCTACATGAGGTGATCCATGGCCACGGCCGCAGAGCTCCGCGCCCGCCGCGACGCGCTGACCGCGCAGCGGTCCTCGGGCGTGGCGCGGGTCAGCTACGACGGCAAGACCGTGGACTATCGCAGCGTCGCCGAGATCGACCGGGCCATCGAAGCGCTGGACCGTGAGATCGCCGCAGCCGAAGGGCGTCGGATCGTGCGGCATGTGCGCGTGACGACGGCGAAGGGGCTCTGAACCCATGGGCTTCTTCGACCGCTTCCGCCGCCGGTCCGCCGGCGGCCCCGCCGCCGTGCGCGCTCGCCTTGAGGGCGCCATGGCGAAGCGTCGGCTGCGCGGCTGGAACCCGCCGCTCGAGAACATCAACGCGCTGGTCGCCTCGGGCGGCCCGCGTCTGCTGGCGCGGTCCCGAGAGCTGGTCGTGACCAACGGCTATGCCGCCAACGCCTGCGAGGCCTTCGCCGCGAACCTTGTCGGCGACGGGATCAAGCCGTCCTCGCTCATCGGAGACGCGGATCTCCGCGACCGGGTCCAGCAGCTCTGGCTCGCCTGGACAGACGAGGCCGACGCGGACGGGCTGACGGACTTCTACGGCCTGCAGGCCATGGTCGCGCGGGAGATGTTCGTGGCCGGCGAATGCTTCGTCCGGATGCGCCCGCGTCGGGTCGAAGACGGGCTACTGGTCCCGCTGCAGCTGCAGCTTCTCCAGTCCGAGATGCTGCCCTTCGAGAAGACCGAGACCGCGGCGAACGGCAACCGCATCCGCTGCGGGATCGAGTTCGATGCCATCGGGCGCCGCGTGGCCTACCACTTCCGCCGCCGCCACCCGGGCGACAGCACCGACCAGGGGGCGGCCATCCCGGAGACGGTGCGCGTGCCGGCGGCGGACGTGCTGCACATCTATCGCCCCATCGACGCGGGCCAGATCCGGGGGCTGCCGCATATCGCGCCGGCCATGGTGCGGCTGTTCCTGCTCGACCAGTACGACGACGCCGAGCTCGACCGGAAGAAGACCGCGGCGATGTTCGCGGGCTTCATCACCAAGACCGCGCCGGAAGAGCCCATGATGGGAGAGGCGGAGGCGGATCTCGACGGGGCGGCCATCGCGAGCCTCGAGCCCGGCACGATGCAGGTGCTGCTGCCCGGCGAAGACGTGAAGTTCTCGTCCCCGGCGGATGTCGGCGGCGGCTACGAGGCGTTCCAGTACCGGACGCTGCTCTCGGTCGCGGCCTCGCTTGGGCTGCCCTATCACCTCGTCACCGGCGATGTCCGGCAAGCGAACTACTCGAGTCTCAGGGCCGAACTCGTCGAGTTCCGTCGCCGCATCGGCCAGCTGCAGCATGGCGTCATCGTGCACCAGCTCTGCCGGGCAGTCTGGCGGCGCTGGCTGGAGACCGCGGTCCTGTCGGGCGCGCTGGAGGCCGATCCGGCAGAGGTGCGACCGGTGCAGTGGATCCCGCCGCGCTGGGACTGGGTCGATCCGCTGAAGGACATCCAGGCACAGGTGCTGGCGATGGAGGCCGGCATCACGTCGCGGCGCAAAGTGGTCGAGGCCACCGGCTACGACATCGAGGAAATCGACCGCGAGAACGCCGCCGACGCCGCCCGCGCGACAGGTCTCGGCCTTCGCTACCGCACGAGCCCCGGCGAGACGCAGGGCGCCCGCGCGACGCCGGCAACGCGGGCCGAGCCCGGCAACGGCGCCGGCAACGACACGGACGACGGAGCGGCGACGACCGATCCGGCCACCGAACAGGAGTGACGACATGGCAAGCTGGTATGCGATCCGCGCCCGGGGGACCGGTGCGGAAGTAGCAATCTATGACGAGATCGGCGCCTACGGGGTCTCGGCGAAGGGGTTTCTGGCAGAACTGGGCGCGCTGCCTGAGGGCACGCCTGTCGATCTGCGGCTCAACAGCCCCGGCGGATCGGTCTTCGACGCGGTGGCGATCCACAACGCGCTGAAGCGCCACGAGGGCACGGTCACCGTCTGGATCGACGGCATCGCCGCCTCCGCCGCATCCTACGTCGCCATGGCGGGCGACGAGATCGTCATGCCCGAGAACGCCTTCCTGATGATCCACGACCCGGCCGGCCTCGTGATGGGCACGGCCGAGGACATGCGCGCCATGGCCGAGGCGCTCGACAAGGTGAAGGGCAGCCTCGTCTCCGGCTATGCCGCGAAATCCGGCCGGACGCCGGAAGAGGTCTCCGCGCTCATGGCCGCCGAGACATGGTTCGACGCGTCGGACGCCGTGGCGCAGGGCTTCGCCGACCGGCTGATCGAGCCCGTCCGCATCGCCGCGAACTTCGACATTGGGCGCTTCCGCAATGCGCCGCCGGTGTTGGTAGAGCAGGTCGAAGCGGATCAGGACTCCGACGACGCGGCCGACTGCGTCGAGATCGAAGCGGACGAGGACACCGACGAGGCCGCCGAAGGCGATCAGCTTTCTGATGTCGAAAACGAGCAGGCCGCCGCCGCCGACACCGCTCAGCCTCCGGCCGAGACGCCACCTCCCAGCGGCGCGCCGCCGGATCCCGCCGCGATCCGGGCCGATGCCATCGGCCACGCCCGCGCCGTCATCGATCTCTGCCTCCTTGCCGGCCAGGCGCAGATGGCCGGCCGCTTCCTCGAAGAGAACGCGAGCCTCGACGAGGTGCGCGCCGCGCTCCTCGCCGCCAAGGCCGAGGCCGAACCCGAGATCGTGCCCCATCACCCGCAGCCCGGCCGCTCCTCGGCCGCGCGCCCCTGGGGCGAGATCGTCGCCCGCACCTTCAAGCTGAAAGGATGACACCATGACCACGCTCGTCGAAGGCACGCACCCCGGCGGTTTCCTCGTCTGGGAAGCCTTCCGCGACTACACCCGCGAGACGATCACCGTCGCCTCGGGCACGCTTGAGCCCGGCACGGTGCTGGGCAAGATCACCGCGTCCGGCAAATACGCCGCGCACGATCCCGCCGCCGTCGACGGCACCGAGACAGCCGTCGCGGTGCTCTGGGGCAATGCGGATGCGAGCGCCGGCGATGCGCCCGCCGTCGCCGTCGTTCGCGGACCCGCCATCGTCAACCGCCACGACCTCTTCTTCGCGGGCACCCCCAGCGAGGGCGAGATCGCGGCCGCCCACACGGCGCTCCTCGCCGCGGGCATCCTCGTCCGCTGATCCAATCCCGACAGGAGGCATCCTCATGGCCACCATGGACATCTTCGAAGGCGATGCCTTCACCATCGTCGAGCTGACCCGCGCGCTCGAGAACATCCCCTTCAAGCCCGCGCTGCTCTCGGGCTCGGCCCTCTTCAGCCCGCGCGGCGTGCGCTCCCGCACGGTCGTCATCGAGAGCCGGGACGGCACGCTGTCGCTGATCCCGTTCTCCGAGCGCGGCTCGGCCTACGAGCAGCAGGTTCCTGATCGCCGCGAGATGCGCGCCTTCGTCTGCCGCCAGTTCAAGAAGCAGGACGTGCTCTGGGCCTCCGAGATCCAGTCCGTCCGCGACTTTGGCTCGGAAAGCGCAACCCAACAGGTGCAGACCGAAGTGGCCTACCGGCTCAGGAAGCTCCGCCAGGACGCCGAGACCACTTTTGAGTACCACCTGCTGAACGGCATCCAGGGGCTGGTGAAGGACCCGAAGGACCACGCCACGGTGGTGAACTACTTCACCGAGTTCGGGATCACACCGGCGGCCGAGATCGACTTCGATCTCGACAACGCGACCCCCGCCTCCGGGGCGCTGCGCAAGCGCTGCCAGGCGCTGATCGAGAGCGTCGAGGACTCGATGGGCGGGCTCTCGGCCGGCGCCGTTCAGGTTCGTGCCGAATGCGGCTCGGCCTTCTTCGCCGATCTCGTCGCCCACAAGGAGGTACGGGAGACTTACCTCAATACCGCAGCCGCCGCCGACCTGCGCGGCCGCGTGGCCGACGAGGTGAGCTTCGGCGGCATCACCTTCCGCCGCTACCGGGGCGGGGTCGGCTTCACGGTCCCGGCCGACAAGGCGTTCTTCTATCCCGAAGGCATCGAGGGGCTCTTCGAGATCTACTACGCCCCAGCCGACACCTTCGAGACGGTGAACACGCTGGGCCAGCCGCTCTATGCCCGGACGATCCCCGACCGGGACCGCGACGAATGGGTGCGGCTGGAGATCGAGAGCAACCCGCTCCCGATCTGCACACGGCCGCAGGTGTTGCGCTCGGCACGGCGGACCTGAGTCAGAGCGTGACGCCGTATCGGGCGTGAAGATCGCTGAGATGCCGGACCAGCCAGTCGGCCGGTTCGGTATCCTGCCAGAAGCGCCAGAGTTCGGGATAGCTCATCGCCTCGAACGCCGGCGATGATCCTGCCACGCGCGCCCTGAACTCCTCGATCTCGTCTCGATGGGCCACAAACTCGGGACCGGCGGTTGGGTTCGCGGGCTCCCAGAACAGATAAAGCAGCGTCACCGGTCGGTCGGGGAAGCTGCGTGCCAGTCCGAACGCATGCTTGATAAGCTGCGCAGCGTCGAGCCAGGTGTACTTGTCTGGCCGATCCCGGAGGCGCAGCATTTCGCGGAAGTATCCCTGGTCGCGCCGCGAGTCTCTGATCTGCTCCTCGTATGCGGGTGAGAATTCGGCTCGGTGGGGCGACAGGTGTTCGGTCAGCTTCGACTCGATCCCGACCACGCCGCCGGGGCCCGAAAGCACGACATCGAGGTTGGGTGCACGGCCGCCGCGGAGTCCGGTGGGGCATTTCCGTTCGAAGCGAAGATCGTCGAAACCGGCAGCCATCGGCATGGCGAGGTCGGCGATCCGGCTCCGAAACGGCGCGAAGCAGTTGACCGCCAGCCCAGATGAAGAATGGGCCGCCCGGAACTTGGTCTGCAGCTCGTTGCCGTCGCCTGAGGACAGGTCTGCTTCGAAATCCTTCAGCGTGACCTGCGGAAGCAGGGTGTCGCGAAAATCTGCAACGTAGCCCTTCGGGTCGAGGGACGTGTCCGGGTGCTGGCCCATGAACGCCTCTGACAGCGCCTGGACGGCTCGGACCCTCGTCGGGCGTTCTGAAATCGATTCCTGTTTCATGGGAGCAGTATAGCCATGGCCAGCGCGTTCGCATCCGCCCTCGAGGCGCTCTTCGCGGATGCGCATCTCGCGAGTGACATCGTCTACATCGCCGAGGGCGGCGCGCCTTCGCTGGTCCGCGCCATCCTGCGGCGCCCCGACGACGTCACCAGTTTCGGCGAGGCGCGGATCTGGTCGGAGAGCACCCGGCTCGATCTGCGCCTTTCCGAGGTGGCCAACCCGCGTCCCGGCGACCGCATCGAGATCGACGGCGAGGCCTTCCTCATCCAGGGCGAGCCCGTCCGCGACCGCGAACGGCTGGTCTGGACAGTGGATCTGCGTCCGGCCTGATCGCGATGAAGCTGAAGCTCGACATCACCCCGGACCTCGTCGCCGCCATGGCGGCAGAGGTGAAGGCCGGAGAGAAGGCCGTCACCGCCGCTATGCGCGAGGCGGGCACCGGGCTGAAGACCGCCTGGCGCGGCCAGATCACCGGCGCGGGGCTCGGCCGGCGGCTCGCCAACTCGATCCGGAGCCAGACCTTCCCGAAGGCCGGCGAGAGCCTGAACGCCGCGGCGCTCGTGTGGTCCAAGGCCCCGGTCATCGTCGGCGCTCACGACACCGGGCCGCTGATCCGCTCCAAGGACGGGTTCTGGCTTGCGATCCCGACGCCAGCCGCCGGACGCGGCCTGCGCGGCGGCAGGATCACCCCCGGCGAATGGGAGCGCCGCCGGGGGCTGCGGCTCCGCTTCGTCTACCGTCGCCGCGGGCCCAGCCTGCTGGTGGCAGAGGGACGGCTGAACAGTCGTGGGCTCGGTGTCGCGTCACGCTCGAAGACTGGCCGCGGGCGCACGACGGTGCCGATCTTCCTGCTGGTGCCGCAGGTCAAGCTGCCGAAGCGGCTCAACCTAGACCGGGATGCCGAGCGGGCGCTGGACAGCGTGCCGGGTCTGATCGTGGCGAATTGGGTTGAGGGGCGGCTTGGATGAGTGCGCAACCATTGGAATAAACCGGACGCTCGACGGAGCGCATTATTCAGCGCCCACCCACTTCAACACAGCAAGTGCCTCTGGCGAACTACGAACTCGAAGCTTGATTTCCCCGCGTGACGTTTCTTCCGAAGCGGGAAAGTGCTCTTTGGTCTTGCCCGGATCAATAAGCCCTGCATTCAAGGCAGGCTTCCGAAAGTACCACAGGACCCACTTCTGATTCAGGACAGCTGAATACAGCCAGTCGCCCTTGGCTTCGAAACGAAGTTCTCGTTCTATGTAACCATGTCCGGCCGGGCGCACCGTGGTCCCGCCAGGAAAATGAGCATGGGCAAAGGTCAAATAGGCGTCGCGGACGGCAGCATCGATGGCTGTTGCCGCTCGTAGCTGTTCTTCGAGTCTATGCGGATCAAGCAGCATCTTTCCTCCCACCGCTTGGTTCCGCGCGGCCTTCATTAATCCAAACACCCTCGAAACAAACGTCAAGCGCGGAGTCGCGTGACAGATATGCCCACCCCTCGCGAAACCATCCTCACCGCGCTGCACGCGCGGCTCTCGGCGCTGCCCGCCACCGCCCTCCGCGGCGAGGTGCTACCCGAGCGCGTCCCGGCCGAAGGCCTGCTGATCCTGCGCGACGGCGAACCAGGCGAGCCCGAAGTCACGCTGTCGCCCCTGCGCTACCACTACCAGCACCGCGCCGAGATCGAGGCGGTCGTTCAGGGCGCCGATCGCGACGCTGCGTTCGACACGCTGACCGCCAGCATCGGCGCAGCGCTTGCCGCCGACCGGACGCTGGGCGGGCTCTGCGACTGGGTCGAGGCCGAAGCCCCGCGCCCGGTCGATCTGCCGGTCGAGGGCGCGGCCAGCCTGAAGGCGGCCGTGATCCCGGTGGTGCTGCACTATTCCACGGCCGATCCGCTCGGCTGATCCCGACAACCCGAGGAGAACACCATGGCACGAGCCCAGGGGGCGCGGGCGCTGATGGCGCTTGCGTTCGAGACGACCTATGGAACGCCGCCCGCCAGCGGCTTCACCCGCATGCCCTTCGCCAGCACCTCGCTCGGCGCCGAGCAGCCACTGCTGAACTCGGAGCTTCTCGGCTACGGCCGCGATCCGCTGGCGCCGATCAAGGATGCGGTCACGGCCGATGGCGACGTCGTCGTGCCGCTCGACGCCGAGGCTTTCGGGTTCTGGCTGAAGGCGGCCTTCGGGACACCGACGACCACGGGTGCGGAGGCGCCCTACAGCCACGAGTTCCAGTCGGGGTCCTGGACGCTGCCCAGCATGTCGATCGAGACCGGCATGCCCGAGGTGCCGCGCTACGCGATGTACTCGGGCTGCGTGCTCGACCAGATCACCTGGCAGATGCAGCGATCCGGGCTCCTGACCGCGACAGCCCGGCTGGTGGCGCAGGGCGAGACGGTCGGCACCACGACCAGCGCCGGAACGCCCGCCGCGCTGGAGCTGAAGCGCTTCGGGCATTTCAACGGGGCGATCACGCGGAATGGGTCCGCCCTCGGCAACGTGGTCTCGGCCGAGATCACCTATGCCAACAACCTCGACCGGATCGAGACCATCCGCTCGGATGGCCGCATCGACGGCGCGGACCCGTCCATCGCCGCGCTGACCGGCCGGATCGAGGTGCGCTTCGCCGACCAGACGCTGGTGACGCAGGCAATCAACGGCGAGGCCTGCGAGATGGAGTTCGCCTACCTCCTGCCGTCCGGCGAAAGCTTCACCTTCACCGTGCACGCCGTCTACCTGCCGCGTCCGCGCATCGAGATCTCGGGGCCGCAAGGCGTGCAGGCCACCTTCGACTGGCAGGCGGCGCGCGACAGCGTCGTCGGCCGGATGTGCACCGCAACCCTCGTGAACGACGTGGAGACCTTGTCTTAAGATTTCCCCCGGTTCCCGTGCGATACGGGAGCCGCTGTCCGGCACCTCAAATATGCCGGACAGCGGCGGGGGACGGATCGTTGTGGAGATGGTCGGAGAGGGCCGGTCAGTAGTGTGATCGCCCCCGCCTTTTCGAATGTCCTGAACGGATACATGGGGAAGACCTCGCGTCCTTGCCCCGAATGACAAGGCCAGGAGGCGAAAAGACCATGACCGACACTATCGGGATCGACATCTCGAAGACCACACTCGACATCTACCGTATCTCGGACGGCAAACGAGCCCGCTTCGGCAACGACGCGTCCGGCTTGAAGGCCATGCGCAAGTGGCTCGGGGCGGCACCGCTCCGCGTCGTCTACGAGGCGACCGGGCGCTATCACCGCGATCTGGAGGCCGCGCTTGCGGCTTTCGGCCATCACAACGTCAAGGTGAACCCCGCACGGGCGCGACGCTTCGCGCAGGCTACCGGACAGGGAGCGAAGACCGACCGCGTCGATGCGGAGATGCTTGCACGGATGGGTACCGTGCTCGGCCTCGAGGCGACCCCGGTCAAAACTGACGAACTGCACGAAATCAAGGAGCTGCATGTCGCTCGGGTTGCTCTGATCAAGGATCGGACGGCCTGCCGAAACCGGATCGGCATGGCGCGCAACAAGATCGTCCTGGCGCAGCTGCGCGCGCGCCTTCGCCAGATCGACACCCAGATCGCGCAGATCGACAGGGAACTGCGCTCCCGGATCAAAGCCGATCCCGGGCTCGCCAGGCGCTACGAGATCCTGACGTCGATCCCCGGCGTCGGGCCCGTCGCCGCCATCGCCCTGATCATCGAGATGCCGGAGCTCGGGGCGATGAGTTCGAAGGAAGCTGCGAGCCTCGCAGGCCTCGCACCTATCACGCGGCAGTCGGGAACGTGGAAGGGCAAGGCCCGTATCGGCGGAGGCCGCACTGCTCTCCGTTGCATGCTGTTCATGCCCGCTGTGATCGCGACCCGCTTCAACGCCCCGCTCCAGCAAGTCCACCGGACGCTCATCGCTGCCGGAAAGCCCTGGAAAGTCGCCATCACGGCGGTGATGCGAAAGCTCATCGTCCTCGCCAACGCCCTGATCCGGGACGACCGGAAATGGGCCGAAATCAACCCTTGATCAAAACGGATACTATTGATGCTGACGCTCGACCTGACCAACGCCCCGCGCTGGCATGACCTCACCCCCGGCGTGCGGGTGCAACTCCGCCCATTGACCACCGCGCTGATGGTCGCGACACGCAGCGATCCCGCTGTCGAGGGGGTGCCCGAGGACGCCTCCGACGAGGAGCGCGCCGTCGCTTTTGCAAAAGCACTGGCGCGTCGCGCGGTGCTCGCCTGGGACGGTATCGGCGATGCGGACGGCAAGCCCATCGATCCGAGCCCCGAGGCCATCGACGCGCTGCTCGATGTCTGGCCGATCTTCGAGGCGTTCCAGCTGACCTACGTCTCGAAGGGCCTGCTGCTGGAACAGGAAAAAAACGCCTCTGCGCCCTCGCTGAATGGTCCTTCGGCGGGGGCGAGCGCTACTGCGAAGCCTGCGCACCCTACGAGGGCCGCGAGCAAGCCTGCCCGGACTGCCCGGCGCGGCTGAACCGTCCGGCAACGCCGGAGGGTTGGCAGGTCTGGGACCTTGTCGGCCGACTCGGCGGCCAGCTGCGTGTCCTGCCCGGCGCGGTGACCGGCTGGGACATGTCGGCGGCGCTCGCGCTCGGTGACGCACTCGGCGTGCCGCCGCTCGCCATGGCCGAACTGCTGCCTGTCATCGAAGCGGTGATGGTCGCCAAGCTCAACGAGCAGATGGAGCACTCCCATGGCTGAGAAGAGGGTCAGCGTCCGCCTCGCGGCCGTGGGCGGACGGCAGGTGCGCGCCGAGCTGGAAGGCGTGGGCGAGGCCGGGTCGCGCGGCTTCGGACGGCTGAGCCGGGAGATGGAGGCCGCGAACGCGAGGCTAGCGGCATTTTCCCGTCGCGTTGCCGTAGCCGCTGCCGCCGCAGTTGCAGCTGCCGCCGCGGCGGGCGTGGCGATGATCCGCTCCGGTCTGCAGACGGTCGATGCGCAGGCCAAGCTCGCCCAGTCCCTCGGCACCACCGTCGCCTCGATCCAGACGCTGGAGCGCGCGGGCGAGCTGGCTGGTGTGTCCATGTCC
>JBDHSQ010000114.1:0-11096 GCA_039808285.1 Paracoccaceae bacterium
GCCCGAACCCGAACCCGGGCCCGGGCCCGGGCCCGAAGTCGTCCCGGGCCCGGACGAAGTGCCTGCGCCCGAACCCGCCCGGCCGGAAATCCCCGCGCCCGCCCCGGAGGCGCCGCAGCCCGCGCCCGACGAGGCTCCTGCCGCGCCCGACGAGCTTCCGGCGGATGCCCCCGACGAGTTGCCCGATACCGGACCGGTGGAAATCCCGGGCGACTACATGGCGGTGTCGGACGCGCCGCTGGCCGAGAAGCCCGGCTTCTTCGGCCGGCTCTTCCGCCGTGCCGGTCCCGCGGCAGAGCCGCGCCGGGTGCTCGACGATGCGATGCTGGAAAGCCTCGAGGAGCTTCTGATCCAGGCCGACATGGGGGTGGACACCGCGCTGCGGGTCGCGGCCAACCTCGCCGAGGGGCGGATGGGACGCAAGCTCTCGGTCCGCGAGATCAAGGAACTGCTCGCCGCCGAGATCGCGCGCATCATGGCGCCGGTGGCGCGGCCGCTGCCGATCTATGCGACACGGCCGCAGGTCGTGCTTGTCGTCGGCGTCAATGGCTCGGGCAAGACGACGACGATCGGCAAGCTCGCCAGCCAGTTTCGCGCCGCCGGCAAGAAGGTGGTGATCGCCGCCGGCGACACCTTCCGCGCCGCCGCCGTCGAACAGCTCCAGGTCTGGGGCGAGCGCGCGGGCGTGCCGGTGATGACCGCGCCGGAGGGCTCGGACCCTGCAAGCCTCGCCTTCGACGCGATGGCCCGCGCGCAGGAGGAGGGCGCCGACCTTCTCCTGATCGACACCGCCGGGCGGCTCCAGAACCGGCAGGATCTGATGGAGGAACTGGCCAAGATCGTCCGGGTGATCCGCAAGAAGGACGCGCGGGCGCCGCACAACACGCTGCTGGTGCTCGACGCCACCACCGGGCAGAACGCGCTTTCGCAGGTGGAGATTTTCCGCAAGATCGCCGAAGTGTCGGGCCTGGTGATGACCAAGCTCGACGGCACCGCGAAGGGCGGCGTTCTGGTGGCGCTGGCCGACCGCTTCGGCCTGCCGATCCACGCCATCGGCGTGGGCGAGAAGATCGACGATCTCCAGCCCTTCGAGCCCGAGGATTTCGCCCGCGCGCTGGTGGGGATGGATGTGCCCGCCTGACGCCTATTCGCGCCCGATCCGTTCGGAAACCGGCCGGACACCCCACAGGATGATCACGGCGATCACCGTGGCCAGGTTGGCGAGCGCGAGGTGGCCGGTGCCGCAGGCAAGCCCGGTCGCGCCCGAAAGCCACATGCCGGCGCCGGTTGTCAGCCCCTGCACCCTGCCGCCCGAGGAGATGATCGACCCGGCGACGAGGAACGCCACGCCGGCGGTGACCGCCTCGATCAGGCGCAGGGGATCGGGTTTGACGTCATGGGCGAGCGTCATCATTTCCAGCGCGACGAGCGCGAACAGACAGGCCGCCACGGCGATGAGCATGTGCGTTCGCAGGCCCGCGTTGCGGGCGTTCAACTCGCGCTCGAAGCCGACGATGCCGCCGAGAATCGCCGCCGCGATCAGGCGGAAGGCCACGATCGACAGCGGCGTGGCGGTGGCCTCGGGCGCGAGTTCGAGGCGGACGGCGGTCAGGAAATCCATGCAAGCTCCGCGGATGCTGGCTGACAACGCGGCCGGCCGGTCCGGGTTCCGGGGCGCCCCGCGATGACGCAATGGCTTCTTTCGCTCGAAGGCACCGGGGCCGGACGGCAGGTGGCGATGGGGCTGGCGCTGATGGCGGCCTTCCTGCACGCGCTCTTCGGCGCGCTTCAGAAGGGGCGGCACGATCCCTGGCTTTCCCGCGCCGCGATCGACGCCGCCTATGCCGCCATCGCCGCCCCCTTCGCCCTCTTCGCCGTGCCCTGGCCTGAGCCGCACATGTGGCCGATCTTCGCCGGCGCCTTCGTCATCCACACCGGCTACAAGTTCGCCCAAGCGATGACCTACAGCCGCGGCGCCTACGGCGTGGTCTACCCGGTGGTGCGCGGCACCGGCCCGTTCTTCGCCGTGATCGGCGCCGGGCTGGTCTTCGGCGAGCGCTTCAGCCCCGGCCAGTGGGCGGGCGTCGCGGTGCTGATGGCGGGTATCTTCGGGCTTGCGCTCTACAACCTCCGCACCGTCACGGTGGACCGCGAGACGATGGTGCCCGCGCTGCTCTGGGCCGTCGTCACCGGCGCCTTCGTGGCGCTCTACACCACCTACGACGCCTACGGCATCCGTGCCACCGCCGATCCCTTCACCTTCCTCGCCTGGTTCTTCCTCATCGACGGGCTCTTCATGCCGGTCTATATGTGGCCGCGCTGGCGGCGGCTGCCGTCGTCGGAGGTCGTGCCGCTTGCCAGGCGGGCGGTGACCGGCGCCGTGGTCGCCTACCTCAGCTTCGGGGCGATCCTTCTGGCCACGCGGATCGGACGGGTCGGCGAGGCGGCGGTGCTGCGCGAGACCTCGGTCGTCTTCGCCGCGCTGATCGCCCGGGCGGTGCTGGGCGAGCGGGTGGGGCCGCGGCGGCTGGCGTTGATGGCGATGATCGCGGCGGGCGCGGTGGCGGTGAAACTCGCGGGGTGAGGGATGGCGGGCAGGAAGATCAATCCGTGGCTGAAGATCGGGCTGGAGCTTGGCCCCGTCATTGCCTTTTTCGTGGCCTTCTCGCGGCTGAAGGACCGGACCGTGACGATCGGCGGCGCCGACTACGGCGGCTTCATCCTGGCGACGGCGGGCTTCGTGCCGCTGATGATCGTGACGACCCTGATCCTCTGGCGGCTGACGGGGCGGCTTTCGCCGATGCAGGTCGCGACGCTGGTTCTGGTGGTCGTGTTCGGCGGGCTGTCGGTCTGGTTCAACGACGAACGCTTCTTCAAGATGAAGCCGACGCTGATCTATCTGCTCTTCGCCGGCATTCTCGGCTTCGGGCTGCTGAAGGGGAAAAGCTACCTCGCCCTGGTGATGGACGAGATCATGCCGCTCGAACACGCAGGCTGGATGATCCTGACGCGCCGGCTTGCCGCGTTCTTCGCCGGGCTGGCCGTCCTGAACGAGGTGATCTGGCGCACGATGTCCGACGAAGCCTGGGTCAACTTCAAGACCTTCGGCCTGACGGCGGCGATCTTCCTGTTCTTCCTGACCCAGGGCGGCGTCTTCAGGCGCTACGAGGCGGCGGCCGACGGCGACCGCAAGCGAGGGGGCGAGGACGCCTGAGGGATCAGCGGCGGAAGAGGACGTCCTGCGCCCCGCGGTCGGTCTCAAGGTTCGCGCGCCTGTCCGCCGCGAGCGCGCGGCCGCGGATCACCGCCGGGCGCGCGCCGACCTCGTCGAGCCAGCGCTTCATGTGCGGCTTGTCGTCCAGCACCTGCTGCTGCCCTTCCCAGAGCGAGGCCCAGCCCCAGATCGCCATGTCGGCGATCGAATAGAAGTCGCCGGCGACGAAGGCATGGCGGGCAAGCCGGCGGTCGAGCACGCCGTAGAGTCGCGCCACCTCGCGCCGGTAGCGGTCCTGCGCATAGGGAAGCACCTGCGGCGGCTCCAGCGCCGGGGCGTATTTCAGGAAGTGGTGGGCCTGGCCGGCCATCGGGCCGAGCCCGCCCACCTGCCAGAACAGCCACTCCTCGACCGCGACGCGGTCGCGTTCGGTCGTGCCGCGGAAAAGGCCCGTCTTGCGCGCCAGGTATTGCAGGATCGCGCCCGATTCGAAGACCGCGATCGGCCGGCCGCCGGGACCGTCGGGGTCGACGATGGCCGGAATGCGGTTGTTGGGCGCGATCTTCAGGAATGCCGGTGCGAACTGGTCGCCGGCGCCGATGTCGACAAGGCGGAGGTCGTAGGGCAGGCCCATTTCCTCGAGCGCGATGGAGATTTTCCAGCCGTTCGGGGTGGGCCAGTAGTAAAGGTCTATGGGCCGGGTCATCTGCGGTCCTTTCGAGGGGCCCCTCCGGGGTGCGGGGCAACTCTGGCCCGGCCGGGCCGCGCCCGCAACCCGCGCGAACCCGCGCGCGCCGGAAACCGCGCTCAGCCGGGCCCTCAGCGGGGCCCTCGGCCGGGCCCTCAGCCGGGCCCTCAGCCGGGAATGTCGGGCAACTGCTGCGCCTCGAGATGGTGGCGCACCGACCAGTAGCAGGCCTCGGCGGTGGGTTTCGCGCAGACGACGGGACGGCCGTCCACCCGGACGCGCCAGACCCCGGTGGCGAGCGCCTCGACCGGCCAGCGATCGGGGCCGATGGCGACCTCGCCCTGCGGCACGGGGGCTGGGCCGGCGGTGGAACAGGCCGACAGCAGGATGGCGGCGAGGATCGGGTTGCGCATGTCGGACCTCCGGTTCCGGCGGCGATTTCAGCGCGAATCCGGCGCGGCCGCAAGCGTCCTGCGCGGCGCGTCGCGCAGGGTCGCAAACGATCGTGCAGATGTGCGGTTGACCCTGCGTGCGGATCGCGCTATCGCGGCCGGGTGGTGCTTTGTTACCGGATTGCGGGCCACGTTAAACAAGCCGCTAAAGAGGTCGGAGGCCCCGCGCCCCCACCCCTTCCGGTGGGGGTTTTCTGTTCCGGAGGGCAGGATGGACGACTGGAAGACCGCAACGAAGCTGGTGCATGCGGGCACCCGGCGGAGCCAGTATGGCGAGATGTCCGAGGCGATCTTCCTGACCCAGGGCTTCGTCTACGACAGCGCCGAACAGGCCGAGGCGCGGTTCATCGAGGCGGGGCCGGACGAGTTCATCTATGCCCGCTACGGCAACCCCACGGTGCGGATGTTCGAGGACCGGATGGCGGCGATCGAGGGCACCGAGGACGCCTTCGCCACCGCCAGCGGCATGGCCGCGGTCAACGGCGCGCTGACCTCGCTGGTGAAGGCGGGCGACCATGTCGTGGCCTCGCGCGCGCTCTTCGGATCGTGCCTCTACGTGCTCGACCTGCTCGCCCGCTTCGGGGTCGAGGTGAGTTTCGTCGACGGCACCGATCTGGACCAGTGGCGCGCCGCGGTGCGCGAGGGGACGAAGGCGGTCTTCCTCGAGGCGGTGTCGAACCCGACGCTCGAGGTGATCGACCTGGCGGCGGTGGCGGAAATCGCCCATGCGAGGGGCGCGACCGTGATCGTCGACAACGTCTTCGTGACGCCGACCTTCTCCCGCGCGGTGGCGCTCGGCGCCGATGTCGTCGTCTATTCGGCGACCAAGCACATCGACGGGTCGGGCCGCTGCCTCGGCGGCGTGGTCTGCGGCACGCGGGCCTATGTCCGCAAGGTGCTGGAACCCTATCTCAAGCACACCGGCGGGGCGCTGAGCCCGTTCAACGCCTGGGTGATGCTGAAGGGGATGGAGACGATGGACCTGCGGGTGCGCCAGCAGGCCGCCACCGCGCAGGCGCTGGCCGAGACGCTGGCGGGCCACCCGAAGCTCGCCCGCGTGATCTATCCGGGGCTGAGGGACCATGCCCAGCACCGCATCGCAATGGAGCAGATGGGCGCGGGCGGCACGGTGGTGGCGCTCGACCTCGCCGGCGGGCAGGAGGCCGCGTTCCGCTTCCTCAACGCGCTGGAGATCGTCAGCATTTCCAACAACCTCGGCGATGCGAAGTCGATCATCACGCATCCGGCGACGACGACGCACCAGCGCCTGTCGGCCGAGCAGAAGGCGGCGCTCGGCATCACCCCCGGCCTCGTGCGGCTCTCGCTCGGGATCGAGGACGGGGCCGACCTGGTCGCGGACGTGACGCGCGCGCTCGATGCGGCCTGAGGGGCTGCGCCGGTCGGCGTCGCATCCGCGTCGCAATTGATCGCGTAGGGTTGGACAGGGGGCCCGGTCACACCACATAATGGCGGTGCTGTCTGGACCCGCGGAGGGTGCGATGAACCTGATCAGGAAGATCGGCGAGACGCCGGATGCCGAGGACGCCGCCGAGGCGCTGGCGATCCTGCGCGAATGGGCGGCCGGGGCCGACCCGGTCGAGGTCGCCCGGCTCGATCCCGCCATCGCCCGGCTTCTGCCGGGCGGCAAGGTCTCGAACTATCCCGACCTGTCGCGCAGCTACCCCGAGGACTTCCAGCCCGACGCGGCCTACCGCGCCTCGATGCCCGATCTCCAGAACGGGCCGTCGAGCCTGATCGTCGGCGCGCGGACGCCGATCCAGCATGTCGGCATCTCGAACTTCCGCCTGCCAATCCTCTTCCATACCCGCGACGGCGGCGAGTTGACGCTCGAGACCTCCGTCACCGGCACGGTGAGCCTCATCGGCGAGAAGAAGGGCATCAACATGAGCCGCATCATGCGGTCGTTCTATGCCCATGCCGAAAGGCGCTTTTCCTTCGCGGTGCTGTCGGCGGTGCTGGAGGACTACAAGAAGGACCATGACAGCGTCGATGCAAGGCTGATGATGCGGTTCTCCTTCCCCGCCAAGGTCATGTCGCTGCGCTCCGGCCTCGCCGGCTGGCAGTATTACGATATCGCCCTGGAACTGATGGAACGGGCGGGGCGGCAGAAGCGGATCACCCACCTCGACTACGTCTATTCCTCGACCTGCCCCTGCTCGCTGGAGCTTTCGGAGCACGCCCGCGCCACCCGCAGCCAGCTCGCAACCCCGCATTCGCAGCGCTCGGTGGCGCGCATCTCGGTGGTCGAGGAAGGGCCGAAGCGGCTCTGGTTCGAGGATCTGATCGACCTCGCCCGCGAGGCGGTGCCGACCGAGACCCAGGTCATGGTCAAGCGCGAGGACGAACAGGCCTTTGCCGAGCTGAACGCCGCCAACCCGATCTTCGTCGAGGACGCGGCGCGCAGCTTCGCCGAGCGGCTCCTCGCCGAGCCGCGGGTGGGCGACTTCCGGGTGGTGGCGAGCCATCAGGAAAGCCTCCACAGCCATGACGCGGTGTCGATCCTGACCGAGGGGCCGACCTTCGTCGCCGAGAGCATCGACCCTCGGCTCTTCTCCACCCTGCACCGGCCGGGCTGAGCCCGGCTGGCGGGGCCGCATCCGGGAGGCTCATCCGGGGCCGCATCCGGGGGCGGGGCCGCGCGGCTCTCGTCTTGACAGTGCCGCGGCGCGAGTCCAAGCCTTCGCGCCATCATGATCGACGTCCGACCAGTGGGCTATGTGATGGGTTCCCTGACCGCCGCGCTGGGCGTGACAATGGTCGCGCCGATGGCTCTCGACATCGCGACGGCGAACGGCAACGCCCGGGCGTTCGGCGAAGCGGCGCTTTTCACCGCCTTCACCGGGGGCATGGTCGCGCTGGCCTGCCAGAGCGGCGGGCGGCGCGAATGGAACATCCGCCAGGCGTTCCTCCTCACCTTCCTGATCTGGGCCGTCCTGCCCGCCTTCGCGGCGCTGCCGTTCATGCTGGGCGAACCCCGTGCGGGCCTGACGGACGCGGTCTTCGAATCGGTCTCGGGGATGACCACGACCGGGTCCACCGTCTTTGTCGGCATCGACGCCTTTCCCGCGGGCCTCAACCTCTGGCGCGGGATGCTGAACTGGTTCGGCGGCATCGGCATCGCCTATATCGCGATGATCTTCCTGCCGCACCTGCGGCTGGGCGGGATGCAGTTCTTCCGCGCCCAGGGCTTCGACACGCTGGGCAAGACGCTGCCCCGTGCGGTGGACATCGCCCGCGGCCTGCTTGCCGTCTATGTCGGGCTCACCGCGGTCTGCGCCGCGACCTACTCGCTTCTCGGCATGAGCCCGCTCGACGCGGTGGTCTGCGCGATGGCTTCGATCGCCACCGGGGGGTTCTCGCCGATGGACGCGTCGTTCGCGAAATACCCCGGCGCGCCGGAATATGCCGGCGCGATCTTCATGATCCTGGGCTCGATGCCCTATGTCCGCTTCATGCAGCTTGCGGCGGGGTCGGCGCGGCCGTTCCTGTATGACGTGCAGGTGCGCGCCTATCTCGCCTGGATCGCCATCGCGGTGGGCGCGGTGACCGCCTGGCGGGTGGCCCACGGCGCCCCGGTGGAACCCGCCTTCCGCGAAAGCTTCTTCAATCTCGTCTCGGTCATGTCGGGCACCGGCTTCTTCTCGGCCGATGTCGGCTCCTGGGGCGGCTTCGCGCTCGGGGTCGTGGCGATCGTGGGGATCATCGGCGGGTGCACCTCTTCGAGTTCGGGGGCGCTGAGCGTCTTCCGGGTGCAGATCCTGTTCACCGCGATCGGCACCCATGTCCGGCGGCTGCACGCGCCGCACCGGGTGGAGCCCGTCCGCTACGACGGCCGCGCGGTCGACGAGGACGTGATCCATGCGATCATCCTGCACCTGACGAGCTACATCCTGATCATCGGGCTGATGAGCATCGTGCTCACGCTCGACGGGGTCGACATGGAATCGGCCTTCTTCTCGATCTGGACGTCGATCGGCAACATCGGCTTCGGCTTCGGGCCGATGGTGGCGCCCACGGGCACGATGATGGCCTTCTCCGACCTGTCCAAGTGGGTGATGATCGTCACCATGATTCTCGGCCGGCTCGGCCTTCTGGCGGTGTTCATCCTGATCCTGCCGCGGTTCTGGCGCGACTGACCGGGGGCTGCCCGGCGGCGGCGCTTGACAGCCCCCGCCGGCCCCGCCAAGGCTCGGCCCCATGCACGACCTGCGCCCCGTCGGATATGTGATCGGTCTTCTCTGTGCCGTCTTCGGGGCGACGATGGCGGTGCCGCTCGCGGTGGATTTCGCGGCCGGCGACGGCCACTGGCGCGCCTTTCTGCAAAGCGCGGTGCTGACCTCGGCGATCGGCGGGCTGATCGCCCTTGCCTGCGCCAACGGCGTGGGCGACCGCATCAGCCTGCAACAGACCTTCCTGCTCGCGACCGGCGTCTGGGTGGCGCTGCCGCTCTTCGGCGCGCTGCCCTTCATGTTCGGGGCGACGGCGGCGCGGCCCGTGGATGCGGTCTTCGAATCGATGTCGGGGCTGACGACGACCGGCGCCACCGTGTTCACCGGCCTCGAACACCTGCCGCGGGGGCTCCTGCTCTGGCGGTCGATGCTGCAATGGTTCGGCGGCATCGGCATCATCGTCGTGGCGATGGTGTTCCTGCCGGAGCTGCGCGTCGGCGGCATGCAGATTTTCCGGTCCGAGGCGTTCGACACCGGCGGCAAGGTTCTGCCCCGCGCGGCCGAGATCGCGTCGCGGATCGGCGTGATCTACCTCGCGCTGACGGTGGCCAATGCGCTGGCCTATGCCGCGGTGGGGATGAACGGGTTCGATGCGATCAACCACGCGCTGACCACCATGTCGACGGGCGGCTTCGCCACCTCGGACGCCTCCTTCGCGCCCTACCAGGGGGCGCCGGAATACCTCGCCTCGGTGTTCATGGTGATCGCCAGCCTGCCCTTCGTCCGCTATGTCCAGATCGTTGCCGGGGCGGCGCGCCCGCTCCTGCGCGACACCCAGGTGCGGGCGTTCCTGTGGACCATCGCCGCGCTGGTGTCGGTGATCACCGCCTACCGCGTCCTCGCCAACGGCGACCATTGGGAACACGCCTTCCGCGAGGCACTGTTCAACGTCATCTCGGTGATCACCGGGACCGGTTTCGCCAGCGTCGACTACCAGCTCTGGGGGACGTTCCCGGTGATGATGTTCTTCTTCGTCGGGCTGATCGGCGGCTGCGCGGGATCGACCACCTGTTCGGTTAAGATTTTCCGCTACCAGTTGCTGATCGCCTCGATCAAGGTGCAGATCCGCCGCATCCACTCGCCCCACGGGCAGTTCGCGCCGCGCTACGAGGGCAGGGTGGTGAGCGACGAGGTGATGTCCTCGGTGATGTCGTTCTTCGGGGTCTTCGTCGTCAGCCTCGGGCTGATCGCGGTGGCGCTGTCGATGACCGGGCTCGACTTCGTGACCTCGATCTCTGGCGCGGCCACGGCGATCGCCAACGTCGGCCCCGGTCTCGGCGACACCATCGGCCCCGCGGGCAACTTCGCCGCGATCAACGACACCGCGAAATGGATCCTGTCGGCTGCCATGCTTCTTGGCCGGCTGGAGCTTCTGATCGTGTTCGTGCTCTTCATGCCGCGGTTCTGGCGGGCCTGACCGGCCGGCCCGGCGCCGGCGGCTCAGCGCCAGCAGGAGACGATCACCGCCAGATCACGGCCGAGACGGGTAAGATCCTCGGGCGCAAGCTGCCCGCCCGGTGCGGCATCGGCGTCGGTGGCGGGCAGAAGCCCGGCCGCGGCGAGGGCGCCCGCCAATGCCCCCGCGTCGAGGGCTGTGGCCGCATCCTCGGGCAGCACGCGCTTGCCCCCGGTGTCGCGCGGCAGCAGCATCCCCACGACCTGGCCCGCGCCGTTCAGCACCGCGCCCCCGGCATCGCCCGCCCGCGTGGCCACGGTCAGCCGGGCGCGGCCCTCCTCGCCGTCGAGCCCGCGGGTGTCGGCCAGCGTGCCGAAGGTCACGACGGGTGTGTCGAGCGTGTCTTCGTAGGGAAAGCCGGGGATGGCGATGTCGGCGCCGATGCGGGTGGGGGTGGCGGAAATCAGCGCATGGGCGCGCGGCGCCAGAGGCGCGGCGGGCTTCAGCACGGCAAGGCCGGTGGCCGCGTCGTCAAGCACGACGCCGGCCTCGTGGCCATCGCCCACGGTCACCCTGGCGCAGCCATGCACCGCCTCGGCCGTGGTGGCGACAAGGCCGCCCGCGTCGAGCCAGAAGCCGCTGCGCGACAGTTCCGGCCGGCGCACCTCGAGCCCCGAGACGAGATCGGCCCGGTCGACGGCGAGCGGCTGGCCCAGCCCCTCGTCCAGCGCGCGGTCGCCCAGGGGCCGGAATCCCGCCTTCATCGCCTCGAGGACGCGTGCGGCGCGCGCCGCCTCGGCGGGCGGCCAGACCAGCGTGAACCCCTTGATCAGCCCGCCCGACAGGCGGACATCGCTATAGCTTGCCACCTCGCCGTTCCGGCCGGCGATGGTGAAGCTGTTGCGCCCGAGCTGGCGTTCACCCTCCACCGGCACGATCTCCAGCGTCTGCATCAGGTCATAAAGCCCCGCAAGCGTGGTCTGGTCCCCGGCCTCGCTGATCAGGATGAGCCGGAAGCCCGAGCCGTCCTTCCCGCGGAAATGGACGAAGGGCGGCTCGTAGCGGTCGAACTCGACCAGCGCGGCGGGGTAGGGCA
>JBDHSQ010000115.1:0-11051 GCA_039808285.1 Paracoccaceae bacterium
CCTGAGCCCGGTGCCGACCATCAGGTTTTCGCGCACCGTGAGGCCGGCGAAGATGCGCCGCCCTTCCGGCACCATCGACAGGCCGCGCCGGGCGACGCTTTCGGGGACAAGGCCGGACAGGATCTCGCCGTCCATCTCGATCCGGCCGTGGGCGGCACGAACGGTGCCGGCGATGGCGCAGAGGAGCGAGGACTTCCCCGCCCCGTTGGGGCCTGAGATGAAGACCCGCTCTCCCTCGGCCACGGTGAAGGACAGTTCCGAAACCGCGGTCAGCTTTCCATAACGCACCGCGAGGTCGAAGATGCCGAGCTTGGACATCACGCCGCCTCCACGTTCGCGCCGAGATAGGCCTCGCGCACGGCGCGCGAGGTCAGGATCGTCTGGCGGCCGCCGCGCTCGATGACCCGGCCACCGTCGAGAACCACCACATCGGCACAGACCGACAGGACGAGGCCGACGTTGTGCTCGATCAGCAGGCAGCCGATCCCCAGTTCGCCGGCGATGCGACGGATCAGGGCGGCCAGATCGGCGGCCTCGTGTTCGGACATGCCGGCGGCGGGTTCGTCCAGCAGCAGATACCGGGGCCGCCCCATCAGCGCGCGGGCGATCGCCACGCGGCGTTCGTCGGTATAGGGCAGGCCGGCGGCGCCGCGGCTTTCCAGTGCCGCGATCCCCATCCAGCCCAGCAGGTCACTGGCCTGGTGTTCGGCCTCCGACCGGCGCTGGCCAAGGCCGACGCCGGTGCAGGCGAGATTGTCGAGCACGTCGAGCCCGCCGAAGAGCCGCCCGGCCTGGAAGGTGCGGGCGACCCCGGCGCGGCGCAGCCGGTGGGCGGGCAGGCCCGAGACGTCGCGTCCCTCGAGCATCACCTGCCCGGCGGTCGGACGCTGGAACCCGGTCAGGACGTTGACGCAGGTCGTCTTGCCCGCCCCGTTCGGGCCGATCAGCCCGACCACCTGCCCCGCCGCCACGGACAGCGAAACATCCGTCAGCGCCCGGAAGCCGCCGAAGGCGACCCCCACCTCTTCCAGCGCCAGCGCCATCTCAGGCCACCTCGACGACATGCGCCGTCTGCTGCACCTCGCCGCCCGTCGTGCCCATCGTCACGACATAGACGCCCGAGGGATCGAGATCGGCCAGCCAGCCCGGCTCGATGACGATGGTCGTCGTCACCTCCTGGATGACGGCCGGGCCTGTGATCCGGTCGCCCGCGCCCAGCAGCGCGCCGTCGTAGACGGGGGTTTCGTGCGGGATGCCTTCGGCGTTGAAGATCATCTCGCGCGTGCCCTTCAGCGCCGAATGCGCGCCCTTGCCCGGGCCCACGGTCATCCGGGCGGGCTTGTCCACCCGGCCGGTGATGGCGCTTTCGACGTTCACCACCTCGACCGCGCTGTGCGGCTCCGAATAGGTGTAAAGCTCCTCGTGGCGGGCGTGGAACGCCGCCTTCAGGCGCTCCAGCGCCGCCTCGGTGACCTCGAAGGGCTCGATGTCGACCGTGCATTCGTGCACCTGGCCGACATAGCGCATGTCGAGGCTGCGGCGGACCGAGATGCGGTCGTCGGTGAAGCCGTCGGCCATCAGGTCGCGCCGCCCCCGGGCCTCGAGCCCGGTGAACAGCGCGTCGAGCCTGGCGGCCGCTTCGGCGCCCTCCAGACGGGCGGCGGCCGGGGCCATGTAGTTGTATTTCACGTCCGAGATGATCTGGCCGAAGGCGCAGAGCCCGGAGGCGAGCTTGGAGATCAGCACCTTGCGGATGCCCATCTCCCGCGCCAGCGCGGTGATATGCGCGGCCGTGGCGCCCCCGGCGCAGTTCAGCACGAAGTCGCGCGGGTCATAGCCGCGTTCCACCGAGACGCGGCGGATCGCGTTCACCATGTTGTTGTTGACGATGGTGAACATGCCGTAGGCGGCCTTCTCGACGCTGATGCCGAGGCGCTCGGCAAGGTGCGTCTTGATCGCGGCGCGGGCCTTCTCGACGTTCAGCGGCAGCCGTCCGCCGACGAGGCCGTCGGGGTTGAGGTAGCCGAGGATCAGGTTGGCGTCGGTGGTCGTGGGTCTCTCGCCGCCCTGGTCATAGCTGGCGGGCCCCGGCTCCGATCCCGCCGATTGCGGCCCCATCTGCATCAGCCCCATCGAGTCGATCCAGCCGATCGAGCCGCCGCCGGCGCCGAGCGTCTCCACCTGGATCATCGGGATGCCGATGCGGTAGCGCAGGAAGTCGATGTTCTTCGACACGTTCGCCCGCCCGTCGCGGGTCAGGGTGATGTCGAAGCTGGTGCCGCCCATGTCGACGGTGATGATGTCGCGCAGCCCCCAGGGCTCGCCCAGCCAGAGCGCGGCCTGCGGCGCCGAGGCGGGGCCGGAGTTGATGGCATAGACCGACTGGTCGGAGACCACGCGGCCCAGCGCCAGCCCGCCGTTCGACTGGAAGTAGCGTACCGGGTGACGCGCGCCGAGCGACTGGAAATGGCCGTCGACCGCCTCGACATAGCGTTGCAGGATCGGCGCGAGATAGGCGTTGACGATCGCGGTCGAGGTGCGGGTGTATTCCCGCACCTGCGGGTAGAGCTGACTGCCCACGGTCAGCCGGACATGCGGCATCATCTCGCGCACGATCTCGGCCGCGCGCATCTCGTGCTCGGGATGCAGCACCGACCAGACGAAGCTGATGGCGACGGATTCCACACCCTCGCGCAGGAAGTGGCGGCAGGCGTCGCGCACGTCGTTCTCGTCAAGCGCCGTATGGACCTTGCCGTTCGACAGCACGCGCTCGGCCACGCCGCGGCGCAGGTAGCGCGGCACGAGCATGGTCGCGGGCGGATATTCCGGGTCGTAGCGGTAGCCGTCCTCCTTGTGGCCGAGGCGGATCTCGATGCTGTCCTCGTGGCCCCGTGTGGCGATCAGGCCGGTCCTGGCGCCGTTGTGGGTGATCAGCGCGTTCAGCCCCACGGTCGTGCCGTTGATGCACAGGTCGGCATTCGACACGATGGTTTCCGGCGAAAGCCCGGTCTCCTCCTCGATGAGCCGCAAGCCGTTGCGGATGGCGGCGGTGGGATCGGTGGGCGTGGAGAGCGCCTTGAAGATGCGCACGCCCCCCTTGCGGTCGGCGAGGATGAAGTCGGTGAAGGTGCCGCCGGCGTCGATGCCAAGGCGATACTGGTTCTGCATGGGATGCGTCCTTTCGGGTGATCGGGATCGGGCGGGGGGGCGGGCAGCCCCCCACGGCGTCAGGTCGTTTCGAGGACTCCTCGGGAAGGCGAAGAACGTCAGGCGGCGCGAAGCTTTGCCGTGGCCGCGTGATCGACGGTCAGGCTGTCGCGGTCGGTGATGACCACGCCATAGTCGAGCCGCGCACCGTCGAGGGAGACGAGGCCGTTGCGCACATCCTCCACCACCTTCTGCACGTCGCGCTCGAACGGGTTGCCGTAGCCGCCGCCGCCGGGGTTCTTGTTGGCGGCGCGTTCGCCGGGGCGGATCGTCTCGATCACGTTCTCGGTGATGATCTGCGTCTTGCCGCCCCGGGTGACCTCCAGCCGGCCGACCTTGGGCTGGACCATCGCCGATTTCGCCCCGGCCGCGCCCATCGCGGGGATGCGGCGACCTTCGCCGAAGGTGACGAGCGTCATCGGCGTATCCAGCGGCTCGACCTCCCAGCAGGTGCCGGACCCGCCGCGGTTGCGGCCGGCGCCGCCCGAATCCTCCATCAGCCCGTAGCGGTGGATGATGATTGGATAGGAATGTTCCAGCATCTCGATGTCGCCCGAGGTCAGCGCGCCGAAGCAGCATTCCGGCCCGCAGGCGTGCCAGCCGTCCTGGCTGGCCGTGGCGCCGGCGCCCGAGATGATCGAGGCCAGCACCATGGTCACGTATTCCTCGTCGTGGCGCTTGTCCCAGCCGGCGATGTTGCAGCCGTTGGCGTGGCCCCAGCTTGCCGAGACCTTGGCCGGCGCCGCCTGCTCGAAGGCGAGCCGCACCGCATCGGTCAGCGTCTCCATCGGCGTGGTGGTGCAATTCATGTGTGGCGCGGGGGATTTCGCGTTGCAGAGCGTTCCCTTCGGCCCCATGTCGGTGGTCACGCAGCGGTAGAGCCCTTCGTTGTAGGGCGGGGGAAGCTGCGCGAACATCATCAGGCCGAGGTAGACGCCGGAATGGCTGTTGCCTTCGTAGCTGTTGATGAAATAGGGCACCTGGGGGGGCGAGCTGATGGCGATGTGGCAGCCGTCGCCCTTGATCGTCACGGTGGCGGTGATGTCGAAATCGCCGAAGCCGTGGCCCGCGTCCTCGAGGATCGCGGTGCCGGTATAGATGCCGTCGGGCACCCCGGCGATCAGCTTGCGCATATGCGCCTCGGCCATGTCGAGAAGCTCGGCGATGCAGTCCTGCACCACCTCTTTGCCGTATCTGTCCATCAGCCGCTTGAGATTGCGCGCGCCGACCTGGCAGGCGCCGATCAGCGCGTTGAAGTCCCCCTCCTGGTCGCGGCGCGCGCGCATGTTGGTCAGAAGGAGGTTCATCACGTCATGGCGCGGCTTGCCCCTGTCCCACAGCTTCACCGGCGGGATGCGCAACCCTTCGGCGAAGATCTCGGTGGCGTTGGGGTTGTAGCCTGCGGGCACCGGGCCGCCGATGTCGGTCAGGTGGCCCTTGCAGACCGTCCAGAACACCAGCTCGCCCTCATAGAAGACCGGCATATACATGCAGGTGTCGATGATGTGGCTGCCGCCATAGGCGGGATCGTTGTGCAGGATCAGGTCGCCTTCGTGGATGTCGCCCTCGAAGAAGCGCGCGACCGACTTCATCGCCGGGATCAGGCTGCCGAGGTGGATCGGGATGTCCTGCCCCTGAAGGATCATCTCGGGCGTGTGGTTGAAGAGCGCGGTCGAATAGTCGTGCGCCAGGTTGAACACCGAGCTGCGCGCCGTCTGTTCCAGCGTCAGCGTCATCTCGCGCTGCGTGGTTTCCAGCACCCCGCGCACCACCGAAAGCGTGATCGGGTCCACATTGCGTTTCGTCATCCCTCGGATCCTCCCTGAGGGAAAACGGCCACGGGGCCTCGGGGGTTGATGAAGCGTGTCTCCCCCCTCCGGCGTCCCGGGCCGTTTTCCGGCCTCTCGTCATGTCAGGAAGGGTGGCGCGATTCCGCGGGCCGGTCTTGCAGGGCGGGGCGGGAAGATTTGTGCATCCGCGCAATCCCGGCTGCGGTTTTGCCGATGTGCGCACAGTCTTTTGTCAGCCGGCGCACACGGGCGCCGGGCAGCCGGGAATCGCTTGATCCGCGGCGCCGCGGGCCTTACCGATTCGTCACCGCGCTTTGGGGAGAGGGCGCATGGAGTTCACGGCGCACAGCACGTCCGAGATCGTGCCCGGCCAGCGGTCGGCGCACTGGATCCGGGTCATTTCCGAAACCTACTTCCCGCTGCACCTGACCTTTCGCGATCCGGCCACCTTCACCGGGCAACTGGAACGGCGGCAGATGGGCGACGTCTCGCTTTCGCGGCTGGCGACCGAGCCGCTGCAATACGAACGACGGCCCACCCACATCTCGCATACCCACGAAGAGGAATACCTGATCACCGTTCCGCGCCGGAGCCCGGTGGAATTCAGGCAACTCGGGCGCGAGGTGCGCTGCGACCCCGGCGGCTTCATCCTCGAACGCGGCGACGAACCCTACCGGTTCGCCTATGGCGCGCCGAACGAGCTCAGCGTGCTGAAGGTCGCGAAGAAGGCGCTGGCCGAGAAGATCAGGGATCCGGACCGGCTCTGCGCAAGGATCATCGACGCGCGCACCGGGCTGGCGTCGCTTTTCACCAACATGATGGGGCAACTGCACTCGCTGCCGCTGACCGAGGGGCGCGCCGCGTCGGTCCTCGGCCGGCAGATGGTCGAGGTGCTGGCGATCGCGCTGGACGAGACCGCCGGTGAGGACCAGCAGGTCAAGACCGCGGTGCGCTCGGGCCACCTGCGCCGGGCCGAACAGGTCATCCGCAAGAATCTGTCCAACCCCGCGCTGTCGCCCGATCTGGTCGCGGATGCGTGCGGGATATCCAAACGCTATCTGCACGAACTGTTCGGCGACACGAACAAGACGGTCTCGCAATTCGTGCGAGAGGAACGGCTGATCGCCGCCCGCGACACGATCGTTTCGTGCCCGTCGCTTGCGATGGCCGAGATCGCCTATCGCTTCGGGTTTTCGGATCAGGCGCAGTTCTCGCGCCTGTTCAGGGCGATGTTCGGCAAGACGCCGACCGACTGGCGGCGCGAAGCGCGGCCATGACGGGCCGCCGCCGTGGTCTTGGATCAGGCCAGCGCCGCGGATTCACAGGCGGCGCCGCGGAAGCGGGCCACCAGGCTGTCGATCGCGGCACGGTCCGGCATCAGGCAGGCCGCGGTGGACAGCGCATCGGCAAGGGCGGCCGAGGGCGCGGTGATGCTGACCGCGCGCCAGACCGGGGCGGCGGGCTCTCCGGTGCGGGGGTCGAGGATATGGCCGAACCTTCCCTCGCCGTCGAAGACCGTGCCAAGGGGCGCGGATGTCGCCAGCGCGCGGTCGCGCAGCGCAACGCTGCCGCCCTGCGCCAGCTTCACCGGCCAGGCGCCACCGCCGGGCATCTGCCCCAGCGCGCGGTGTTCGCCGGTGTCGATCAGGATGTCGGTCAGCCCCTCGGCCTCCAGAAGCGCGGCCACGCGGTCGGCAATATAGCCCTGCGCAATGCCGTTCAGCGTCAGCCCCATGCCGGGGGCCATCGCGATCTTGTCCATGTCGAGGCGCAGGCCGTCCCAGCCTCCTGTCGCGCGGGCGGCCGCAAGTTCCGCCGCAGTCGGCCGCGATCCGGCGCTGACCCGTTCCGCCCAGAGCGCCCAGAGGGGCTGCACGGTCGCATCGAACGCCCCGCCGCTGGCGCGGTGGACGGTGCCCGCCAGTGTCAGGCATTCCAGAAGCTCGGCCGGCGGGGAGGCAAGCGCTGCCTCGGCATTCAGCCGCGACAGATCGGAGTCGGCGCGGTAGAGGCTGAAGATGCCCTCGAGGCGCGAGATCTCGGCCGAGGCACGGGCGGCGATCGCCTTGGCCTCGGGGTGGTCGAGGCGGATCGAGGCGCGCGCGCCAAGGGCGACACCGGCCCAGACATATGCCGGCGCGGCCTTTGCGCCGGAGGCGGCAACGCCGATGGCAGCGGCGGAAATCGTCAGGAAGCGGCGGCGGTTCAGGGTCATCTTATCCTCCGATCTGCTCGGACAGGGCCTTGAGGCGTTGATCGTAATCGGCATCGTCCCCGGCATCGAGCACGACGGGGGCGATCACCTCGGAATCGGGGATGGCCGACAGGGCCATCACGGTGCCGCCCTTCTGCGCGGCGTAGGCCGCGGCCAGGTCGAGGTCGGCGAAGGGCACAAGTTCCCGCGCACCCATGCCGCCCTCGGTCTTCGAGCCGACCACATAGTGCGCCTTGTCGGCCGGTATCCAGTTCGTCGCACCGGGATCATCCCATGTCGCACCGGGCGCGCCCATGTCGTTGACGTAGATCGCGAGGATCACGCCATCCTGTTCCGGCAGCCGCGAATAGGCGACCGCGTCCCGCACCTGGCTGAAGAAGAGCGGCATTCCGGGAAGGCCCTCAAGATGCACCTGCGCCTTGGGGCCGGGATGTTCCAGGAGGTTCATCTGACAATAGTGCCCGACGGATTCGGCCGTGAGGGCAACCGGCGAAATATCCTGCGCGTCTTCCTTGCAGGCGGCAAGCGCGAGCACCGTCAAGGCGAGGAGAAGCACGCGTCTCATGGCGTGACCTTCCGGAAGGCGAGGGTGGCGAGCGTCAGCGCCAGCAGCGGCCAGAGCAGGACCGAGGCCGCCGACTGCCAGAGCGGGATCGTGCTTGCCGCGCCCGCCATGCCGGCGGCGGCCGCCGTCGCCTCCGACGCGGCGAGGTTGTAGAGGCGGAAGGCGTCGGCCGGATTGGCGAGAAGCGCGAAGGGAAAGGCCGTGGTCGTGAACCAGCCGCCGTCGTCCGCCACCACCGCGGCGAGAAGGCCGAGATCGTAGAGCACCACCGCGCCGAGCCAGAGACCCATCGCAAGGCCCGCCGCACCCGAGGGACGGCGCGCGAGGGACGAAAGCGCATAGCCCGCGCCGAGGAATGTCGCGCCGAGCAGGAGCGAGGACCAGCCGAGCCGGACCAGCGCCGGAAGGCCGGCAAGCGATGCCGAGTCCGTCCAGAAGGCGGCCACGGCAGCAAGGCCGTAGCCCGCCAGAACCGCCAGCGCCAGGACGGCGAGATGGGCCAGGAGCTTGCCGGTGAGAATCTCCGCCCGCGCCACCGGATAGGTGAGCAGGAGCGGCAGCGTGCCGCGCTCCACCTCGCCGGCGACGGCGTCGAAGCTCATCAGGAGCGCGACCAGCGGCACCAGATAGACCGCGAGCGAGGTCAGCGAGGCGACCGTCACCGACAGCCGGTCCACTCCCAGATCGCCCGTGGGCGCCGATCCGGCGGCCGACAGGACCAGCGCAAAAAGCGCCATCAGCACGACCGCGATCGCCACCCAGCGGTTGCGCAGGGCGATGCGGAACTCGGTGCGGGCGGTGGCGAGGATGCGGCGCATCATTGCCCGTCCCTCCGGCTGAAATGGCTGTAGATGTCCTCGAGGCTCGGCGGCACCACTTCGATGTCGGCCACCTTGTCGCCGAAGCCGGTGATCCGGGCGAGAAGGCCGAGCTTCTCGTCCTGCGCGCAATCCAGCCGCACGTCCCCCTCGGCGCGGATCGCGCCGGGAAGGGCTGCGGCGATCTCGGAGGCGTAGCCGTTGCGGGCGGTGACATGCAGCGACACCGGCAGCGCGGCCATGCGGCGCAGGTCGGCAAGCGTGCCGGTCGCCACCATGCGGCCCTGCGACAGGATCAGGATGCGGTCGGTCCGCGCCTCGACCTCGGTCAATGCGTGGCTCGACAGCAGGATCGAGGCGCCTTCCGCCGCGAGCCCGTCGAGAAGCGCGTAGAAGTCGCGCCGCGACACCGGGTCGAGGCCGCTCGTCGGTTCGTCCAGCACCAGAAGCCGGGGCTTGCCGATCAGCGCCTGCGCCAGGCCGACGCGCTGGCGCATCCCCTTGGAATAGGTGCCGATCCGCCGCTTCGCCGCCGCGTGCAGCCCCACCCGGTCCAGCAGCGCCAGCGCCTGTTTCGGGTTTTCGCCGCGCAGCGAGAGGTAGTGGGCGATCTGCTCCGCTCCCGTCAGCGCGGGGTGGAAGGCCGCGTTTTCCGGCAGGTAGGCGACCTGTGCCCGCGCCGCGGCCGAACCCGGCGCCGCGCCGCAGACCTCGACCGTGCCGGAATCGAACGGAATGAGGCCGAGGATGATTTTCATCATCGTCGACTTGCCTGCGCCGTTGTGGCCGAGCAGCGCCACGCGCGCGCCCGGCTCCACCGTCAGCGAGACGGCGTCGAGCGCGGTCATCCCCGCGAAGGACTTAGTGAGTCGCGAGATCGTCAGTGTCGGTGTCATCTCGGGTTCCTGTCGCCCACCGGCCCGCCGCCTCTGCCTCCATCGCCGCGACCTCGGGGGAAACGGGGATGGAGAGGGGAGCCATAAGCGGGAATGAATCGAGCACCCCGCCAGGCAGGGTGGCGGGAAAGCTCTTCTGGCTCCACCGCACGAGTTGCACGGCGGGCGCACCGCTCAGCAATGCCGCGGCGGGCTGCGACCAGAGGATATGGTCCATGAGGTCGTTCGGGCGGAAGACGGAATCGGCGATGCCGTCGCCGTTCAGGTCGAAGGCGGGATGGTCGGACCAGTAGTTGCCAAGGCCCTCGAAGCTCCATTCGATGTGGCGGGTACCGACATATTTCACCTGCTCGCGGTTGCCGAGGAATGCGTTGCCGGTCAGAACGTTGCGTTCCGATCCGGCAGTGAAGTGAATGCCGATGCCGCACCCTTCGAAGCGGTTCCCGTAGACCAGGTTCTTGTGCGAATTGTAGATGAACAGGCACTTCTTCGAGCCGCCGCGCACCAGGTTGCCCGAGATGTCGGCGCTGTTGGCGTAATTCAGCGCGAACCCGTGGTCACGGTCGCCGAGGCTGAGGTTGCCGACGATCTTCGGCCTTTGCGACTGCATGATCGCGTAGCCGAGATGGTTGCCGATGGAGACGTTGCCCGAAACCTCGGTGTCGCGGGTATACATCAGATGCACGGCAAAGCGCAGATCGCGGAAGATGTTGTCGCGGTAGACGCTGTCGGCGGAAGTGTTGGAAAAGATGCCGTCGCGGCCGTAGCGGATGGTATTGCCCTCGATCAGCGTGCCGGGGCTGTTCCAGATGTAGATGCCGTTGCCGCGCTCGTTCATGTGCAGCGCGCGCGTGCCGATGATCTCGTTGCCGACGACGTGGGAGTCGTGCCCGCCGTGGACGTCGATGCCGTGCATGTTCTCCGACAGCAGGAGCCCTTCGATCCGGGCGCGGTCGGCGCCCTTGAGGATCTTCACCCCGGCGTCGAGATCCTTGTTGACATGGCCGGAGCCGGTGACGGTGACGCCCGACAGGGTGACGTCGCTGGCGGTGATCGTGACCACCGTGCCGGTGCCGGTGCCGTCGATCACCGCGCCACGCGGGCCGCGGATCGTCAGTGGCCGGTCGATGGTGACGGGGCCCGGATAGGCCCCGTCGGAAAGTTCCAGCACATCGCCGGGGCTGGCCCCGGCGATGGCTTCGGCGAGCGTGCCCGCCCCCGGCGCGACCCGCACCTCCGCCGCCGCAAGCGGCGCGGCGGCGAGGATCAGCACGCAGAGCAGGCATTTCCACATCGGATCAGCTCGCCTTCGGTTCGACGAACATCCGCCCGCGCATCTCCATGTGGAGCGCGTGGCAGAACCACTGGCAGTAGTACCAGTAGACGCCCGGCTGTGCCGCCTTGAACGTGACCGAGGCGGTCGCCTGCGGCGCGATCTCCATCGCGACGCCGTGGTTGCCCAGCGTGAAGCCGTGCGTCAGGTCGTCGATGTCGTCGAGGTTGGTGACGATCACCGTCACCTCGTCGTCCTGGTTCACGGTGAAGCTCTCCAGGCTGAAC
>JBDHSQ010000116.1:0-10926 GCA_039808285.1 Paracoccaceae bacterium
GCTCTTTAATCATCCCGATAATTTGCGCCTCGGTGAAACGGCTTTTCCTCATGTCGTCTGCTCCTTCTCAGGTTGGGCAGACTCTACATCACAGCGAGGGAACTTCCGGGGGGCAGGTCAAAGTCGTTATATTTATGATAGAATTCTTCCGACAGCAGGTGCCGATAGATGTTGACGGTCTTGTCTAGATCTCGTTTGGTTTGAATTAAGTCCTTGGGCGATATATCTTTCCAATACCCGACCCACGTACAGAAGCAGAAAATGGAATTTAGACTGGGCGCAATTCTCTCATAGAGTTCTAGTCTCTTTTCAACGATCTTTCGGCTTTGCCACTGCGCATCGTCGATGCTTTTTAGCCTACTGTTCAGCTTGTAGCCAAGAAAGGCCACAACAACAGGTGTCGCTATCGACGAGAGCAGCTTGATGATTTCGATCCCGTCCTTCGCCTCAGGACTAAACATCCAGCTCCTCCACGAACCTCGCGTTCTCGGAGATATACTGGAAGCGCAGTTCCGGCTTCTTGCCCATCAGCCGCTCGACGAGGTCGGAGGTCTCGCCCGGCTCGTCCTCGTCGATGCTGACGCGGATCAGCTTGCGCGTCTCGGGGTTCATCGTGGTGTCCTTGAGGTCCTTGGCGTCCATCTCGCCGAGGCCCTTGAAGCGCTGGACGTCGATCCGGCCCTTGCCGCCCAGCCCCTCGGCCAGCATCCGCTCCTTCTCGGCGTCGTCGGCCACGTAGATGCGCCGGGCGCCTTGCGTCAGCCGGTAGAGCGGCGGGCAGGCGAGGTAGAGGTGCCCCTTGTCGATCATCGGCCGCATCTGGGTGAAGAAGAAGGTCATCAGGAGCGAGGCGATATGGGCGCCGTCGACATCGGCATCGGTCATGATGATGACCTTCTCGTAGCGCAGGTCGTCGACGCGGAACTTCGTCCCCAGCCCGACGCCGAGCGCCTGGGCGAGGTCGCTGATCTCCTGGTTGGTGCCGAGCTTCGAGGAGGCCGCGCCGAGGACGTTGAGGATCTTGCCCCGGAGCGGCAGGAGGGCCTGGGTGGTGCGGTCGCGCGCCATCTTGGCGGAGCCGCCGGCCGAGTCGCCCTCGACGATGAAAAGCTCGGTCCCTTCGCGGCCGGTGGCCGAGCAGTCGACGAGCTTGCCGGGAAGCCGGAGCTTCTTCGTCGCGGTCTTGCGCGCCGTTTCCTTCTCGGCCCGGCGGCGCAGCCGCTCCTCGGCCCTGAGCACGAGGAAGTCGAGGATCGCGCCGGCCGATTTCGTGTCCGCCGCCAGCCAGTTATCGAAATGGTCGCGGACCGCGCCCTCGGTCATCCGGGCGGCGGATTCGGTCGCCAGCCGGTCCTTGGTCTGGCCGACGAACTGCGGCTCGCGGATGAAGCAGGAGACGAGCGCGCAGCCCCCCGTCAGCAGGTCGTCTCTGGTGATCATCTCCGCCCTGCGGTTCTTCACCAGTTCGCCATAGGCGCGGATGCCCTTGAGGATCGCCGCCCAGAAGCCGGCCTCGTGGGTGCCGCCCTCGGGCGTCGGCACGGTGTTGCAGTAGGACTGGATGAAACCGTCGCGCGCGGGCGTCCAGTTGATCGCCCATTCGACGCTGCCCGGCTCGCCGAACTTGTCCTGGAAGCCCACCTTGCCGGCGAAGGGACGGTCGGCATAGGTCGAGGCGCCCTCGAGGCTTTCGCTGAGGTAGTCGGCCAGCCCGCCGGGGAAGTGGAACGTGGCCTCCTGCGGCGTCTCGCCGTCGTCGAGCGCGGATTTCCAGCGGATTTCGACGCCCGAGAAGAGATAGGCCTTGGAGCGGACCATCTTGAAGAGCCGGGCGGGCCGGAAGCGGTGATGGCCGAAGATCTCCTCGTCGGCATGGAAGGTGACGGCGGTGCCGCGGCGGTTGGGGGCGGCGCCGATCTTCCTCACCGGCCCCTGCGGCAGGCCGCGGGAGAAGCGCTGCTCGAACAGTTCCTTGTTGCGGGCGACCTCGACCACCATCGAATCCGACAGCGCGTTGACCACGCTGGCGCCGACGCCGTGCAGGCCGCCCGAGGTCTCGTAGGCCTTGCCGGAGAACTTGCCGCCGGAATGCAGCGTGCAGAGGATCACCTCCAGCGCCGACTTGCCGGGGAACTTGGGATGCGGGTCCACCGGGATGCCGCGGCCGTTGTCGCGGATGGTGACGGCATGGTCGGCGTGAAGCTCCACCTCGATCCGGTTGGCATGGCCCGCCACCGCCTCGTCCATCGAATTGTCGAGAATCTCCGCGACGAGGTGGTGGAGCGCGCGTTCGTCGGTGCCGCCGATATACATGCCGGGGCGCTTCCTGACCGGCTCCAGCCCCTCCAGCACCTCGATGGAATGGGCGTTGTAGTCGTCGGCGCGGGCGGAGAGGAGATCGTCGGCCATGATGCTGCTCTGGTTCTGGTTGGCGGCGGATTAGACCATGCGCTGGGGCCGGGGGCAAGCGGGCGGGCAAGCGGGAGGGCCGGCGGGCGGGGTTGAACCTTCGCCCCCGCGCCGCGACATATGGGAGAGGTACGGGACGCGGCATACAAGGGAGAGGCCGATGTGGAACGATCGCTACGCCGGGAAGGATTACCTTTTCGGCACCGAGCCGGCCGCCTTCCTGCCCCGCGCCGCGGGCTGGCTCACGCCCGGGCAGACGGCGCTGTCGATTGCCGACGGCGAGGGGCGCAATTCGGTCTGCCTGGCCGGGCAGGGCCTGCGCGTGGCCGCGTTCGAGCCCTCGCCGAACGCGGTGGAGAAGGCGCGCCGGCTGGCGGCGGCGCGCGGCGTGGCGGTCGATTTCCACCTTGCCGACCTCGACGGCTGGGACTGGTCGCGGGTCTTCGACGTGGTCGCGGGCATCTTCATCCAGTTCGTCGGCCCCGAGGAACGGGCGCGGCTCTTTACCCGGATCGACCGGGCGCTGGTGCCGGGCGGGCTTCTGCTGCTGCACGGCTATGCGCCGCGGCAGGTCGGCTACGGCACCGGCGGGCCCCCGGCGGAGGAGAACATGTATACGCTCGACCTCCTGCGCGATGCCTTCCCCGGCTACGAGGTGCTGAGCGCCGGGGACTACGACGCCGAGGTGCAGGAGGGGAGCGCCCATCGCGGCCGCTCGGCGCTGATCGACTTCGTGGCGCGCAAGCGGGAATAAGGCGCCTTCGCCGCGACCATCCGCGCGCCCGCTGCGAGAAAGATTGATCTGCCGCCGATTCCCGCTTACCCAGCAGCCGGAACCGGCGGGGGCACATGGCAGACAAGGATCTCGAAGCGCGTCACCTCGAGACGCTGGACCGTGACCTCGGGCGTTTCTCCGGGCTGGAGCTTGCGACCAGCCGGGTGGCGCGGCGGATGGCCGGGCCGGGTATCGCCTTCCTCTTCATCGTCGCCGCGGGGCTTGTCGCCGCGCTCTTCCTCGGCGGGACCGGCGATGGGCTGATCGTGGTGATCGCCGCAGGGTTCGGTGCCTACATGGCGCTGAACATCGGCGCCAACGACGTGGCCAACAACATGGGCCCGGCGGTCGGCGCCAACGCGCTGACGATGACCGGGGCGATCGTGATCGCCGCGATTTTCGAAAGCGCCGGGGCGCTGATCGCCGGCGGCGATGTCGTCGAGACGATTTCCAAGGGGATCATCGCGCCGGAAGGCATCGCCAGTTCCGACGTCTTCATCTGGGCGATGATGGCGGCGCTCCTCGCCTCCGCGCTCTGGGTCAATCTCGCCACCTGGATCGGCGCGCCGGTGTCCACCACCCATGCCGTCGTCGGCGGCGTGGTCGGCGCGGGCGGCGCGGCGGCGGGGCTCGGTGCGGTCAACTGGGCCAGCCTCGGCACGATCGCGGCAAGCTGGGTGATCTCGCCCGTGCTGGGCGCCATGATCGCGGCCGGCTTTCTCTGGTTCATCAAGGCGCGGATCATCTATCAGGACGACAAGATCGCCGCGGCGCGGCGCTGGGTGCCGATGCTCGTGGGCATCATGGCCGGCGCCTTTGCCGCCTATCTCGCGCTCAAGGGGCTCAACCAGCTCTTCCACACCCCGCTCGGCACCGCGGCGCTGATCGGGCTTTGCGCCGGCGTGGCGACCTGGGCGGTGATGATCCCGGTCATCCGCCGCCAGTCCGAGGGGCTGGAGAACCGCAACAGGTCGCTCAAGGCGCTGTTCAACATCCCGCTCGTGGTCTCCGCCGCGCTTCTGAGCTTTGCCCACGGCGCCAATGACGTGGCCAATGCCGTCGGCCCGCTGGCCGCGATTGTCGAGACCTCCCGTCACGATGGCACCAACGGCGCCGTGGTCGCCGTCCCGCTCTGGGTCATGGTGATCGGCGCCTTCGGCATCTCCGTGGGCCTGTTCCTCTTCGGGCCGCGGCTGATCCGCATGGTCGGCTCCGAGATCACCAAGCTCAACCCGATGCGGGCCTATTGCGTGGCGCTTTCGGCGGCGATCACCGTCATCGTCGCAAGCTGGCTCGGCCTGCCGGTCAGTTCCACCCATATCGCCGTGGGCGCGGTCTTCGGCGTGGGCTTCTTCCGCGAATGGGACACCGAGCGGCGGCTGAGGAAGGCGCGGGTCGACATGCCCGACCGGGACTGGCTGTCGCCCGAGGAGCGGGGCCGGCGCAAGCTGGTGCGGCGGGCGCATGTCTCGACGATCGCCGCGGCCTGGGTGGTGACGGTGCCGGCCTCGGCGGTCATGTCGGCGGCGATCTTCCTCGCCATCCGGGCCATCGCGGGGTAGGGTGGCCTCGATGGGGCACGACTTCACGAGCGAGATCGTCTGGACCGGCAACCGCGGCGCGGGGACGCGGAGCTATCGCGGCTATGACCGGACATGGGACATCGCGGTGCCGGGCAAGGCGGTGGTCCCTTGTTCCAACGATCCCGCGCTCGGCGGCGACCCGGCGCGGATGAACCCGGAGGATCTGCTGCTCTCGGCGCTCTCGGCCTGCCACATGCTCTGGTATCTGCATTACGCCAGCGACGCCGGCATCGTCGTCACCGGCTACCGCGACCGGCCGCTGGGGCGGGGCGAGGTGCTTCCCTCGGGCGCCGGAAGGTTCGTCTCGGCCGAACTCAGGCCCGAGATCACGCTCGCCCCGGGCACCGACCTTGCCGCGGCCGACGCGATCCACCGCCGCATCCACGAGGTCTGCTTCATCGCCCGGTCGGTGGCCTTTCCGGTGACATATCGGGCGACCTACCGGGAAGGGGCCTGACGGCTCTCAACGGCCCCTGCGCCAGTCCGCCAGCGCGCCCTCGTCCATCCGGCCCTGCGCCACACGGATGACGATCCGGCCGATCTCCTCGGTGTTCCAGTCGATCATCACCCCGTTCAGCACCAGCACCGCATCCATTCCCCGGAACGCGGTGCGCTTGTTGCCGTCGTTGAAGCGATGACCTTGAGCGATGGCGATGCAATGGGCCGCGGCAAGGTCGAACAGATTTCCGACCAACCCGTAGGCCAGCCGGTTCTCGACCCGGGCCAATGCGCCTTCCAGCGACTTGTCACGCGCCCGCCCCGGCAGGTCGCCGGGATTGAGGGCAGCATCATGGATGTCCGCGACCAGTTCGGCCGGCAAAAGAACGTAGTCCATGCGGGGCGGTCATTTGTCCCGGAGATAGTCGAGCACCGGCTGCACCCGCTCGCGCGACTGATCGAGATCGCCATCACCTCCTCGCGCGTCGCGTAGCGATGGCCGTCCAGCCCCTGCGCCGCCTCGGCCGGCACCAGATAGCCGACGAGCTGCGAGTTCTTCACGCCACCGGCTTGCCGCCGGAACGTTCAAAGACCTTCGCCGGCTCGCGCAGTTCCGTCATCGTGGCGATATGGGGCGTGAGCAGGCGGGTCATGGCGGTCATCCTTCGGTATCGTGTAACATGGCATGCATTCCATCGCACGTTTTCAATCACGATCCGGTTAACCTCACGCCGGCTCCGCCAGCCGCTTTTCCCACATCGCCCTGAAGGCGGGCCGTGCGTGGCAGGCGGCGAGCCATTCCGCGATCGCCGGGTAGGCGGCGACCAGCCCGGGCTCGGCCTGGGCGTAGCGCACGATCTCGGCCATGTTGATGTCGGCCACGGTGAAGCGGCCGCCGACCATCTGGCCGTGCTCGCGCAGGTGCGAGTTGAGCACGCCGAGCGGCCGGCGCAGCCGCGCCGCCTCGGCCGCGATCTCGGCCTCGCCCTCGGGGGTCTTCGCGCGGCCCTCGGCATGGGCGTAGAGGATGGCGAGCGCATGGGCCTCGATCGAGGTGGCGCCGTAGAGCGCCCATTGCCCCATCTGCGCGTTTTCCCGCTCGTCCGCGGGGGCGAGCGGGCCGCCCGCCTTGCGCGCGATGTAGAGGTTCATCGCCAGCGATTCCGACAGCACGAAATCGCCGTCGCGCAAGACCGGCACCGCACCCGCCGGGCTGATCGACAGGAAGCCCGGCGACTGGGTGTTGAAAGGCGCGCTTTCGGCCGCGGGATCGGCCAGGCGATAGGCCTGGATCACCGGGACATGTTCGAATTCCAGCCCGAGTTCGTTCAGAAGCCAGAAGTTGCGCGAGGCGCGGCTGCGATAGACGCCATAGATTGTGAGCATGGGTTCCTCCGGATGCCGTCCCCTCTTCGGTAGCGCAGGCACGCCACGGCGGAAAGCCGCTTGCGCAAATTTGACCCCGGTCAAGGCGCCATGCGATCGTTCGTGGTAAGGGACGCGGGTTCTTCAGCCAGAGGGAGAGAGGCGGGATGGCCGATGTTGCGGATGCCGGTGAGTTCGAGACGGAAGTGGATGCGCGCGCCCCGGTCGGGGTTGCAGCCGCGGATTCCGTGCCGGAGACGGCAGCCGCGGGTGCGGCGCCGGCAGGCCCGCGGGCCTTTCCCGTCGTTGATGCCGACGCGATCCGCCATGCGTTCGAGACCGGCACCTATCCCTATTCGCACAAGTTGGGGGTGAAGACCTACGAGGCAGAGAAGGCCAAGCTCCAGGCCGAGCTTCTGAAGGTCCAGATATGGGCGCAGGAGACGGGGCAGAAGTTCGTCATCCTGATGGAGGGGCGCGACGCCGCCGGCAAGGGCGGCACGATCAAGCGCTTCATGGAGCATCTCAATCCGCGCTACGCGCGCGTCTGTGCGTTGACCAAGCCTTCGGACGTGGAAAAGGGCCAGTGGTTCTTCCAGCGCTACATCGCGCATCTGCCGACGGCGGGGGAAATGGTCTTCTACGACCGGTCCTGGTACAACCGCGCCGGCGTCGAACGGGTGATGGGCTTCTGTTCGCCCACCGAATACCTCGAGTTCATGCGCCAGGCGCCGGAATTCGAACGGATGCTGGTCCGGTCCGGCATCCGGCTGTGCAAATACTGGTTCTCGGTCACCCGCGAGGAGCAGCGCCGCCGCTTCGTCGCGCGCGAGACCGACCCGCTGAAGATGTGGAAGCTCTCGCCGATCGACAAGGCGTCGCTCGACAAGTGGGACGACTACACCGAGGCGAAGGAGGCGATGTTCTTCTACACCGACACCGCCGACGCGCCCTGGGTCGTCGTCAAGTCCGACGACAAGAAGCGCGCGCGGCTGAACTGCATGCGCCATTTCCTCGCCTCGCTCGACTACCCGGGCAAGGACGCGGCGGTGGTGCTGCCCCCCGATCCGCTGATCGTCGGGCGGGCGAGCCATGTGGTGCGCGGGTCCGACCATATCCTCGGCGCCTCGCTCCACCCCGACCTCCGGCGCGGCAACCACGCCGAAGCGGGCCGCAAGGACGTGTCGCCCCCCGAGAAGAGAGCCGGCAAGCACCCCGGCCGGCGGGCCGGGGCGCGCGCGAACGGGCCTGCCGCGAAGACCTGAGGCGAGGGCCGCTGGCGGCCGCGGCCGCCCGCGCGGCGTCGCCGCCCGCGATCACCCGGCGCGGGGCTGGACCTTGTGCGCGCCCGGGCGTAAGCCTCGGGGATGCGGCAGGATCCGACACCATTCGCGGCGCATCTGAAGGCGGTTCTGGCGCTTGGGCTGCCGCTGGCGGGGTCGCATCTCGCGCAGATCGCGCTGCATGTCACCGACACGGTGATGGTGGGCTGGTACGGGGTGAGCGAACTGGCCGCCGTGGTGCTGGGCGGCGCGACCTTCTTCATCTTCTTCATCCTCGGCTCGGGCTTCGCGCAGGCGGTGATGCCGATGGTCGCCGTCGAGCTTGGCCGCGGCGACGAGGCCCAGGTCCGGCGCGACACGAGGATGGCGCTGTGGCTTTCTGCGCTCTACGGCGTCGCGGTCTATCCGGCACTCTGGTGGTCCGGATCGCTGCTTCTCGCGCTCGGCCAGGCGCCGGAGGTGGCGGCGCTGGCGCAGGACTACCTCAGGGTCGCTGGGCTCGGCATGGTGCCCGCGCTTCTCATCATGGGGATGAAGGGCTTCCTTTCCTCGGTGGAGCGGGCCGGGATCGTACTCTGGACCACGCTGGCCGCCACGGCGGTGAACGCGGCGCTCAACTGGGCCTTCATCTTCGGCAACTGGGGGGCGCCGGAACTCGGCGTCCGCGGCTCCGCGCTGGCCAGCGTGGTGGCGCAGGTGCTGACCTTCGCCATCCTCGCCGCGGTCGCGGCCTTCGATCCCGCGCTGGCAAGGTTCCGGCTGTTCACCCGCTTCTGGCGCGCGGACTGGACGGCGCTTGCCCAGGTCTGGCGCCTCGGCTGGCCGATCGGCATGACGGGGCTTTTCGAGGCGGGGATGTTCGAGACGGCGGCCCTGATGATGGGCTGGATCGGCACGAAGGAACTTGCCGCCCACGGGATTGCGCTGCAACTCGGGGCGATCTCGTTCATGGTCTACCTGGGCCTCGCCAACGCCGCGACGGTACGGGCGGGCCGGACCGTCGGAACCGACGACGCCAGGAGCCTGCGCGACGGCGCGATGGCGGCGATCGCGCTCGTGGTCGGCGCCGCGGGTGTGGTCGTCGCGGCGTTCCTCGCCGCGCCGGAATTCCTCGTCGGGCTCTTCCTCGATCCCGACAACCCCGGGACGCCGGCGATCCTCGCCTATGGCGCCACGCTCCTGGCGGTCGCGGCGCTCTTTCAGCTTGCCGACGCGGCGCAGGTCATGGCGCTCGGCCTGTTGCGCGGGGTGCACGACACGCGCTGGCCGATGATCATCGCCTCGGTCGGCTATTGGCTGATCGGCATTCCGTCGAGCTATGTGCTGGCGTTCCGGCTCGGCCTCGGCGGCGTCGGCGTCTGGATCGGCCTCGTCATGGGGCTCGTCTTCGCCGGGACGTTCCTGATGACGCGGTTCTGGCGCGGGCCGTGGTTCAGCGGTAGGCCCGCAGATAGTGGCGCTCGAACGCCCGCTTGAGCCAGTGGAGCGGCCGGAGCGCCGGCAAGGTCAGGTTGATCCGCCCGCGACGGAAGACCAGCATCCCCTTGTCGAGGCTGTCCAGGATGCACACGAGCTCGGCGGTGAACGCCCTGGCGGGCGGATGGCCCTTCAGCGCCGCGGCGATGTTGGCGGCCACCGCCTTCGCCTGAAGATCGGCCTGGTGTGCCTGTTTCGGCAGCCAGTCGGGCCCGGGGTAGGAGCCGGAATCGCCCGCCACCCAGACGCCCTCGCACCCCTCCACCCGGCAGAAGGCGTCCGCCCGCACCATGCCGCCCGGCGACAGCGGCAGGTCGGTCGCGCCGAGCCATTCCGGCCCGGTCATGCCGGGCTGGAAGAGGATCAGGTCGGCCTCGATCTCGCCCGCTTCGGTCACCACGCGGCCGGGCTCGATCCGCATCATCTTGTGGCCGAGACGGGTCTCGATTCCGCGCCGCGCCATCTCGGCCAGGATCGCGTCCACCGCCTTCTCGCCGAGCCGCTGGCCGGGCCGCGCCGAGGGCGAGAAGAAGACCATGCGGAAGCGGTCGCGCCGGCCCTGCCGCCGCAGGAGCCGGTCGAGGATGAAGGCGTATTCGAACATCGGCCCGCCGCGGATCGCGCCGGGTTCGTTCGGATTCGTCGCCATGCCGATGGCGATGGTGCCGCCGTCGAGTGCGGCCAGCCGCGCCGCCACCGCCTCGGCCGCGGCGATGCCCTCGCAGGGGATGAACGCGTGTTCGATGCCGGGCAGCTTCTTCAGGAACTGCCCGCCCGAGGCGATGACGATGTGGTCGGCGGTGACGGTCTCGCCGGTGTCGGTGGTGATCGTGCGGGTGCGGGCGTCGAGCCCGGTGACCGAGGCTTTCAGGAACCGCACCCGGTGGCGGGCAAAGAAGCGGGCGAGCGGCAGCTTCAGCGCCTCGGCCCGGCGGAGGCCGGCGGGAATCCAGATCGAGGAGGGCAGGTAGTGCAGTTCCTCGCGCGGCGAGATCACGGTGATGGCGGCCGCGACGCCGCGGCGGCGCAGCGCGCGGGTGGTGGTGAGCGCGGCGAAGCCGGAGCCGATGATGGCGATCTGTGGCATGGGCGGTCCAATACATTCTATGAATTGAATGTATGCGGCGGACGCACCGCCGGCAAGGGCGAAAGCGGCGGGGCGGACGATCTGGGGGCGGGCGCTGCGGAACAGGGGTTCGGGCCACTTTATGGTGTCACCACTCCCGACGGCAGTTCTGCCGGCGAGCTCGCAATGCGCCCGCCCTCGGGGGATGAAGCGCGCCCGGACGATCTGCCGGTGGCAGATCGTCAGCGCCGAATGCCCGCCGCCCCTGCGGCGGGTTGGAAGACGGGCGCCGGGAGCGGGGTGCTGCGCAAGGCACGAAGGGCGGCGTCCGACCGCGGGCGGGCGCTGCGGAACAGGGGTTCGGGGCACTTTATGGTGCCGCTCTCCCGACGGCAGTTCTGCTGGCGAGGTCGCAATGCGCCCGCCCGAGGGGGCGGTCGGGCGCCGCCCGGGCTGGTCGCCCGGGCGGGAGGGCGGAGTCGGGGCTTCCCTCTGTCACCCCCGTGAAGCGGGGACGGACTCCCGGGGCGC
>JBDHSQ010000117.1:0-10589 GCA_039808285.1 Paracoccaceae bacterium
ATCCGCGCCTCGGTCGCGGCCAGCCGCGTGTCGTCCCTTCGCATCGGCGCCGCCATCACCGGACCTCCGCCAGAATGTCGGCGTAGCCGTTGCGCTCCACCTCGAGCGCAAGCTCGGGCCCGCCGGTCCTGACGATCCGCCCGTCGGCCATGATGTGCACGACGTCGGGGTGGATATGGTCGAGCAGCCGCTGGTAGTGGGTGATCACCAGAAAGCCGCGGCCGGCGTCGCGCAGCGCGTTCACCCCGTCCGCCACCAGCCGCATCGCATCGACGTCGAGCCCGGAATCGGTCTCGTCGAGAATGCACATCCGCGGCTCCAGCACCGCCATCTGCAAGATCTCGTTGCGCTTCTTCTCGCCGCCCGAGAAGCCGACGTTCACGGGGCGCTTCAGCATCTCGGCGTCGATCTTCAGCGTCCGCGCCTTCTCGCGCACCAGCTTGAGGAAATCGCCCGCGCTCACCTCGTCCTGCCCGTGCGCCTTGCGCTGGGCGTTGAGCGCGGTCCTGAGGAAGGTCATGTTGCCGACGCCGGGGATTTCCACCGGATACTGGAAGGCGAGGAAGAGGCCCGCCGCCGCCCGCTCCTCGGGCTCCATCGCCAGCAGGTCGTGGCCGTCGAGCGTCGCGGCGCCCGCCGTCACCTCGTAGCCGTCGCGCCCCGAGAGCACATAGCTGAGCGTCGACTTGCCCGACCCGTTCGGCCCCATGACCGCATGGACCCGGCCGGCCTCCACGGTCAGGTCGACACCCTTGAGGATCTGCTTGTCCTCGTCCTCGAGCTTCACCTGAAGGTTCCTGATTTCCAGCATCTTGTCCTCGTTCAAATGGCAAGCGCGGCCTGCGGGCGCATCGCCCGGGCCGCAGGGGTAGGGAATGTCGGGCGGATCAGCCGGCGGGCGTTCAGCCGGCGGGCGTGACGCGGAAGTCGCGGCCTTCCTCGGCCATCTGCGCGGCGTATTCCGCCGAGAAGAGCTGCGTCCAGACCTCCGGCGCGTTCGACGCCACCGCGGCCTCGCCGAAATGCATCACCACGCAGCCGACGACCAGCGCCTGGATGCGCGCCCGGCTCGACAGGTGGAAGACCACGATCAGCAGCAGCGCCAGCACGAAGGCGAAGAGATACATGCCCCGCGCGCCCAGATCGTAGAACGCCTTCGGCAGGCCGTCGATCTGCGCCAGGTGGAAATAGGCCATGCGCCCGACCAGCACCGCCGACATGCCGCAGAGGAAGGCGATCACGACCATGAGCTTGTCGGCCAGCGTCCGCTTCGGCTTCGCGGGCCTGGTGCCGAATTTCTGCTTGTAGGCCTTGTGCGTGGCCTTGCCCAGAAGTTCGGCATGTTCGAACTGCTGTCCGGCCTGAATCCGCTTCAGCCGCGCGGCAAAGGCGTTTTTCTGATCGAACGTCATCGACGACATGGCACGGCCCCGGATTCTTCCCCGTCACCGCGCAACCTGCCCGCGATTCACGGCGGAATTCGGGCGCGAAAAGCGGGATTTTCGCGGCCCCCGGGCCATCCTTCCGCCGCAATGCGGCATCCGACGCAACGTCACGCCGGATATTCAGCGCGAGCCCCCTCATCCCAGGCTCACCGCCGTGCCGGAAGCGGAGACCATCAGCATGTTGTTGATCACCTCGTAGTCGAGATCGACGCCGACCACGGCGTCCGCGCCCATCTGCGCCGCCCGCTCCTCCATCTCGCGAAGCGCCGTCTCCCGCGCCCGGCTCAGCTCCTGCTCATAGGCCGCCGACCGCCCGCCGACCACGTCGCGCACCGCGGCGAAGAGGTCGCGGAAGATGTTGGCGCCGAGGATCGCCTCGCCGGCGACGATGCCGTGGTAGCGGGTGATGCGGCTCCCCTCGACGGAGGGGGTGGTGGTGATGATCATGGCGGCCTTCTCCCAGGGGTTCATGCGGTCTGCGGGCGCGGGCGTCAGCCCACGCTCCCCTCGAGCGAGATCGCCACCAGGCTCTGCGCCTCCATCGCGAATTCCATCGGCAGCGCCTGCAACACCTCGCGGCAGAAGCCGTTGACGACGAGCGCCACCGCCGCCTCCTCGTCGATGCCGCGCGAACGGCAGTAGAAGAGCTGGTCGTCGTCCACCTTCGATGTCGTCGCCTCGTGCTCGACGCGGCTCGAATTGTTCCTGACCTCGATATAGGGCACGGTATGCGCCCCGCACCTGTCGCCGATCAGCAGGCTGTCGCACTGGGTGTAGTTGCGGCTGCCCTTCGCCTTGGGATGCATCGACACCAGCCCGCGGTAGGTGTTTTGCGCACGACCGGCCGAAATCCCTTTTGAAACAATGCGGGATCGGGTGTTCTTGCCAAGATGGATCATCTTGGTCCCGGTGTCGGCCTGCTGTAGGTTGTTGGCGATGGCGATCGAATAGAACTCGCCCTGTGCCTCGTCGCCGCGCAGGATGCAGGAGGGGTATTTCCAGGTGATCGCCGATCCCGTCTCCACCTGCGTCCACATCACCTTCGCCCTGTCGCCGCGGCAGTCGGCGCGCTTGGTGACGAAGTTGTAGATGCCGCCGCGGCCCTGCTCGTCGCCGGGGAACCAGTTCTGCACGGTGGAATATTTCACCTCGGCATCGTCCAGCACGACGATCTCCACCACCGCCGCGTGCAACTGGGCGATGTCGCGCTTGGGCGCGGTGCAGCCTTCCAGGTAGCTGACGTAGGATCCCTTGTCGGCGATGATCAGCGTCCGCTCGAACTGGCCGGTGTTCTCGGCGTTGATGCGGAAATAGGTGGAAAGCTCCATCGGGCAGCGCACGCCCGGCGGGATGTAGACGAAGGAGCCGTCGGAGAACACGGCGCTGTTGAGCGTGGCGAAGAAGTTGTCGGACTGCGGCACGACGGAGCCGAGATACTTCCGCACCAGTTCGGGATGTTCGCGGATCGCCTCGGAGATCGGGCAGAAGATCACGCCGGCCTTGCTCAGCTCCTCGCGGAAGGTGGTGCCGACCGAGACCGAATCGAAGACCGCGTCGACCGCGACCTTGCGCGCTTCGGCGGGCGCCGCGCCCGCGCCCTCGACGCCGGCGAGGATCGCCTGTTCCTTCAGGGGAATGCCGAGCTTCTCGTAGGTCGCCAGCAGCGCCGGATCGACCTCGTCGAGCGACTTCGGCTTCTCGCGCATGCTTTTCGGCCGGGCGTAGTAATACTGGTCCTGATAGTCGATCTCGGGATAGCGCAGCATCGCCCAGCGCGGCTCCTCCATCTCCTTCCAGCGGGCGAAGGCCTTCAGCCGCCAGTCGGTCATCCACTCCGGCTCGCCGTTCTTGGCCGAGATCAGCCGGACGATGTCCTCGTTCACGCCCAGGGGCGCATATTCGGTGTCGATCTCGGTTTCCCAGCCGTATTTGTAGGCGCCCATGCCCTGCACGGTCTCGACCGTCTCGCGGTCGACCCCTTCGCGGACCTCCAGCCCGGCCGTCTCCATCACTTCCTGCGCCATGATCTTTCCTGTCCTTCAGAGCCTTGCCGCCCGATCCTCACGCGGCGCGCGCGGCAAACCGCGCCCGCGCCGAAAGCCACGCATCGGCAAAGCGGTCCAATTCCTCTACCGTCGTCGCCGGGCCGATCGACACGCGGATGGCCGAGGCCGCCGCCACGTCGCCGAACCCCATCGCCCTCAGCACCCGGCTCGGCCGCACCTTGCCCGACGAACAGGCCGATCCCGCCGAAATCGCGAAACCCTGAAGGTCCATCTGCATCACCTGGGTCTCGCCCTTCCATCCCGGTGTCACCAGGCATGCGGTGTTGGGCAGCCGCGGCCCCTCCCGCCCTGCGATCACCGTCCCCGGCGCCTCCGCGAGGATTCGCGCCTCGAAACCGTCGCGCCGCCGCGCCACCCCGTTCCAGACGCCCGCGTCCAGCTCGCCAAGCGCCGCGCGCGCCGCCGCGCCGAAACCCGCGATGCCCGCCACGTTCTCGGTCCCCGACCGCCGCCCCGTCTCCTGTCCGCCGCCGGGCTGGAGCGTGCCGATGTCGAGCCCGTCGCGCAGGATCAGCGCGCCGACGCCCTTGGGACCGCCGATCTTGTGGGCCGAGACGATCGCCATCTCCGCGCCCGACCAGCCGAAGGCGAAAGGCACCCGCCCCACCGCCTGCACCACATCGAGCAGAAGCCGCTCCCCCCGCCGTGCCCCGCAGGACCAGCCCTCCGGCCCGCGCACGGGGGGCTCCGTGATCACGCCGGTCTCGGAATTGGCCAGCCCCATCGCCAGCACCGCGCCCGCCTCGTCGCCGTCGCGGGCCTGCGCCAGCAGGCAGTCGTGCGCCGTGGCCTCGACCCGGACCGCCGCCGCCCCTCCCGCCAGCACCCGCGCCGCCTCGGTCGCGCCCGAGGTGAAGACCACCTCGCGGGCCTTGCAGCCCACGAGCGCCGCCACCTCCGCGCGCGCGCGCTCGACCACGGCCCTCGCCGCCCGCCCCTCGGCATGGACCGAGGAGGGATTGCCGACAAGGTCGCAGGCCGCGAGCATCGCCGCGCGGGCCTCCGCCCGCAACGGCGCGGTCGCGTTCCAGTCGAGATAGACCCGCCCGCTCATCGCCCTGCCTTCTTCGTTGCCCGAATGCCCCCGCCGGAGGCACGCCGAGCCGCAGCCGCCGGGCGGAGGCGAGACGAGGACGATGGCGCGGAACGCGCCGCGACATGATTCCCGCCGGTCATTCGTCCACCACCTGAAAGAGCGCCGGCACCGCCGGGCAGGGCTTCAGTGTGTTGCCGATCACGTCCGAAAGCCGCGTCTGGTGCAGGAAGACATAGACATGGGCCGAAAGCCCCTCCCACAGCCGGTTCGCCATCGACTGCGCCCGGCTTCCCGAAACGCCGCCCGTGGCCCCCGCTCCGGTGTGAAGGGCACTCACCGTCTCGTCCACCGCCTCGAGGATCTCGCTCACCCGGATCCCGGACGGGTCGCGCGCCAGCCGGTAGCCGCCGCCCGGCCCCCGCACCGACTCGACCAGCCCCGCCCGGCGCAGCTTCACGAAAAGCTGCTCGAGATACGGCAGCGAGATGTCCTGCCGCTTCGAGATCGCGGCGAGCGAGGTCATCTGGTCGTCCCGCGCCGTGGCCAGGTCGGCCAGCGCCACCATCGCATAGCGTCCCTTGGTCGAGAGTTTCATGGGCCTTCACCCCGCAAAGACATTGACGCCGGGCGGATCGGCGCTTAACTCCGTTCCACCCGGACACCGGCCGCGCCGGCGTTTAGAACAGTTCTAGGGTGCCCGAGCAAAATCGTCAAGAATGGCCCTGCCGAATTTGATGTGCAACCGCACCCGCACGAGAGAAGACAGGCGATGCCCGAAGTGATCTTTGCCGGCCCCGAAGGCCGGCTGGAAGGCCGCTACCACCCCCAGAAACAGCCCGACGCGCCGATCGCCATCATCCTGCACCCGCACCCCCAGTTCGGCGGCACGATGAACAACCGCGTGGTGCACCGGCTGCACTACGCCTTCCACGAGCTGGGCTTCACCGTCCTGCGCTTCAACTTCCGCGGCGTCGGCCGCAGCCAGGGCGAATACGACCAGGGCATCGGCGAGCTTTCCGACGCGGCCTCCGCGCTCGACTACCTCCAGGCGCTGAACCCGAACTCCAAGCACTGCTGGGTCGCGGGCTTCTCCTTCGGCGCCTGGATCGGGATGCAGCTCCTGATGCGCCGGCCCGAGATCACCGGCTTCATCTCGGTGGCGCCGCCCGCCAACATGTACGACTTCTCCTTCCTCGCCCCCTGCCCCTCCTCGGGGCTGGTCATCAACGGCACCGCCGACCGCGTCGCGGCACCCAAGGACACCGGCGCGCTGGTCGGCAAGCTGCGCGAGCAGAAGGGGATCACCATCACCCACGAGCAGATCGAGGGGGCGGGACATTTCTTCGAGAACGAGGCCGAGCACATGGCGCCGATGATCCTGACGGTGCAGGACTACGTCCGCCGCCGCCTCGGCGAACAGACGCGCTAGGCCATGCCGACGACCGAGGAACTTGGCATCGCGCTTGCCGAGGACGTTCTGAAGGCGGTGGCCGAGACCGGCGACGACTCGATCGTCACCGAGGTGAACAAGATCGTCGAAGCCGCTTCCTCGGCGCTTCAGGAAGCCTACATGGCCGCGGTCCGCGCCCAGCGCGCCGAGGCCAAGGCGCGGGCGTTCCTGAACCAGCGCCTCGGCCGTGCCCGTGCCGCGGGCGCCCGCTCCGAGGGATGACGGGGGGGGATGACCGGGGGGATGACCGGAGGGACGCGCGGGGGGATGACCGCGGAGGCGGACGGCGGGACGCGCGGGCGGCTCGACGCCCAGTTCGCCTTCCTGATGGAATCCGACCGCCTGAAGCAGGTGTTGCGCGCCACCACGCTCGCCGACGGGTCACGGCGCGAGAACTCGGGCGAACATTCCTGGCACCTCGCGCTCTACGCGCTGGTCCTTGCCGATCACGCCGGGCCCGGCGTGTCGATCGACCGGGTGGTCCGGATGCTCCTCCTTCACGACCTCGTCGAGATCGACACCGGCGACGTGCCGATCCATTCCGCCAACGGCCAGGCCCACGCCTCCGCGGCGACGCGCGCCGCCGAGGCGGCGGCGGCGGACCGCATCTTCGGGCTGCTGCCGGCCGACATCGGCACCGGGCTCCGCGCGCTCTGGGAAGAGTTCGAGGCGGCCGAGACCCCCGACGCCGTCTTCGCCAAGGCGCTCGACCGGGTGCAGCCGGTCCTGCACAACATCGCCGCCGGCGGCGGCACCTGGACCGAATACGGCGTGACCTTCGACCAGTTCGAGGCGCGCGTCGGCCACAAGGTCGCCCGCGGCGCTCCGGCTCTCTGGGCCCATGTGCGCGGGCTCGCCAGGGGGGTCTTCGGCTGATTTCGCTTTGCCGGGACTTCCCCTTGCGGTAGTCTTCCCGCCCGTGACGGGCCCGCATGAAGGGCCCGGTGGCGAGTGGACGGAGAGCAGGTTGGACGGAACCGCGGCAACGCCAGGGACGGCCTGGTTACCTCCTTCCGCAAAGACCCCTCCGGCCAGATCGGGCGCGCCGGGCGATTCTCCGGCCGGGCGCAACGCGGCGCTCGACCTTCTGCGGCTGGCCGCCGCGGCGGTGATCGTGTTCTTTCACGCCAAGTCCCCCGGGGCCGGGTGGATGCCCGCGGCGATGGGTCTTTTCACCGCCCTCATGGCCTGCCTCGCGATGGCCGGCCGCGACCGGGGATCGTTCGGCGGAGCGGCGCGCCGGCGGGCCCGCCGGCTTTTGCGGCCCTTCGCGGTCTGGGCGGCCATCTACCTCGGCCTGCGCCTGGCCGACGCGGCCGCGGCGCATCAGCCGCTTCGCGCCACCGCGGCCGGGTGGTTCCCGCCCGAGGGCACGATGGGCCCGCTCTGGTTCCTGCCCTTCGCCTTCGCGGCCTCGCTCGCGGTGGTGGCGCTGCGCCGCCGGATGCCCGGCATCGCCGCCCCCCGTGTCGCGCTGCCGCTCGCCGCCGCAGGCTCCGCGCTCTGGCTCCTGTCCCTGGACCGGAGCGACCCCGACCCCGGTATCGCGGTCTTCCTCTTCTACGAACCGGCGCTCTTCTTCGGCGTCGCGCTGGCGAGCGCGGCGGGAAGCCCGGTCTGGCTCGGCCTGACCGGCGCCGCGGCGCTCGGGCTCGGGCTCCTCCTCGGGTCCGCGGGGGTTGACGGCACCGACCAACTGGTGCTGTCGGTTCCGCTCCTCGCCGCCGCGCTCGCCTTCGGCCCGCCCGGCACGCGCGCCACGCGGGTCGCGGCCGACCTGTCGATGGCTGTCTATCTCGTCCATGTCGCAGTGCTGGCGGTCATGCTGCGGACACTGCCGCTTCCGCTCGGCTCGGTGGAACTGGGGGCGGCGGGCTTTGCCGTCTCGGCGCTGCTCGGCCTCGCGCTCCTGCGCAGCGGGCTGGGCCGCCTCGTCTTCTGAGCGCCGCCCTTCCGGGCGCCGATCTTCGGTATACCAACGCATACCATCTTTCCCCTCCCCCCGATTTCCGCTAAGACCGCGCCAGCGAGTCACCCCCAGGCGGAGAGCGGAGATGTCGAAGATCAAGGTGGAAAACCCTGTCGTCGAGCTGGACGGCGACGAGATGACCCGGATCATCTGGGACTTCATCAAGAAGAAGCTGATCCTGCCCTACCTCGACATCGACCTGAAATACTACGACCTCGGCATCGAGGAACGCGACCGCACGTCCGACCAGATCACCGTCGACGCCGCCAACGCGATCAAGCAATACGGCGTCGGCGTCAAATGCGCCACCATCACCCCCGACGAGGCCCGCGTCGAGGAGTTCGGCCTGAAGCAGATGTGGAAGTCACCCAACGGCACGATCCGCAACATCCTCGGCGGCGTCATCTTCCGCGAGCCGATCATCTGCCGCAACGTCCCCCGGCTGGTCCCTGGCTGGACCAAACCGATCGTCGTCGGCCGCCATGCCTTCGGCGACCAGTATCGCGCCACCGACTTCCGCTTCCCCGGCAAGGGCAAGCTGACGCTGAAGTTCGTCGGCGAGGACGGCGAGGTCATCGAAAGGGAAGTCTTCCAGTCCCCCGGCGCCGGCGTCGTCATGGGCATGTACAACCTCGACCAGTCGATCATCGACTTCGCCCGGTCGTCGTTCAACTACGGGCTGATGAAGGGCTGGCCGGTCTATCTCTCGACCAAGAACACTATCCTCAAGGCCTATGACGGCCGCTTCAAGGACCTGTTCCAGCAAGTCTTCGACGCCGAATTCGCCGACCAGTTCAAGGCCAAGGGCATCACCTACGAACACCGGCTGATCGACGACATGGTGGCCAGCGCGCTGAAATGGTCGGGCGGCTACATCTGGGCCTGCAAGAACTACGACGGCGACGTGCAGTCCGACACCGTGGCGCAGGGCTTCGGCTCGCTCGGCCTGATGACCTCGGTGCTGATGACGCCGGACGGCAAGGTGGTGGAGGCCGAGGCCGCGCACGGCACGGTGACGCGCCACTACCGCCAGCACCAGCAGGGCAAGGAGACCTCGACCAACTCGATCGCCTCGATCTACGCCTGGACCGGCGGCCTCAAGCACCGCGCCAAGCTCGACGGCAACGCGGCGCTGGCGAAATTCGCCGAGACGCTGGAACGGGTGACGGTGCAGACCGTCGAGGACGGGTTCATGACCAAGGATCTCGCGCTGCTCGTCGGGCCGGACCAGAAATGGCTGACCACGATGGGCTATCTCGAGAAGGTCGACGAATACCTCGGCAAGGCGCTCGGGTGACCGGGCCCCGCCGGGGCCGGGCGACGGGGGGCGCTGCCCCCCGCACCCCGCCCCGCACCCCCCGGAGTATTTCGGCAACGAAGAAGATGTGCAGCCAAACGCCCGCCGGGCGCCGGGGACGATGACCGACCCGCACCGCCACAGCGTTCTCGACGACGCGCAGGCCATCGCCTACGGCGCCGGCATGGCCGCCTTCGCCATCACCATCCTCACCCATCTGGGGCTGGTGACGGGCCAGACGGCGGGGCTCGCGGTGCTGATCTCCTACGCCACCGGCTGGGGCTTCGGCCCGGTCTTCTTCGCGGTCAACCTGCCCTTCTACTGGCTCGGCTGGCGCCGGATCGGACCGGCCTTCGTCTTCAAGACCTTCCTCGCGGTGGGGGTGATGTCGGGCCTCGCGATGGTCTTCCCGCGCTGGGTGAGCTTTGCCGATCTGGACCCGATCGTCGGTGCCGTGCTCTTCGGCGCGATCTCGGGCTCGGCACTGCTCGCGCTCTTCCGCCACGGGGCGAGCCTCGGCGGCGTCGGCATCGTCGCGATCTGGCTTCAGGACCGGACCGGATTCCGCGCCGGCTGGACCCAGCTTCTGTTCGATGTCGTGATCTTCGCCCTCGCGCTCACCCTGCGCGATGCGGCCACGGTGGCGATCTCGGCGCTCGGCGCGCTGGTCGTGAACCTCGTCATCGCCGTCAACCACCGCCGCGACCGCTACGTCGCGGTCTGACCCCAGCCGACCCGCGCCGCGATCTCCGCCAGCCGCGGCCCGGCATGGGCGAGGAAGCGGCGGTAGGCGGCGCAGAGGTGGTTGAGCCCCGGCTCGCCGTCGCGGGTGATCGCGAAACGGTGCTTGGGGCAGCCGCCGTGGCAGAGGGGGCGGAACCGGCATTCCCGGCACTGGCGCGGGAGCGTCGCGCGCTTCATCGCCCCGAAGGCGCGGGCGGCGGGCGAGGCGGCGATCCGGCCGAGATCCTCCTCCATCAGGTTGCCGAGCCGGTATTCGGGATAGACGTAGTGGTCGCAGGCATAGAGGTCGCCGTTGTGCTCGAGCGCGAACCCCCCGCCGCAATCCTCGGCGAAGACGCAGAGCGAGGCCGGCTGGCCGAGCAGGAGCCCGAGCATCACGTCGAAATGCTGGACCGAGATCCGCCCCGCATCGCGGCGGTGCCAGATGTCGAAGACGTCGCAGAGGAACTTGCCGTAGGCCGCCGGACTGACGCTCCAGCGGGTGGCCCCGGCAGCGGGATCGGACTGCGGCGGCCCGGCGAGGCCCCCCGCGGCGCCCTCGCGCTCCACCACCGGGATGAACTGGAGGAAGCCGACGCCGAG